>DASRVB010000097.1:0-2995 GCA_035687725.1 Gemmatimonadota bacterium
TGCCGATGCCTACACGCATCCGGTCGAAGAGGTGCTCCAGAAGGTCGGCTGGGCGGTCGAGCAGGGAGCGACGACCGTGCTCCTGCAGGGTGGCGTGAACCCCGATCTGCCCCTCGACTACTATCTCGAGATCGTCCGTGAGACCGCGCGCCGCTTCCCGGGCGTCACCCCGCATTTCTGGAGCGCGGTCGAGATCCAGGGGATGGCCGGGGTATCCGGGAAGCCGCTCGCCGAGGTCCTGGAAGCGCTCTGGGACGCGGGTCAGCGGACGATTCCGGGCGGCGGCGCCGAAGTCCTGGCGCCGCGCGTGCGGAAGAAGCTGGGCGCGCGCAAGGGCGGCCCGGAGGCGTGGCTCGAGGTCCACGAGGCCGCCCACCGCGTGGGATTCCGCACGACGGCCACGATGATGTACGGCTCGATCGAGACGCCCGCCGAGCTCGTCGCGCACCTCGACGCTGTTCGCTCCGCGCAGGACCGGTCGCTCCTGCTGCCTGCCGCCACGCGCGCCGGTACGCCGGGGAGCTTCACGGCTTTCATCCCGTGGTCGTTCAAGCCCGGCAACACGCCGCTCGAGAAGGTGCGCCCGGTCCCCGAGGGGCCGGCCGCCTACCTCAGGATGATCGCGGTCTCCCGGCTCTACCTCGACAACGTCGACCACATCCAGGCGTCGTGGTTCTCCGAGGGCAAGAAGACCGGGCAGATCGCGCTCCACTGGGGCGCCGACGATTTCGGCGGGACGCTCTTCGAGGAGTCCGTGCACGCCGAGGCGGACTACGTCAATACGTCGAGCGTGGCCGAGGTCCGGGAGCTCATTCGCGAGGCCGGCTACGCGCCGGTCCAGCGGACTACCCTCTACGAACGCCTTCCCGAAACGCCGCTCGACCGCCTCGCGGTGCGCGCGCCCCGCCGCGCGGGCCGGCTCGATCCCCACGCCCTTCCCGTCATCGGCTGACCGTGGGATGACCGCCCCGGCCGGGCAGGTCACGTGCGCCAACTGCGGCCGCGCGTTTCATGGCCGATTCTGCCCCGACTGCGGCCAGGACCAGGAGGACATCCGACGGCCGTTCGCGGAGATCGCCCGCGACTTCCTGGGCGACTTCTTCGCCTTCGACGCGCGGCTCTGGCGGACGCTCGTGCCCCTGTTCACGCGCCCCGGCATCCTGACCGTCGATTACATCGAGGGGCGCCGCGCGCGCTACGTGCCGCCGCTTCGGCTCTACGTCTTTGCCGGGTTCCTGTATTTCACCATCGTGGCCATCGGGGGTGGGGGGCCGTTCGCGGGCTTCGTCCAGGAGACGGAGGATGGGATCACCGTCGGAATCGGCGGGCCGCGGGATCGCCCCGCCGAGGAGGCTTCAGGCGAGGCCGGACAGGCCGAGGAGCCCAAGGCAACAGCGAGCCGCGACAGCGCGAGCGCCGCCCCGGACATCGCTCGCGAGCTCGAGGAGCGAGCCCAGCGCGCCGCCCAGGATCCTGAGGCATACGGACGCGCCGTCCAGGGCACGCTCTCCTACGCGCACTTCCTGCTCCTCCCCGTCCTGGCGCTCCTCCTGAAGGCCTTCTACAGGGATCGCTACTATGCCGAGCATCTCGTCTTCGGCATGCACTTCCACGCGTTCGCGCTCCTGCCCGCGGCCGTGATCGTGGCGGCGGTCGACTTCATCCCGGGGCTCGAGCCGGACGGGACGTCCGCGAGCGTGATGGCCTCGGTGTGGTTCCTCGCCCTTGCCGTGTACCCCTTTCTGGCGCTGAGACGCACGTATGGGGGCAGTTTCCTCGGCACGCTGGCGCGCTGGTTGGCGGTAGGATTCGTGTACGCGATCCTCGCGTCCCTGATCCTGGCGGGGGTCGCGTTCCTCACCCTGTGGATGTACTAGTCGCGGGACGCAGAAGCTATGCGCTCTTGCACCTGGCGGCGGGGCAAGGGCGCGCGGATCAGACGAGGTCGATGGCGGGGACGGGGTCGGTGAGGCCGGCGGCGGCGGCTTTCGCGAACAGGATCTCGAGCGCGCGCTTTCCCACCTTGCCCATGTCCCGCGTGTACGGGTTGACGTACATCTTCACGAACGTCCGCGCGCGCTCGGTGTCGAGACCGCGGCCGTAATCGAGCGCGTAGGCGACGGCCTCGTCCTCATGCTCGAACGCGTAGCGGATGGAGTCGGCGAGCCCGCGGCTCACGTCTTCGGCCAGCTCGCGGCCCAGGTCCTTCCGCACGACGTCGAGGCCGAGCGGCAGCGGCAGCCCGGTGTCGTCCTGCCACAGCTCACCCAGATCGCCGATCTTCGCGAGCCCCTGATCACCGTACGTGATCTGCCCCTCGTGGATCACGAGCCCGGCGTCCACCTCGCCGTCGGCCACGGCGCGCGGGATGTCGTCGAAGGGATGGACGACCGCGTCGAACTCCGGCAGGTAGAGCTGGGCGACGAGGTACGCGGTCGTGAGGAGTCCCGGGATCGCCACCCGCGCCCCGCCGAGGGCGGAGAGCGAATCCGGTCCGCCGGGACGCGCCACCAGGATAGGGCCGTACCCGATCCCCATCGACGCGCCGCAGCGCATGATCCAGTAGCGCTCGGCGACCGACGGAAACGCGTGCGCGCTGATCGCCGTGATCTCGATCGCGCCGGCCATCGCCATCTCGTTCAGTGTCTGGATGTCGTGGAGCACGTGCTCGACGCGGAAGTCGCGGATCTTCACCGCGCCCTCGGCCAGGCCGAAGAACATGAACGCGTCGTCGGGATCCGGGCTGTGGCCGAACCGGAGGACGCCCGTTTCGAGGGCGGAGTCGTGCATGGGGCGGCACAACGTACCGGACGCCCGGTACCTCCGCAACGCGTTGACACGGTCGGAGGCGCCGCCTACGATACCTCGGTCCTCGGCACCACCTGGCCCACGACCCGTCGGGGTGTCCCTCCCACATGATCTCCGTCCGCCACTTCGCCGTAGAAGGCGCCATCGGCGTGGGGAAGACGTCCCTCGTCCACCGCCTGCACGGCGA
>DASRVB010000098.1:0-4278 GCA_035687725.1 Gemmatimonadota bacterium
GAGGCCCGCGAGATCGTCTTCGGCGCGCGGCGGGCGCGAGGCCAGCTCGACGACCGCGGCCGCCCCTTCGCCGACCGAGGCCGGCCGCGCGCCGGGGAAGAAGAAGGCCGCCCCGACGGCGTCGGGGTTTACGCCGCTGAAGACGCCGACGCCGTGGAGCGGGTTGAAGAGCGGCAGCCCGTCGTACGTCACGCGCGTGTGGCTCCACGGCGCGCCGCGGGTCCAGAGCTCGGCCGTGTAGTCGTCGCGGGTGGTGACGCCGGGGATCCGCTGGAGCGCGCGGAAGAGATCGCTCTCGCCGAGCGTGACGCCGTCGATCACGTCGTTGCGGGTGACGGCGCGGACGTCGCTCGGGAGCCAGCGAGCCTGGCGTTCGTGCTCCAGCGCGGCCCGCTGGTCGCGGTGGGCGACGAACGCTCTCGCCATCGGGGGTGAGGTCGCGCCCGCGAGGATCACCTCGACCGGCTCCATGGCGACCGGGTCGACCACGAGCCCCACCGAGACGCTCGCGGCCGAGCCGCGGCGGACGTCGATCTCGACCGTGGCGGGCTCGTAGGCGTAGCGGCTTACGCGGAGGCGGTAGGCGCCAGCGGGAAGGCCGCGGAACGTATAGCGCCCGCCGCCCGCGGTCGTGGCGGTCCGCCCGGCGCGGATCGACGGCGAAGCCCGGTCGGGGCCGAGGACGCCCCCGGGGAGCGGCTCTAGCACCACCACCGCGCCCTCGATCGCCTCGCCCGTCCGCGCATCGACGACCGAGCCGGTGACCGCGCGGGCCGCTAGCGGCTCCTGGGCCGGAAGGAGCACGGCCGTGCCCAGGAGGAGCGCCAGCGCGCCCGCGAGCCGGGGAAACGGGGCGGTGCGGTTCGGGTCGGCGGAAGGAGTCTGCATCTCGATAACCTAACGGCTGAGAGCGGGAGGTTCTGACCGGGCCTATCGGAAGCCCATGTCCTCTGAGGGCGCTCCCCGGTAAGCCACATTACCGGCGAATCGGCGAAATGATGTAGCGTCCACTTCGCGGAGGCCGTCATAGAAAAACCGATACCCGCCGATCCGGTTCAACCGGCACCGGCGGAAAGGAGAGGATCATGGCCTACCTGGAAGGATTCGTCACGCCGGTTCCGACCGCGAACAAGCGCGCCTACGCCGAGCATGCCGCCGAGGCGGCGCCGCTCATGAAGGAGCTCGGCGCGACGCGGGTCGTCGAAGCCTGGGGCGACGACGTGCCGGATGGGGAAGTCACCGACTTCAAGCGCGCGGTGAAGGCGAAGGAGGACGAGACCGTCGCGTTCGGGTGGCTGGAGTTCCCGTCCAGGGAAATGCGAGACGCCTTCTCGGAAAAGATGCGGACCGACGACAGGATGAAGAAGATGGGCGAATCGATGCCCTTCGACGGCAAGCGAATGATTTTCGGCGGATTCGCGCCCATCGTCGACGAGAGCGACGGCGAGTCCGGCGCGTACGTCGACGGCTACGTCGTGCCGGTGCCATCGGGGAACAAGCAGGCCTATCTCGACATGGCGCGGAAAGCGGCGGACGTATTCAAGGAGTACGGAGCGACACGCGTCGTCGAGGCCTGGGGCGACGACGTCCCCGACGGAGAGGTCACCGACTTCCGTCGCGCGGTGAAGGCGAAGAACGATGAGACGGTCGTGTATTCCTTCATCGAATGGCCGACGAAGGAAGCTCGCGACACCGGCTTGAAGAAGGCGATGGAGGACCCGCGCATGCAACCGGACCGGGATACGCTGCCGTTCGACGGCAAGCGCATGATCTTCGGTGGATTCGAGTCCATCCTCGACGAGTGAGTCAGAAACGGCCCGGCCGGCGCGTTTCGGGGGAGAGAGGATACCATTCCCGTCATCCAGGAGGATCCGATGCGAAACCACCTGCCGTTCGTCGCCCTGGCCCTCGTGGCCGCGTTGTCCGCCTGCGAGGACACGACCCCCGTCCCGATCGGTCCCGGCGGTGAGCTCGAGGTGGCCGGCACCTGGGCGGCCTCGCCGGCCGAGGGGGGCGAGTTCGGCGCCATCCTATTCCGCGCCGACACCGCCGACATCTCCCGCGACATGATCGCCGAGGGCGCCTCGCTGGTCCTCGGGCTCCATCCGAACGGCGCGACCTCGGGCCGGATCCTCATTCCCGCCAACGCCGAAGGCGTGCCCGACTTCGACGAGGACCTGACGGGGACGTGGCGCATCGAAGATGGGGAGATCCATCTCGACCACGACGCCGACACGTTCCTGCGCGACATCTCCTTCGATCTGGAGGATGGCCGCTTGGTCGCGGACGATCTCGTGGGCGGCGTGCGCGTGCGACTGGAGCTCGAGCGCGTGGCTCCGCAGGACGCCGGCGGGAGCCCGGTGCCGGGACCCGAGGGGTTCGATGCCAAGGGGGACCTGGCGATCATGGAGTCGTTCCCGGTTCAGCTCGCGGGGTCGATGACGTTCGAGAACGTCTCCGCGGAGACGCGCACGCTCCGGACCGGCACCTGCTGGCCGCTCCTTCGGGCATATCGGCCCGGGGAGGACGAGCCGGTATGGGACCAGAGCGAGGAAGGCGCGTGCAACCTGTTCGCGGTGCGCGAGGACGAAGTCGCCCCCGACGGCGCGGTGCGCTTCGAGTCGCCGATCGTGAGCGCGGCGGAGGTTCTCGACGACGAGCTCCCCGACGGCGCATACGAGATGACGATCTATTTTCATCCGCTGGAAAGCGACGAGATCGAGATCGAGCTGGGCGAGGTGGACCTGGCGGTCCCGCGCTGATCGGATTCGTCGATCAGGAGTCCCAGCGGTCTTCGATTCGAATCCGGGCGAGCTGTGCTCTGGCTGTCTCGATGTCGACGGCGAAGGCGGCCGCGTCCTCCGGGGAGAGATGGGGCAGGTCCGCCATCATCTGCGGCAGCTCGCGAAGTTGCCGTCCCAGGGGCGGGGGCGAGACCTCGGCCACGGGCCTGCCTCCCTTGAGGAGGACGAACCGTTCCCTGCCGAACGCCACCCGATGGATGTAGCGGCTGAAGTCCCGGACGAAATCCGTAACGGAGATGGAGGTTGCGGGCTTCATGCAGAAATCATGTTCTATGATTCCGAGATGAACAAAGCTTCGCGCCGCCGGGACCATGCACGATCATGAATGGGAGCGCCCGGCCAGCCGTCGTCACCCGGCGCCACGGCCGCGAGGCGCCTCACTGTCATGCTGGAATAATTCCACTAACACTTGGACTTTGGATGATACAGGGATCATCGATTCTGAATTCAACTGGCACGCACATACACCAAACTGATTTCACCAACATGGCGCGAACAAAAGGCCGTTCCTTGCTAGCTTTGGTGACCATTGCATGTTTCACACAATGTGACAATTCTGTGGGTGTACCAGAAATATTCGAAGGTGACTTTGCTCTTGCATTCTACGACGGAATGCGCCTTCCTGCGAATCTCGGCGAGTTGCCTTCACCTCCAACTGATCCCAATAATGGTGACAGTGGAAACGGCGACTGTAGTCAATTACTAAATGCGGGAGAGTTGATCCTCGATGGCAGTTCCCAGACCTTTCGACTTGAATATTCCACCATTCACTCTTGTACCGGGGAATTGCTCAGCGAGGTTATTGGTTTGGGGACATATCAGCAACAAGGATCTAGTCTGGTGCTCCTTCTTGAAGGCGACGAAATGCTCATGATGAGCGGACAACTCGAGACTTTAGGGAATGCTAGAAGAGTGCTTGTTCAGGATGGGGAACATGAATTTGATTTCAGAGATATGAATGGTGACGCATCAGGTTCTTAAAGTGTACAAGTATGGTTGTTAGCTGACACCGCTCCTGCCGACTCGGACTCTCTACCCAGCCTGCTTGTCCTCCTGCCCGGTCGTCTGAGAGCCGACTTCTTGGTTCGGCAGCCGACACTTGAACACCTGGTAGGGCGTACGGCCCTTCAACGTTTGGACTCCCGCCATTCACCGCGGGAACTCGAGCTGCCGCACCTGGCGGACACCTTCGATCCGCCGGAGGTCCTCCAGCACGTCGTGAGGGGCGGGGGTGTCCAGGTTGATGAACGCGAGCGCGGTCTGGCCCGGCGCGGTCCGGCCGAGCCGCCACTCCGCGATGTTGACCCCCGCGTTCCCGAGGATCGTCCCCACTCGCCCGATCACGCCGGGCACGTCCCTGTTCCACACGAGGAGCGCCGTCCCCACCGGCGGAGCGTCCAGGTGATAGCCGTCGATCTCGACGGCCCGCGGGTGTGTCTGGAAGAGCGTCCCGGCCACGCTGCGCTCGCCGGCG
>DASRVB010000099.1:0-5032 GCA_035687725.1 Gemmatimonadota bacterium
CCTGGAGCTGGGCGCTACCGAAATAGGCCGGCTCGTCCCATGTGATTCCCGGATCGTCGAGGGTGAGGACGAGCGTGGCGAGCGTCAGCAGGAAGAGCCCCCACGCCGTCCACGCACGGTGTGTTTCGATCCATCGTTCCACGGCTATCGCTCCGGCCGCAGGACCGCGGCCAGCGAGACGCCGAGGGGCAGGTTGGCGCGTGCTAGCCAGGCGGCCTCCGTCGCCTGCCAACCGGCCAGGATCCGATTCATCCACCCGGGCGCCACACCGAAGTCGGCCCGCTCTTCGGCGGCATGCTCACCCCGTCGCTTCCAGGCGCGCACCGCGACCGCCGGCAGGAGCAGCGCACCGAACGTGTAGGTGAGGAGCACCGGGCTGAGCCCCGCCTCGGAGAATCGCGCTTCGAGCTCGGCACGCGTGTAGCGGCGGACGTGATGCATCGCGACGTCGTGGGGCGACCACATTCGCGGGTGCGCGGGCACGTGGACGACCGCCAGGCCGTTCGACTTGAGCACGCGGCGGATCTCGGCGAAGACGGCCGTGTCCTCCGGAACGTGCTCGGCGACGTCGAGGAGGAATATCCGGTCCACGCTCGCGGTTCGGAGCGGCAGCGCGCGCGCGTCCGATCGGGCGAGCAGCGCGCCAGTCTTCCCGCGCGCGTAGCGCAGCGCGTCGTCGTGGTCGTCGATCCCGACGGCCAGCGCCCCGGTTCCGAACCGCTCCAGGATGGCGCCGGTGCCGCAGCCCACGTCGACGACGAGGTCCCGCGGTCCGGGTGGAGTCGCCCCGGCCCGCTGGAGGAGCGCGGCGATCGCCGCGCGCTTGCCGCGGAACCACCAGTGGTCGCGCTCCAGCCGGTGCATCCGCCCGTACTCCTCAGGTTCCACGCCGGCCTCCCGCGATCACCAGCCCCACGAGGGCCAGCAGCCCGATCCCGCTGAGCGCCGCGCTGGCGACGATCCGCCGTGGCCGGTAGTCGAAGCGGACGCGGTGGGCGCCGGGATCGAGGAAGACGCCCCGGAAGCGCCAGTTGACGCGCTCGATCGGCGCGGGTCGGCCGTCCACTGTTGCCGACCAGCCCGGATACCAGGTGTCGGTCAATACGAGCAGCGACCGCGCCGGGGCGTCGACGTCCAGTCGCACCGAGTGATTGTTCCCCTCGAGCCAGCGGATCCGGTCTGCCCCCCGCACCTTGGTCCCTCGAAGCGGCCGACCTTCCGCCACGTACGCGATCTCGTGCGGATCCTCGCCTCCGGCGATGAAGTGGTTGAGGATCGCGACCGAATCGGGCTCGATCTCCACCCTCTCGACCATGTACGCCCGGGGCAACGGGTCGGCCAAACGATAGCGCACGAGGCCCAGCACTTCGATGCGAGCGTCGGGCACGAGCGCCTGGGTCTCGATCGGGCGCTCGATCAGCCAGGCGGTGCTCTGGAGGCGAAGGTATCGGACCTGGTGCGCGGCCGGCAGCTGCCTCAGGATGGCGTCCTCCGCATCGTCGGTGCGGGGCGGGAAGGGCTCCGCGCCGTCCTGGGCCAGGACCCGATGAGCCATGGCGAGGTTCCCGCCCAGGCCCTGGATCTGGTAGTACTGGTGGGTCGCGGACGCGATGCCGCGCATCGTGAACGAAATCCCGGCCCGTACCCCAAGAGGAGACGTTCGAATCCTGGCGCTGGTACCGAGAGTATCGAGCGGAAGTCCTTCGAGGACGGCCGGCCGCTCCGCGTAAAGCTTCGCCGCGGCCACCGGAGCGACCTGGGTGTTCACGGTCGCGACGTCGGCCAGTGCGAGCAGGGCGAGGCATCCCGCAAGAACGGGGAACGAGATCCGCCGGGCGGCGGCGAGGAGGAGCGCCGTGAGAAGCGAGAACAGGAGGACGTGCCGGAATCCCTGTGTCAGCGATCCGACGATCCCGGACACGCGGGCGGCCTCGTACGCTTCCATGACCAGCGAATCGAGGCCGCCCGTGGCCGTCACCCCCCACGCCATGCCCGCGAGTGCCGCGAGCAGGCCGGCGGTCCAAACAGCCCTCGCGCGCGCCCGGCGGTCATCGCGCATCGCGTCGAGGCCCTTCGCCGCCAGGACCGGTACGGCGATTCCCGGCAGCAGCAGCATCTTCTCGGGGAAGCGGAAGGCTCGGAGCGCGGGGATGGCCTCGGCGAGCGCGCGGACGAGCGGATTGTGGGCGCCCAGAGCCAGCAGGACCCCGGCCACCGCAATCCCTACCCATAGCACCGACTCCCGCCTCCGAGCCGCGCCGAGCCCGGCGGCGGCCAGCGCCACGACGACGACCCCGAGGTAGGAGGTGAAGACCCACGGCTGCTCGACGCCCGGGATGCGGCGGAAGTCGAAGAGACCGCCCGGGCTCTCGAAATAGCGGGGCAGAAACAGATTGTAGAGCTGCGCCGGCGACAGCGACCAGCCGAGGCTCTCTTCCGCCGTGAGGCCGAGGCTCCGCTGGGACTGGAGGAAGAGCTCGATCGTCGGGAGGAGCTGTATGGCCGTGACGATCATGGCGCCGGCCGCCGCAGTGACCAGGGCGAGGGATGGCGCCGTCCAGCCGGCGCGCGAGCGGCCCGCATCCGGGCCGCGCGTCCAGGCCAGGAGCAGGGCGATGGCCGCCGTGACGACTGCGACCTGCGGCTCCCCCGCCAGGAACTCCAGCGCGAACCCGCCCGACGTCAGCGCCAGCCAGCGCCAGGTGCGAGCGGCGAGCCAGCGCTCCCACGCCCACCAGGTCCAGCCGATCCATGCCATGGCTTGCAGGTTGTTCAGGTAGATCGTCATCGACACGGCGAAGCCCCCCCAGGCGATCGCGAGGGCTCCCGCAGCCGAGGCGGCCGGAGACCGGCCAGTCCCTCGAAGCCAGCTGTAGAACCCGGTCGCCAACACGACCGAGTGGAGGATCACGTTCCAGTTGAAGGCCAGCGAGGTCGGCAGGAAGTAGAAGAGCAGGCTGGGAGGGTAGAACAGGCCGACCTGCGGATTGGCGAAGAAGGGAAGGCCGTTCCGGATCCAGGGATTCCACCAGGGCCACTCGCCCGACTGGACCGTCCGACCGAGCAACTCCTTCATGGGGTAGAAGTACGTGCCGGCGTCCCACAGGTAGAGGGTCTGGCCGGAGCCCCAGAGCCGCTCCCACAGGACGATGCACACCATCGCCACGAGCACGACGACGGCCATCTCCCGGCCGCGCTCCTTCATGGCGCCCCCTCAAAAAAAAGCGCGGCGGATGAGAATCCGCCGCGCCGGTGTTCGTCGTGTCGCGACGATCAGGCTAGCACTTGACGATCGTTGCGCTCGCCGAGGTCACGCACCACGTGTTGGAGCTCTGTGAGTGCTTGGTGGACATGGCGTAGCCGCCCACCGTGCCCGCGCCGGCCAGCGTAACGTTGGTCGAAGCCGTGACGTCGAGGTCCGCGGCCGGCCCGTACAGCTGGAAGTCCGAGTAGTACGCCTCCTGGGACGTCATGGCGTTCCGGAGGTCGGTCTTCGCCGCAGCGTCGAACGCCTTGCCCTTCGTCGAGGAGAACCGCGGAATCGCGATCGCGGCGAGGATGCCGATGATCACGACCACGATCAGCAGCTCGATGAGCGTGAAGCCCTTGTTGTTCTTGCGGATGTTCACTGTTTTGCTCCTTCGTTCGGTTGCCCTGGGTTTCCGGGGGACGGGCTTCCGCTCCAGGCCCCTGCGGTATAGCCCCTGTCGTGCCCTCCGCTAAGCAAGTCGAGGGCCAAACTCCGTAATCATCACCCTCGCATGTTGCAAGTGATTACTCCTCAACAGGATGAGTAGGCAACCCGAATTCTGGTTTGCCATGAAGCGCCTCCATCTCGTCCAAAACTCAACCGTGGGACGCCTTGCAATACGCCACCGATGCGGCCTGAGCACTGGCGAAGTGCCGTCTGGTACGAGTATTGGCCTTCGAGTGGAGCATTGCCTACGCCGTCTTGATGTCGTAGCGGTCGATCTTGCGGTACAGTGTGGACGGGTCGATCCCCAGGATCTCCGCCGCACGGGCCTTGTTACCGTCGGTCTTGGTCAGCACCCATTTGATGTACGCCTGCTCGATCGTCTCCATCGTGGGCGTCGGGGCCGGCACGTCGCTGACGAGCGTGGCCGTGGGCCGTTCGCGAACTTTCTCCGGCAGGTCGCCGATGTCGATCTGCTTCCCCCGCTCCTTGCCGTCCCGCCAGCCGGCGAGGACGAGCAGCCGCTCGACCACATTCTCGAGCTCCCGGACGTTCCCTGGCCAGTCGTAGGCGCAGAGGGCCTGGAAGGCCTTCTCGGTGAAGATGTGGTCCTGCGACCGATTTCCACCCGGCATCGAGTTCGCGAACCCCGCCCGCGCGAGCACGTGCTCGAGGAGCAGCGGCACGTCGTCCCGGCGCTCCCTGAGCGGCGGGATCACGATCGGGATCACGTTCAGCCGGTAGTAGAGGTCCTGCCGGAAGGCGCCTTTCTCGACCTCCTTCTCGAGGTCCTTGTTGGTCGCCGCCAGGATCCGGACGTCGACCGGCACGGCCTCGGTGGCCCCCACCGGGATGATCTCCCGCTCCTGGAGCACGCGCAGGAGCTTGACCTGGATGGCCGGCGTGGTGTCGCCGATCTCGTCCAGGAACAGCGTCCCGCCGGCGGCCACCGTGAACAGACCCTCCTTGTCGCGGATCGCGCCCGTGAACGAACCTTTGACGTGACCGAAGAGCTCGGACTCGAGCAGCGGCTCGGGCAGCGCCCCGCAGTTGATCGGCACGAACGGGCCGCCCACGCGCTTGGATTTCAGATGGATGAAGCGCGCGAAGAGCTCTTTCCCGGTTCCGCTCTCCCCGCCCAGCAGCACGGTGCTCTCGGCGGACGCCACCTGCTCGGCCACGCTGAGGACTTCGCGGAACGCCTCGCTGGTCCCCACCGGCTCGACCTTCAGCGCCTCGCCGACCTTGCGCTGCAGAGCCTGATTCTCGCGGGCCAGCTTGACGTTCTTCTCCTCCAGGGCGTGCATCTCGAGCGCCTGGCGCGCGTTGAGGATCAGC
>DASRVB010000100.1:0-2029 GCA_035687725.1 Gemmatimonadota bacterium
CCGAGCACGGCGGCGATCCGCAGGAGATCCCCGACAGCCTGGTCTTCCAGACCGACATGGGGCGGACCGTCTACGGCAGCGGCGGCGTCATGCCGGACGTGGTCGTCCGCGCCGGTGAGATCGCCGACGTGTCCCGCGACCTTCTGCAGGAGATCTTCGTCGAGAACGCGTTCTTCACCTTCGCGGTGCGGTACCGCTCCACCCATCCGTCCATCCCGCGGGACTTCCGGCCCGACGCGGGGGTCCTCGAGGAGTTCCGCACGTACCTGCGAGAGGTCAAGGAAATGGACTTCTCCGACGAGGCATTCGACTCCGAGGGCGACTACATCCACGACTTCCTCCGCTACACGCTGATCAGCCAGTATCACGGTGAGGGCGTGGCGCGGCAGGCGGTGCTGAGCGCCGATCTGCCGCTGGCAAAGGCCGTGGAGCTCCTGTCGGAGGCCGACACGCTGGCGGACCTGTTCCGGCTGGCGCGTCTCGAGCGCGAGGCGGCGGCCGATCGCGCCGCGCAGTCGACAGCTTCGGCCGAAGCGCCGGCCACGGCGGGTATCCCGCAGTAGTGCTTCGAGTGCACGGCTAGTGCAGGGGCCGCACGCCGTCCTGGTCGACGGCTACAACGTCCTGCACGCCATTCCGAGATTCGCGCCGCGCGGGCGGGAGCTGGATTCCGCCCGCACCCGCTTCGAGGCCTGGCTCGCCGAGGCCGCCGCGCGGGCCGGCGTCGAGCGCTGCGTCCTGGTCTGGGACGGGCGCGCCGGCAGCCGCGAGAAACGCGCCGGCCGGCTGACCGTCCTGTACACCGCCGCCGGAACGAGCGCCGACGACCGGATCCTCGATCTCTGCCGCGGACCCTTCGCGTCGCGCCGGGAATCCACCTGGGTCGTATCGTCGGACGGGGACGTCCGGGAGCCGGCCAGGCAGCTCGGTTTCGCGACGCTTGGCGCGATGGAGTTCTATCTGCGCTGGAAGTCGCCGGCTGGCACGGACGACCGGCGGCGCGGAGACGAGCCAGCCGCCAGGCCGAGGAGGCGCTCGAGTCCGCCGGAGGAGCGGCCGACGCGCGCCTCGCGGGCGGAGGTCGACGAGCTGCTCGCGGAGTTCCTGAACGCGGACCGTGAGCGCGAATGACGGAAGCGCAGGTCAGCCACGAGCCTTCGCTCCGCCGCGCGGTCTCGCGCTGGGAGATCGTCGGGCTGGCGGTCAACGACGTCATCGGGAGCGGGGTATACCTGCTGCCCGCCGCCGCGGCGGCGCTCCTCGGGCCGGCGAGCTTGTGGGCGGTGCTGGTGACGGGGGGAGCGGTGGGGCTCCTCGTCCTGTGCTTCGCCGAGGCGGCCAGCCACTTCGACGAGCCGGGCGGCGGATACGTCTACACCCGCGAGGCGTTCGGCGAGTTCGTGGGCTTCGAGGTCGGGTGGATGACGTGGCTCGCGCGCATCGCGTCGGTGGCGTCCCTGTCGAATGGATTCGCGCAGGCGCTCGGGTTCCTGTGGCCCGACGCGACCCTGGGAATGACGCGGGCTCTCGTGATCGCCTTGCCGCTCGCGCTCCTGACCTGGATCAACGTCGTCGGCGTGAAATCCGGCGCGCGGACCGCCGTTTTCCTCTCGATCGCCAAGGTCCTACCGCTCGTGTTCCTGATCATCGTCGGACTGCCCGCCATCGACACCAGCGCGCTGTTCCCGATCCCCGCTCCGCGCACCGATGTGCTCGGGGAGGCGGCGCTCCTGCTCCTGTTCGCCTTCGCCGGCTTCGAGAACACCGCCGCGGCGGCCGGGGAGTACAAGAACCCCCAACGCGACGTCCCGTTCGCGCTCCTCACGATGATCGCGCTGGTCACGACGCTGTACTTCCTGATCCAGCTGGTCGCTCTCGGAACCCTGCCCGACCTCGCGGACCGCGTAGAGGGAGCGCCACTGGCGGACGCCGCCACGCTCCTGGTCGGCGCATGGGCCGGCGTCGTCATGACGATCGGTGCGGCGGTGTCGATCGAAGGGAACGTGGGGAACACGACCCTCATGGGGCC
>DASRVB010000101.1:0-14333 GCA_035687725.1 Gemmatimonadota bacterium
AGTAGAGCGGCCGCACCCCTTTCGGGCCTCGTCGCGATGCTCGCCACCATGGCGGGTGCAGCGCGCGCGCAGGAAGCCATCGTGCCGCCACCCGACACCGCCGCCCAGATCGAGCCGGTCGAGCCCGCGGAGCCCGAGCCCGCGCCCCCGCAGCCGGCCGCGCTTCCCCAGCTTCCGAGCGGGGACCGCATCATGGCGGTGGTCGGAAGCAACCTGTTGCTCGAGTCCGAGTGGCGCGAGCAGACCGAGGTGCTGGCTAGCCAGCTCGGCGTCGATCCCGCCGCTCCCGAGATGCGCGAGCTCGCGACCGAGACGTTCGATCAGATGGTGCGGAACCTCGTGATCCTGGCGGCGGCTGAACGCGACACCGCCGTGCAGGTCGACGGCGACCGGGTGATCGAGGAAGCCGACGAGGAAATCGCGCGCATCCGCTCGCGCTTCCCGAGCGAGGCCGAGTTCCTGCGCCAGCTGACGAACAGCCAGTGGGGGAGCCTCGCCGCCTATCGCGCCGACATCATGGAGCGCAAGCGACGCGAGCTCGCCGGGCAGATGTTCCTCGAGCTCCACCGCGACGAGATCCTGCCGCGGGCGGTTTCCGAGGAGGAGCTGCGCGAGTATTGGGACGAGAACCGGGAGGCCTTCGGGACGACGCCGACGACGGTGAGGTTCGAGGAGATCCCGGTGCTGGTAGTCCCTTCCGAAGAGGTGCGGGCGGCCGCGCTCGCGGAAGCCGAGTCCGTGCTCGCTGACCTGCGGGCCGGGACCATCGACTTCCAGACTGCGGCGATGCAGCACTCCGACGACCCGGCTTCGCGCGAAACGGGCGGGGACGTCGGGTGGTTCGGGCGCGGCCGCATGGTCGAGCCCTTCGAGGAGGCGGCCTTCGAGAACCAGCCCGGCGCGCTCGTCGGACCGGTGGAAACCCTGTTCGGCTACCACATATTGCAGGTGCTGGACAAGCGCGAGGACGAGGTTCGCGTCCGGCACGTGCTGGTAGGCTTCGATCGCTCGGACGCCGACCGCGCGACAGCGCGGGCCCGCGCCGACGAGCTCGCGGCGGCGATCAACGCAGGGGCCGACGTGGACAGCCTGCAGGCGATCGAGATGGCCGGAGATTCCGCCTCGGCCGCGCTGATCGAGCTCGGCACCGCGCAGGTGCCTCCGGTCTACGCGGGCGCGCTGGAGAGGCTGGCGCCGGGACGCGCCGGTGTCGCCGAGACGCCGACGGGCTTCAGCGTGCTGATCGCCCGCGGCACGGGCGGCGGCGAGGAGCTGACGTTCGAGGAGATCGCCCCGCGCCTCAGGAGCCAGCTGGAGCAGCAGAGGGCCGAGGATGCATTCGTCGATAGACTGCAGGACAAAGTGTACGTCGACATCCGAGTCCCCCCGGACCAGGCGCTCCAGGGAGCTTGACGCCGTGACGGGCGATCGTCCGGCCGCATGATCCTCTTCAAGAACGTACACAAGGAATATCCCCGCACCGGCTACGCGCTGCAGGACGTCTCGTTCCATCTGCGCAAAGGGGAGTTCATGTTCGTCACCGGCCCCTCCGGCGCCGGCAAGACCACGCTGGTCAAGCTCGTGACGATGGAGGAGCGGCCCACGGCGGGAACGGTCCGGATCTCGGGCTACGCCTCCGACAAGATCAAGACCCGAGAGATCCCCGCGCTGCGCCGGCGGCTGGGGATCGTCTTTCAGGACTTCCGGCTCCTGAAGAATCGCACCGCGCGCGAGAACGTGGCCTTCGCGCTGGAAGTCACCGGCGCGTCGGCGGAGCAGATCAACCCCAAGGTCCTGCGGACGCTGGCGGCGGTAGGGCTCTCGGACAAGGCCGACCACCTGCCGTCGGAGCTCTCGGGCGGCGAGCAGCAGCGGGTCGCGATCGCGCGGGCGCTCGTCAACGACCCGTTCATCCTGCTGGCCGACGAGCCGACCGGGAACCTCGATCCCAAGGTCGCGCTCGACATCCTTCGCGTCTTCAAGGACATCAACCTGCGCGGGATGGCGGTGCTGCTCGTGACTCACGACAGGACACTCCTCGGAGAGCATCCCCGGGCGCGAATCATCGAGCTCGATCAGGGACGGATCGTGCGCGACACGGCGAACGGCGGAGCGACAGGCTGATGGCCTACACGTCGCGCGAAGCATTCTTCGCGTTCCGCCGCTCGCCGCTCCTGACCGCCCTCTCCATCGCCACCATCGCCTTCGCGCTCTACACGCTGTCGGTCTTCGGCCTGATCTGGACGAACATCGATCGCGTGCTGGCCGACGTCGAAGAGCGGGTCGAGGTGATCGCGTATCTCGTGGACGGCACCGATCCCACCGAGACCTCCGCTCTCATGCGCGAGATCGCCGCCTACCCCGAAGTGGATTCGATCGCCTACCTCTCCAAGGAGGATGCGCTGGAACGCGCGCGCGAGGAGCTGTCCGACTACAGCGTGCTCTATGAGGATCTCGAGTCGAACCCTCTGCCGGCCTCTGTCGAAGTGGCGCTGAAGACCGGCTACCGCGACGCCGCCGACGTCGCCGACGTGTCGATGCGCATAGCGCGTTTCGCGTTCGTCGAGGACATCAAGTACGGCGAGGACTGGGTGCAGAAGCTCGACTTCCTGCAGAATCTGTCGCTGTTCCTGGGACTGGTCGTGGGGGGAGTCTTCGCCGTCATCGCGTTCGTGGCGATCGGGGCGACGATCAACATCGTGCTGATATCGCGCGAGGACGAGATCGCGATCATGAAGATGGTCGGGGCGACGCGCTCGTTCATCGCCCGTCCACTGGTCATCGAGGGGTTCATCAAGGGCGTTCTGGGCGCCGTGTTCGCCCTCGTGCTGCTCACCTTCACGTACTCGCTCCTCGAGCAGCGCGTGGTCTCCCTGTCCTTTTACTCGCCGCTCCAGGTGGCGGGCGGAATCCTGCTGGGCGGCGCGCTGGGAGCCGTGGCCTCGATCGTGACGCTAAGGCGCCATCTCGCCACGTGGTGAGGCGGATCGCGCTCACGGCGGTGACGCTGCTCGGCCTCGCGGGCGGCCTTGCGCCCGCCGCGCGCGCGCAGGGCGAGGAGCAGGAACTCGAGGTCCAGCGGGAGCGGCTGGAGAGCCTCCAGCAGGAGATCCGCCAGAAGCGCGAGGAGGCGGCGCGCCTCGGAAGGCGGGAGTCGAGCGTGATCCAGGAGCTCCGCCGGGTGGAGAACGAGCTGGGGGTCACGCAGGAGCTCGTGACTACGCTCGAGGAGCAGATCGCCGAGCGGTCGCGGGAGATCGAGTCGACGAGCGCGCAGCTGGCGCGGGCCCAGGACGAGCTGGCGATCAAGCGACAGCTCCTGGCGCGCCGTCTGCGCTCGATCTACAAGCTCGGACGCTTCGGCAACTTCCAGATCCTCCTCATGGCAGACTCGTTCGCCGAGATCCTCGGCCGCTACAAATATCTCCGTCTGGTGGCCGAGCAGGACCGGCGGCTCTTCGACCGGATCGAGCGGCTGGAGACGATGATCCGCAGGAACCGGACGGCGCTCGAGGACGCGCGGAGCGGCCTGGCGGAAGCGCGGGAGGAGCGGGTCGAGCAGGTGCAGACCCTGTCGGCGACCGAGCGGGAGCGGGAGCGAGCGCTGACCCAGGTGAAGAGCCAGCGCTCGGAGCAGCTCGAGGCGGCCGAGGCCCTCGAAGCCGAGACGCGGCGCATCCAGTCGCTCCTCGCGAACCTGGAGCGCCGCCGGACGGAGCGCGAAGAGCTGGCGCGGCGCGAGGCGGAGGAGGCCGGCCGGGAGGCGCCCGCGCCGGCGGCCTCGACCCTGACCGGCGACTTCGGGGCGCTCGGCTGGCCCGTCGACGGGGAGATCCTGGAGCGCTTCGGCCGCTCGCGGCACCCGGTCTACAACACCGAGGTC
The DNA here is from genome assembly GCA_035687725.1 of Gemmatimonadota bacterium. Lineage (GTDB taxonomy): Bacteria > Gemmatimonadota > Gemmatimonadetes > JACCXV01 > JAHWKZ01 > JAICNR01. Next base: position 3,884 of record DASRVB010000101.1, read on the forward strand.
GTCAACAACGGGATCGACATCCGCGCTCCGCGCGGCACGCCGGTGCGCGCGGTCGAGACCGGCGAGGTCGTGTACGCCGATTACAACGGCGGCTACGGGCTCATGGTGATCCTCGACCACGACGGGGGCGACTACTCACTCTACGCGCACCTCGACCGCGCCGCTGTGTCGATCGGCCAGCGGGTGGCGAAGGAGGCCGTGATCGGTACGGTCGGCGAGTCGGGGAGCCTGGTCGGTCCCAAGCTCCACTTCGAGATCCGGCAGGGCGGCAGGGCCGTCGACCCGATCGGCTGGCTGCGCGCGCGGTGAGCTTTCTCCAGAGGAAGATTCGTTGAAACTCTCGAGCTTCGAAAGTGTCGTACGCGCACTCAACGAGGCACAGGCGCTGCTGTATGTGGATCTTGTCATCGAGCTTCGTCCTGATACGATACGCGGTACGTTCGAGGCGCTGGAGTCGTTGGAGTACCGGCCGCGTGTACCCGTGAGTTCCCGCACTCCCGGCGTTGCTCATGAAAGAAGCTGAGACGGAGAGGATCGAGCTCTTCGGGCACGAGCCGGTCAAGCGCGCGCTGAACGCGGCGCTGGCGCGTGGTCGCCTGGGCGCGGCGCTCCTGTTCCACGGACCGCCGGGAGTCGGCAAGCAGACGGCGGCCCGCTGGCTAGCGCAGCGGGTCCTGTGCCAGGGCGATCCACAGCCGTGCGGCCGTTGCTCGGCGTGCCGGCGCGTCTTCCGCGCGATGCATCCCGACGTCCACTGGTACTTCCCGCGCCCGGCGGAGTCCTACTACAAGGACGACGCGCGCGGCGCCGATCTGATGCGCCGGGCCGGCAGGCCCACCGAGCCGCCGGGGTACGACCATCCCGCGTCGTTCCGCATGGAGGACTTCCAGGCGATCGCGCGGCAGGCGAGCCGGCCGCCGTACGAGGCCGACGAGCAGCTCTTCCTCCTGGGGGATGTCGACCAGCACCCGGAGGGAAACGAGCCGACGGGGATGCTCATGAAGCTCCTCGAGGAGGCTCCGCCCCGGACCCGCTTCGTCCTGACCGCCACGCGGCCGGATGCGCTGCCGGACACGATCCACTCGCGCGTCCAGGCGCTCGCGTTCCCACCCTTGGACCACGTAGCCGTCCGCGCGTTCGTCGATGCGCGGCTGGCGCTCCCCGCGGAGGACGCCGAGGCGCTGACCGCGCTCGCCGAGGGCCGTCCCGGGCGGGCGCTCGCCCTCGCGGACCCCGCGATCCTGGCGCTCAAGGAGATGGCGCTCGACCTCTTCGCGGTCGGCGTCGAGAGCGAGGGGAGCCCGTACCGGTTCCTGCTCGAATCCGAGCTGCCGCGGGTGCGCGAGTCGCACGACCACGTGTTCGAGTTCCTGTCCGGGATCGTCGAGGACGCGTTGGCCGTGGCGCTGGAGACGGGCGGGAACGGCGGCGTATCGCTCCACCACCCCGAGCTCCTCCCCCGCTACCGCGAGGCCGCCGCGCGTCACGGCGCGGTCAAGCTGGCGGCGATGGCGCGCGGCCTCCAGGAAGCGCGGGAGGGTGTCTGGAGCAACGTGTCGCCCGCCCTCCTCTACTGGACGGCGCTGCGCGCGCTCAGTCCCTGAGGAATCCATTCCGGGTCTTCCGGATTCAGCGGCCTGGACATGCCAAGCGGCGAGACGTCTCCGCGGACCCGGTCTGGCAGGGACCGCTCCCTCACTCCAGGGGCCGGTGATCGCCGCCTTGGAAGCGCCTGCCACCTCACCCACGTCACCCGGTAGACCTGACAGGTTGATGTCGCCCATGTCGTGGATTCGTACTTGGTGAGACCCTAGAATCGAGATAGGATGCAGGTGATGAGCCGCTACTACCTGACGACCCCGATCTACTACGTCAACGACCGGCCGCACATCGGCCACGCGTACACCACGATCCTGGCCGACGCCGTGGCTCGCGAGCGGCGCCTGGTCGGCGAGGACGTCCGCTTCCTGACCGGCACCGACGAGCACGGCGACAAGGTCGAGCGCGCGGCGGCGGCGCGCGGGTTCTCGCCCCAGGAGCACGTCGACGACCTGGCGCCGATCTGGAAGGCGGAGTGGGACGCGCTCGAGATCCGCTACGACCGGTTCATCCGCACGACCGACCCCGACCACCTGGCGGTCGTCGGGATCGCTCTCGAGCAGCTCAGGGAGGGCAAGGCGCCGGACGGCAGCCCTCTCCTCTACGAGAACGCCTATCGGGGATGGTACTGCGTCTCGGACGAGCGGTACTGGACGGAGAAAGACCTGGTCGACGGCCGCTGCCCGGAGTGCGGCAAGCCGGTCGAGGAGATCGAGGAGCGGAACTGGTTCTTCCGCATGAGCGCCTTCCGGGATCGCCTGGTCGATCACATCCAGACGCACCCGGGATTCATCCATCCCGAGTCCCGCGCCAACGAGGTGCTCGGCTTCCTGCGGGAGCCGCTCGCCGATCTCTGCATCTCACGGCCCCGGGAGCGCCTGGCCTGGGGAATCCCGTTCCCGTGGGACGAGGAGTTCGTCACCTACGTGTGGGTCGACGCGCTCCTCAACTACGTGACCGGCACGGTAGATCCCCGGCCGGGCGAATCGCCGGCCGATACCGCGCGCCGCGCGATCGAGGCCTGGAACGCGCACCCGGCCGACGTTCACCTGATCGGCAAGGACATCCTTACCACGCACAGCGTCTACTGGATCACGATCCTCATGGCCCTCGGCTGGTCGCTTCCGCGGCAGATCCTCGGCCACGGCTGGTGGCTCTGGGAGGGATCGAAGATCTCCAAGTCGGTCGGCAACGCGGTCCGGCCCGCGGACCTGACCCCCCTCTTCGGCGTCGACGGCCTCCGCTACTACCTGCTCCGCGAGATGACCCTCGGTCAGGATAGTACGTACTCGTATGATTCGCTCGTGCGACGGCTGAACGCGGACCTCGCCAACGACCTCGGAAACCTCCATTCGCGGGTCACGAAGATGGCGGCCAGGTACCTGGACGGGCGGGTCCCGCGGCGAGCCGACGCAGCCGGCCTGGCCGACGAGCCGTTCCTGCGGACGCTGGCGCAGGAGACTGCGGGCGCGAGCGGAGGGGTCGCGCGGGCCTGGCGGGAGTGGCGCACGCACGCCGCGCTGGCCCAAGTGCTCGGGCTCGTCTCGGCGACCAACGAGTACCTGGAGCGTCTCGAGCCCTGGAAGCGCGCGAAGGACCCGGCGGCCGCCCCCGAGGTCGCCGCCACGCTCCTCCACGCCGCCGAGGCCGTGCGGCTGGCCGCCGCCCTCCTGTGGCCCGTCGTGCCGGAGCTCGCGGGCAGGATCCTCGAATCGCTGGGCCAGCCCGCCGAGCCCCGCTCGGAGCACCTCGCCTGGGGGGTCCTCGACGGCGACGCGATCGAGGCAGGGCCGGCCATCTACCAGCGGCTCGAGGTGGGGGCAGTATGAGCGGCGCGGCCACCGCGGCTGGCGGGGACCGCTGAGCCCGCGGCGGACGGAGCCCTCGTGGGCGGACCTGAGGCTCGGCATCACGGTGGCCTCGATCGGACTCCTCGCGCTCCTCGGCGTGATCGTCCTCGGCTCCGGGCGCGGACCGATGCGCCCCGAGACCTACACGCTGTACGTCCATCTGGAGGATGCCGGGGGATTGCGGGTGGGATCTCCGGTCGAGGTCCTCGGAGCCCCCGCCGGACAGGTCGTGGACGTCACGATCCTGCCGCCGCCGACGCCGGGCGCCCCCGGGAGGGCGCCGGCCCCTCCGGACAGAGGGGACATCCGGATCGAGCTCTCGGTCGAGGAGCGGTTCCGGGACCACATCACCGCGAGCTCCCGCGCACAGCTCGCGAGTCTCGGCATGGGGGGCGAGCGATACGTGAAGGTCGTCGCGGGCGACGTCCGCGAGCCGTCCATGGAGCCGGGATCGGTGATCCCCACCGTCGCCTCCGTCGACCTCGACCTCGTGCTCGCTCAAGCGGGGCGCGCGGGGAACGAGATCCAGGAGATCTTCTACCTCGGCACCGAGCTCCAGAACAAGGTCGCCTCGGGAGCGGGGACGGCGGGAAAGCTCGTCGACACCCGCTCCCCCCTGTACGACCGCGTCTATCAATTCGAAGACGATGCCCAGGATTTCCTCGAGGCCCTCGATCACGGGCGGGGCGTGATCCCGGGTTGGCGGTCGGACGGCCGGTTCAAGGCCAACGTCGAGGCTCTTCGCTCCGACGTCGCGTTCCTGTCCGACTCGACTCCCGGCGTGGACGCCTGGTCCGACCCGGAGGAGCTCCGTCAGGCGATCCGGGACCTGCGGGCGGAAGTTCGGACCCTCTCGGCCAAGCTCGACTCCGGGCAGGGGACGCTCGGCCGTTTGGCCCACGACCAGGAACTGTTCATCCAGCTCCGGGTACTGCAGCTGGGCCTGCGTGACCTGATCGTGGCCCTCAAGGAGGATCCGATGGGATCCGTCCATATAGAGCTCTTCTGACCATATTTTCGGGTTGGATTCGGTTGACAGCACCCCCGCGCAGATGGTACCCTTTTCCGGCTTTGCGCTCCCCAGAAGGCGTCATTCTTGCATCGATACGCGGGTTCGACGGCCCGCCTACATCTTCGATAAGCTCCCCGGGAGGAACCACGTGTCAGATCGGTTCGGTACGTTCATGTTTATCCCTCATGAGAACAGCAACGTGAGGTCCTTCCGGACGACACGTCGCACGATCGTAGGGGCACTTTGCATGGCCTTCGGCGTGCTCGCGCTCGCCGCCGGCGCCGGCGCGTGGTTCGTCGCCGGCGGCAGGCCCGGCGCCGCCCCCGCCCTGGCGCAGGAGAACGATCGGCTCCGGAGCGAGCTGTCCTCCCTCCAGGGCAAGACGGACGAGCTCGGCCAACGGCTGGAAGACCTGCTCGGTCGTGAGGAGGAGCTTCGGCTGGTAGCCGACTTGCCGGCTGTACCGGTCGAGGTCCAGGCCGTCGGCGTCGGCGGACCTGGACACCCCTCGCTCGACCCGATCGAGATCGCCGGGGACCGGGAGCTCGGCAACCGCGTGAGCGAGATCTCGTCGTCGCTCGACATGCTGATCCGCCGCAGCGAGCTGGTGGCCTCCAGCATGGAGGACGTCCGCAAGTCGATCGCGGCGAAGAAGGCGCGGTTCAGCGCCACGCCCTCGATCTGGCCCGCCTCCGGGTTCCTCTCCAGCACCTTCTCTCTCCACCGCCGCCATCCGATCTTCCACGACCTGCGACCCCACTACGGGATCGACATCTCCGCGCGGCGGGGCAGCCCGATCGTGGCGACCGCCAGCGGCACGGTGGTCGAGGCGGGTTGGAAGTCGGGGCACGGCAACTACGTCGAGATCGACCACGGCCACGGCCTCCGCACGACCTACTCCCACGCCTCGCGCGTCGTCGTGAGGTCGGGGCAGGAGGTCGAGCGCGGGGACACGGTGGCGCTGGTGGGCTCGACGGGGTTTTCGGTGGCGCCGCACGTGCACTACGAAGTGCACGAAAGCGGCCGTCCGATCGACCCGCTGAGATATATCTTCCCTGACGCCATAGCGGATTAACTCGGTCGCTGAGGGCGGCCCATCTGCGGCGTTGGGCTCCTCGTGCCTTCCTGCGGCGTACCATCAGTACGCCTCGGAATTCACTCGTCGCCCGCCTTGCATCTGGGCCACCCTGAGCGACCTCGGCGTTCTCTCTCCCTTCCTGGAACCGGCATCCTCGCTTTCGCCGGCCGTGTCGCCTTCGCGGGTGGCGGCGGGAGGGTGGGGGTTTAGGTTCGGGGGCCGATGACGGCCGGGAGCAAGCTCGAGTGGATAGGAGGTAGCGGGGAGCCGAGCCCCGCGCCCTTCGCGCGGGCGCGGCTGGACAACGGCGTCCGGCTCCTGATCCGCCCCAACTCCGCGGTGCCGGTGGTCGCCGTCGACTGCTGGATCGAGGTGGGCGCGCTGGACGAGATCGACGAGCACGCCGGCATCTCCCATTTCCTCGAGCACATGTTCTTCAAGGGGACGCGCCGCTATCCGCTGGGCGCCATGGATCGCCTGGTCAAGCAGATGGGCGGGTACAACAACGCCGCGACCTCGATGGAATACACCCACTACTACATCGTGGCCCCCGCCGAGCATGCCTGGGACGCGGCCGACCTCCTGGCCGACCACCTCGCCGATCCCGCCCTTCCCGCCGACGAGCTCGAGCGCGAGCGCGTGGTCGTGAAGGAGGAGATCCGGCGCAAGGACGACTCCCCGCACGGCCGTCTGTACACCGCGCTGAGCGAGGCCGTCTACGGGAAGAGCGCCTACGCGCGCGAGGTGCTGGGAACGCCCGAGTCGCTGGACCGGATCGACACCGAGGTGATGCGGGATTGGTGGCGCGCGAACTATGCCGGGGATCGGATCGTGATCGCGATCGCCGGCGACGTCGAAGCGGACCAGGCGCTCGCCGAGGTAGAGGCCCGCTTCGGCGGTCTGGCAGCCGGCCCTCCGGCGCCGGCGCCGCCCGAGCCGCCGCCCGTCGTCCCGAAGCAGGTCGATGTGAGGATGGAGGTCGCGCAGGGCTACTTCGCATGGGGGTTGGCGGTGCCCGGCCGGGAGGACCTGGATTCGCTCTGCGCGCTCGAGGTCGGGGCCACGATCCTGGGCGACGGAGAGACGTCGCGGCTCCACCGCCGGCTGATCGACGAGCTCCGCCTGGTGACGGAGATCGGGGCCTGGACCTACGGGCTCGACCGCTCCGGCCTCCTGGGGGTCTCGGGAGTGTGCGGTCCCGATCGCCGCGAAGCCGTGGAGGGCGAGATCGCGACGACGCTCGAGGCGGCGATCCAGCACGGTGTCAGCCTCGAGGAAGTGCGCCGCGCGCAGACGATCCTGGCGGCGGACTTCGCGTACGACAACGAGACCAACGCGGCGCTGACGGGGACGATGGGCGAGTTCGAGACCCTGTACGGCGCAGCCGAGGCCTACCGGGACGTCCTGCGGGGCATCGAGGCCGTCACGCCGGAGCGGGTGACCGAGGCGCTGGTCCACTGGGCCGGCCCCGACCGGGCCGTCCGGGCGTGGGTGGGGCCGGATGGTGCTTGAGCACGAGCGGCACGCGCTCTCCTGCGGCGCCATCGTCCTGACCCGGCCGCTGGAGTCCAACGACATCGTGGTCATCCGCGCGCTGGCGCCGATGGGCCCGATCTACGAGTCCGATGACGACGCGGGCCTCTGCGCGCTCATGCAGGCCGTCCTGACGCGCGGCACGAAGCAGCGCTCGGCCTCCGAGATGCAGGATGCCCTGGCCGATCTGGGTTCCGACATCGACGCCTCGACGGGGAGCGATCTGGGCAGCATCTCGATGCGCGCCACCGCCGCCACCTGGGAGCGCACGCTGGACCTCTACATCGAGACCCTCACCACCCCGGCCTTCGAGCCGCGCGAGGTCGAGACGGAGATCGAGCAGACGCTGGGGGCCCTCGAGGCGCGCGAGGACCAGCTCCTGGCACGGGCCACGGACCTGTTCCGCGAGGTGTTCTACAGCGAGCACCCGCTCCACAAGCGCGTCCTCGGCTACAGCCACACCGTAGCGATGTTCGACCGCGAACGGGTGGCGGCTTGCGCGCGGACCTTCTACCGGCCGTTTCCGCCGATCGTCGTGGCGGTCGGCCGATTCGACCCCGAGGTGCTGCTCGCGCGGCTCGAGACCGCCTTCGGGACCACTCCGATCGTCCCGCCGCTGCCGAGGCCGGCGCCGCCCGAGCCCCGGTCCGGCAAGCAACGGCTGGAGCTCGAGCGGGAGGCGGCCTATCTGATGCACGGGTTCCCCGCGCCTTCCTGGAGGGACCTCGATTATCCCGTGGCCCGCGTGCTGGACGCGATCCTCGGCGGTTCGATGTCGAGCCGGCTGTTCATCGAGCTGCGCGAGAAGCAGGCGCTCGGGTATCAGGTCTCCTCGATCTACAGCGACCAGCTCGACGGGTCGTTCCTGGCCGGGTACATCGTCACCGATCCGGGGCGGGCCGATCAGGCGGCCCGGGGGCTGGCCGAGCAATTCCGTCGGGTGGTCGAGGAGCCGGTAGAGGAAGAGGAGATCCTGGCGGCGCGCCGCTATCTGCGCGGCGCGTACCTGATCGGCGCGGAGACCAACTCCGCGCAGGCGATGCGCCTCGGCCGCCACGAAGCCTATGGTCTGGGACAGGACTTCGGCGCCCGCTGGCTGACCGCCATCGAGGCCGTTACCCCCGAGGCGATCCAGGCGCTCGCCCGGCGCTGGTTCGACCGCGAGCCGACGTGCGCGTACGTCGTTCCGCGCGGCGCGCCCGATTTCTGATCGCGTTGCTCCGCATTTCTGGTCGCGTTGCTCCGGCGCTTCGCGGGCGGGTACGTTACCGCGGGATCACCGGAGCGAGCGAATCGAACAGCGGGCGGATCGCGCCGGACGGGGGCGTTTCGAACGAAAGGGTGACAGCATGAAGCGGGCGGAGCGGTGGCACCACGCTCGCAAGGTCGTCGTGGTCGACGGCGTGCGCACGCCGTTCGCCAAGGTGGAGACCGCGCTCTCCGAGGTTCCCGCCGTAGAGCTCGCGCGCGTGGCGATCCGCGAGCTGCTGGAGCGGACCGAGATCGATCCGGCGACGATCGACGAGGTGATCCTCGGGAACGCCGCTACGCCGGCCGACGCTCCCAACATCGCCCGCGTGGCCGCGCTCGAGGCCGGCATCCCCGCCGAAGTCCCCGCTTTCTCCGTCCAGCGCAACTGCGCCTCGGGCTTCCAGTCCATCACCGACGGCTACAACCAGATCGTGACCGGGCAGGCCGACGTCGTGGTGGCCGGGGGCGTCGAGTCGATGTCCAACGTGCCGCTCCAGTTCCCCGACGAGTTCGCCGACGTCATGTCGGACATGACCCGCGCGCGGAGCGCGACCGCCAAGGCCGCGGCCGCGGCGCAGCTCCGGCCGGCCCACTTCAAGCCGGTCGTCGCGCTCCTCGAGGGACTCACCGATCCGGTCTGCGGCCTCAATATGGGAGAGACGGCCGAGGTGCTGGCCCGCGAGCTCCATCTCTCGCGTCGCGCCCAGGACGAGTACGCACTCCGCTCCCACCAGCGTGCGGCCGCCGCATGGGCCGAGGGCAGGTTCGCCGAGGAGGTGACGCCGGTCTTCGTTCCTCCCGACTATGGCGACGTGGTCGTGGAGGACGTGGGCTACCGGCCGCAGCAGACGCTCGAGGCGCTGGGCAAGCTCAGGCCGGTGTTCGAGCGCGAAGGGACGGTGACGCCGGGGAACTCCTCGATGGTGACCGACGGGGCCGGCGCGCTCCTCCTCATGGACGAGGCGCGCGCGCGGGCAGAGGGGTACCGCCCGCTCGGCCGGATCGTGTCGTTCGCCTACGCGGGCCTCGAGCCCAACCGCATGGGCCTGGGGCCCGCGCTCGCCACGCCGCTCGCGCTCGCCAGGGCGGGCGCCACGCTCGCCGACATGGGCCTGGTCGAGCTCAACGAGGCGTTCGCGGCGGTCGTGCTCGCGAACATGGAGGTCTTCCCTTCGAGGAAGTGGGCCGAGGAGCGCCTGGGAAGGACGCTGCCGATCGGCGCGCTCCGGGAGGAATCCCTGAACGTCAACGGCGGCGCGATCGCGCTCGGCCACCCGATCGCGGCCTCCGGCAGCCGGCTCGCCCTCACGCTTCTCCTCGAGATGCGGCGCCGCGAGGTCGAGCATGGGCTGGCGACCCTCTGCGTGGGCGGCGGGCTCGGCGGAGCGATCGTCTTCCAGCGGGTGGGCGCTTCCGAATGATCCGCGCGTTCAAGCCCGCGGCCGGATGACCGGCTCGTTCCGGCTCGACACCGAGGCCCGGGGTCTGGCGGTCGTCACCTTCGACGCGCCCGGGAGCAAGGTGAACCTCTGGTCGCGGGCGGCGCTGGACGAGTTCGACGCGCTGCTCGACGAGCTGGTCGGACGCGGCGACCTCACGGGCGTGGTCTTCCGCTCCGGCAAGCCCGACACGTTCATCGCGGGCGCCGACGTCGAGGAGCTGGCGGCCATCGCCTCCCCCGAGGAGGCGCGCGAGCTGTCGCGCCGCGGTCAGGCGGTCTTCCAGCGCGTCACCGACCTCTCGCTGCCGATCGTGGCGGCGATCCACGGAGCCTGTGTCGGCGGGGGGCTCGAGTTCGCGCTGGCGTGCTCGTTCCGCGTCGCCAGCGACGCCGACGAGACCCGGCTCGGCTTTCCCGAAGTGCAGCTGGGGATCATCCCGGCGTGGGGCGGAACCCAGCGCGTAGCGCGGCTCCTGTCGCTCGAGGACGCGCTGACGCTGGTCCTGTCGGGGAATCGCGTCCCGGCGAAGAAAGCGCTCAGGATGGGACTCGTGGACAGGGTCGTGCCGAAAGAGCGTCTCGACGAGGAGGCCGCGGCGATGGTGCGCGCGGCGGCGGGCGGGGAGCGAGCCGCGGCCCAGGGCCGGGCCGGCGTGTCGAACTGGCTCCTCAAGCGGAACCCGGTC
>DASRVB010000102.1:0-6282 GCA_035687725.1 Gemmatimonadota bacterium
GTCAGGTTCATGCCGATGAACATGAGCCAGAAGTGGAGCTTGCCGAGCCCCTCGCCGATCATTCGTCCGGTGATCTTCGGCCACCAGTAGTAGATCCCTGCGAACAGCCCGAACACCGTGCCGCCGAAGAACACGTAGTGAATGTGCGCGACTACGAAGTACGAGTCGGTCTGCTGGATGTCGACCGGCGGGGAGGCGTGCATGATGCCGGACAGCCCTCCGATGATGAACAGGGCGACCATGCCGACCGCGAAGTACAGCGGCGTCTTGAAGTGGATCCTTCCCCCCCACAGAGTCGCGATCCAGTTGAAGACCTTCACGCCGGTGGGGATCGCGATCAGCATCGAGCCCAGCGAGAAGGCAGTGTCGGCGACGGGGCCCAGGCCGGTGGCGAACATGTGATGGCTCCACACGCCGAACCCCAGGAAGCCGATCAGGATCCCCGAGAAGATCATGAACGGAGCACCGAACAGGGGCTTGCGCGAGAACGTCGGCAGCACCTCGGATACGACCCCGAACGACGGAAGGATGAGGATGTAGACCTCGGGATGGCCGAAGATCCAGAACAGGTGCTGCCACAGGATAGGCGTTCCGCCGGCAGCGGGGATGTAGAAATGCGTGCCGAAGAAACGGTCGAACAGCAGGTAAATGAAGGCCACGGTGATGGCCGGGAACGCGAGCAGCATCAGCACCTGGGTGACCAGCGCCATCCACACGAAGAGCGGCGTCCGCATCAGCGACATTCCAGGGGCGCGCATGTTGAGGATCGTGACCGTGAAGTTGACCGCGGACGCGATCGACGCGATGCCCATGACCTGCAGCGAGAGCAGCCAGAAGTCGATTCCCATGCCGGGGTTGTACTGCTTCGACGTCAGGTTCGCATACCCGAACCACCCGGCGTCCGGCGGACTGCCGATGAAGAACGAGAGGTTGAGCAGGATGCTGCCGAACAGGAACGTCCAGTAGCTGAACGCGTTGAGACGTGGGAAGGCGACGTCGCGCGCGCCGATCATGAGCGGGATCATGTAATTGAACAGCGCCGCCGACAGAGGCATGAGCACGAGGAAGATCATCGTCGTGCCGTGCATCGTGAAGAGCTGGTTGAACGTGTCGGCGCCCACCACCGTGCCGTCGGCCGTGGAGAGTTGCAAGCGGATGATCAGCGCTTCCACACCGCCGGCCACGAAGTAAAACATGGCTGTGATGCCGTACAGCACGCCGATGCGCTTGTGATCGACGGTCGTCAGCCACGAACGCAGCCCGCCGGCGTAGAGAGACTCGTGGCCGGTGGTCATCGCGTGCGGGCTCATCTCAAGCCCCCCAGGAACCGTACCAGGTCATTGACCCTCTGCTCGTCGAGATTCAGGTCGGGCATCAGAGCCCCCGGCTTCACGCTGTCGGGCGACCGCAACCAGCTCGCCATGTGCTCCGGCGTGTTGGGGATCAAGGACGAGGCCAGGGTCGACCGCCGACCGACGTTGGTGAGGTTGGGACCGATCTTTCCCTGCGCCGGCGTCCCCGCGATCGTATGGCAGGCTGCGCACCCCGAGATCAGGAACGTCATCACGCCGGCGGAATCCGGTACGGCCGGCTCGCGCATCGCGACCGCCCACTCGGCGAACGTCGCGGAGTCGTCCACGAACACGCGCATCCGCATGTTCGCATGGGAGGTCCCGCAGAGCTCCGCGCACTGCCCGTGGTATTCGCCGACCTCGGTCGGCGTGAACCACAGCCGATTCTCCGACCCGGGGTTGAGGTCGCGCTTGCCTCCGATCCGGGGCACCCAGAAGGAATGGATGACGTCGGCGGACGTGAGGGTCAGGTTCGCCGTGCGGCCCACCGGCACATGGAGCTCGTTGGCGGTCACGAACCCCAGCTCCGGATACTGGAACTCCCACCACCACTGGTGGCCGATGACGGTGATCTCCAGCGGGTCGTCCCCCGGAGGGGCGCCCTGGATCACGAAGACCGTCCGCACGGTCGGAATGGCGATGAAGAACAGGATCGCGGCGGGCACCAGCGTCCAGGCGATCTCGAGCGCCGTGAAACCATGCACCTGGCTGGGGACCTCCGAATCTCTTGGCGTGCTGCGGTACCGGACGAGGGCGTAGAGCAGCAGCAGCTCGACCACCACGAAGATCCCGAGAGTCCACCAGATCAGGTCGCCGTAGACGTCGTTCACCAGATGACCGAAGTCCGACACCGGTCGGAGGGTGAGCCAGTCCGGACCCTGCCCGGCCCCGCATCCCGCCAGAAGCCCAGGGACTGCCGCGAGGAACGTGTTTCGGAAGGTCGACCGTTCGCGACTCAAGGTTTCCAGCGATGTCAGAGGACGATCGAAAAAAGCACCCGCGGCCAGGAAGGGCGGTAGAGTACCGGTCGCAGGGGGTGGCGTCAAGGGAACACGACGCCCGGCGCGGGGGTCTAAGAAATGACGCTGGATTTCGCTCCGCTGGCGCATAAGTTCGTCCGGTTCGAAGAAGGCCGGATCCGGGAACGATAGAAGGAGATGAGATGAAGCCGACGCTTTCCCCCTCGCGTGCCGTGTTCGCGACCGCGTTCCTCGCCGCGGCGCTCTTCTCCGGTTTCGGCGTTACCCGCGCCGCCGCCCAGGAGACCGAGTTCATCGTGGCGGTGCTGCCCTTTGCCTCGCCGGACGACGGCGAGTCGAAGGATGTCCAGGAGGCGATGATTGAAGGCCTCGATCTCCTGGGTCCGTACACCCTCATCGAGCAGGACGTCGTCAACGACGCCCTCGACGAGGCGGGCATCGAGCCCGGACAGGAGATCCCCGAAGCGAAGACCCTGGAGATCGGGAGGGAGCTGGGGGCCAAGATCGTGGCCCGCGGCAAGCTCTCCCAGAGCGGCGAGCAGTGGACGGCGGCGCCGGTCTTCGTGGAGGTCGGCACGCGGGTGACGCAGGAGCTGGCTCCCGTCACGGCGAACGACGCGAGCGATCTCGGCGAGCGTGTCGTCGAGTCGTTCAACTCGCGTAACCAGGCCGACAAGCACGTGATCTTTGGTCGTGACTACGCACGCTCCCAGGCATACGCGCGGGCCCTGACGAACTTCAAGCAGGCCCTCGAGTTCGATCCCGATCTCGCCCGCGCCTATTACTACATGGGAACCACGTACCTCGAGATGGATTCGCTGAACCCGGCGCTGGCGTCGCTGCAGAAGGCGGTCGAGATCGATCCGGCCTACATCAACGCCTATCTGTCGATCGGTCAGGCGTACCTCGAGAAGGGCGACACGACCCAGGCGAAGAGCTTCTTCGAGCAGCTCGCCACGCAGAAGGCAGACGACTGTCAGATCCAGGTGGCGTACGGCTACGTGATGGCCAACCAGCTGGGCGAGGTGGACAAGGGTCTGCAGGCGTTCGAGAAGGCGAAGCAACTGTGTCCCGACAATGCCGAGGCGTATCAGTACCTCGCGTATGCGCTGCCGGACACGCGCCGCGAAGAGAAGATCGAGAATTTCCAGAAGTACCTCGAGCTGACCGAGGGGCAGGCCGTGGACCCCGAGGCCCTGCAGTACCTGTTCGGGCTCTACCTCGCCGAGGAGCAGTTCGCCGAGGCCGCGCAGACGATCGAGCGGGCACTGGCCGCCGACCCGACCAACGCAAACCTGCAGCTCTACGCGGGGATCGCGCAGGCCCAGCTCGACAACCACGCGCAGGCGATCCCGTACTTCGACAAGGCGATCGAGCTGAACCCGGAGCTGGAGAACGCGTATCTCTACCGCGCCCTGTCTCACCAAAAGCTCGGCCACACGCAGGAGTACGCGCAGGATCTGGAGCGTGCGGGGCAGGGTCAGTCGGGCGAGATCCTGGCGGCCCAGGCCCTGAGGGAGGCGCACGTGGCGCTCCAGTCCGGACGCTCCAGCGCGGCGCTGGCCGCGCTCTCCCGGGCCTCGTCGCTCGGCGCCAACTCCTGCGCCATCGCCTACTACCGTGGCGACGCCTTCTACCGGATGGGCATCGGCCTCGAGGGTGAGGACAGCACGCTCGCCCAGAACCAGCGGGCGAAGGAGATGTTCCAGACCGCGATCAACCATCTGCAGGGCGCGTGCGGCGAGTACCAGGGCTATGCGCAGGGGCTGATCAGCAACGCGAACCAGTACATCGTTCGTGTCGACGCCATCATCCGGAACCTGAGCTCGAGTGGAGGCTGATCCTTCGAGCCAGGAAGCGCGCAGCGGGCCGTCGGAAGGCGTCCCGGCGGCAGGACTCGACGGGTCGCTCTCGCTGGCGACCCGTCGGCGCTTCCGGACCCGTGATTCGTTGACAGTGAAGGGGACGCGCCGTACTTTCTCGGACCCTGCATCGCTATCGGCTGCTTCCCTCTACCATGGCGCGGGGCGGTAGTTCAGTTGGTTTAGAACGCCGGCCTGTCACGTCGGAGGTCGCGGGTTCGAGTCCCGTCCGCCCCGCCATTTCCAGAAGGGTGCCGACCCCTCTGCCCATCGCCCTCGCCGACAGACTCCTCGCCGCCCCATGAGCGGCGGACGAGTCTCGCTGGCCGGGGTCAGCCACAGAACGGCCCCGCTGGATCGCCGCGAGCGGTTTGCGCTCCAGCCCGAAGCCTCCTCTCGCCTTCTATCCAGGCTGGGGCGCGAGACGTTCCTCCTCGTCACCTGCAACCGCACGGAACTCTACGGCACCCGGCCCGCCGAGGAGTTGCAGGGCGCGCTGCTCGATTCCGCAGGGGGCGGCGACGCGCGGGACTTCTACCGCAAGACGGGCAGGGAGGCGGTCGGACACCTGTTCGCCGTCGCTGCCGGGCTCGATTCCATGGTCGTGGGTGAGCCGCAGATCCTCGGTCAGATCAAGCGCGCCATGAGCGATGCCGAGGAGTCCGCCGCGCTGGGGCCTGTCCTGGGCGAGCTGGTCCGCCGCGCGATTTCGACAGGTCGCCGTGCGCGCCGCGAGACGGACCTCGGCAAGGGCCTGCCGTCGATCCCCAAAGTCGCCACGGGGATGGTACGGCTGGTTCTGGGAGACCTGTCGGAGAGAACGCTCCTTATCGTCGGCACCGGCAAGCTCGGCTATCAGGCCGCGAATCTCCTCCGGCGCTCGGGGGCCTCGCGCGTGGTCGTCACCAACCGCAGCCCCGAGGCGGCCCTCCGCCTCGCAGGTGAGATCGGGGGACGCGCGGCTCCATTCGCCGAGCTCGACGCGCTGCTCGTCGGTGCCGACATCGTGATCACGTGCACGGCGGCGGCGGTCCCGATCCTGACCCGCGAACGCCTGGCGGACGTCATGACCGCGCGCCGCGAGCGCAAGCTCGTCCTCATCGACATCGCTGTCCCGCGGGACGTCGAGCCCTCCGCGCGCTCGCTGCGCGGGGTGCGGCTCTACGACCTCGACGACCTGCGCGGCTGGGGATCGGCCTCGCTCGCCCCCGGGACGATCGAGCGCGCGCAGGACATCGTGAACGAGGAAACGGCCGGCTTCCTCGGTTGGCAGGCGGCTCGCTCGGCGGTGCCCACGATTCGCGCGTTGCGCGAGCGCGCCGAGCGGATCCTCGAAGCGGAGGTGGGAAACCACGCAGCTGAGCGTTCGGAGGAGATGCGCGAGTTCGGCCGCCGGCTCCTCAACAAGATCCTCCACGAGCCGCTCGTTCATCTCCGGGACGGAGCCGCGTCCGATGGCGAGTCCTATATCGCCGTGGCGCGCGACCTGTTCGGCCTCGAGGAAGGCGAGAACGGGGCCCCGCGGAGCGGGGAATGAGCCCGGCCCCGGCGCGCATCGGGACGCGGGCGAGCGCGCTCGCCATGGCCCAGGTGACCCTGGTGGCCGGCCGGCTGCGCGAGCTCGGCTTCGAGGTCGATCTGGTGACGATCAGCACCCAGGGCGACCGCGCCCGATCGAAGGGATCCATGATGCTGGAACGGGGAGCGTTCGTGAAGGACATCGAGGCCGCGCTCCTCGGCGGCGAGGTGGACCTGGCCGTGCACAGCGCCAAGGATCTGCCGGTCGCGATCGCCGGCGGGACGGAGCTCGCCGCGTTCCCGCCACGTGGAGACGCGCGGGACGCGCTCGTGAGCCGGGGGGATGTCCCGCTGTCGGACCTACCAGCGGGGGCTCGCGTGGGAACCGAGAGCCCCCGCCGGCAGGCATTCGTGCGCCTGGAGCGGCCCGACCTCACGGTCGAGCCGATTCGCGGCAATGTCGATACCCGTCTCGCCCGGCTGGACGCCGGCGAGCGCGACGCGCTGGTCGTCGCCGCGGCGGGCCTCGAGCGGCTCGGGCTCGCCGGCCGCATAGCCGAGACCTTCGCG
>DASRVB010000103.1:0-12894 GCA_035687725.1 Gemmatimonadota bacterium
CTGGCCCTCCATGCGCGAGCGTGCTCTGGCCCGACTGATCCCGATCCGCCCCTGGATCGCACTCGGCAACTTTCTGCTGGGGGCCGCGATCACGGTTCCGGCGTTCATCGCCCACGACCTGTACCTCGCCCTGCTGGGGGCGGTGTTCCTCGGGGGGGCCCTCTTCACCCTGCTGATCCCGCTGCCCTACTCCCGCTAATCGTCAGGCCGCGTACCGCGGTATCGCCCACCGGCGCGCTATTCTCAGCTCGATGCGCATTGCACTCGGACAACTCGCCTTCGGAATCGTGTTCCTGGCCGCTTGCGCGGAAGACTCGACGACGGCTCCCGACGGGGTCGTGGTGTTCGAGACATCCTTCGAGACGGGCTTCGACGGCTTCGCGGCCGACGGCACCGACCTGGACGATCCGCCCATCGAATGGTCGATCGAGCGGAGCCAGGAAGAGGCGGATGAGGGCGCGTGGTCGGTGCGGCTGGATCTCGACAATCTGAACGATGCGGGGAAGATCTGGATAGAGCGCGCCTTCGATCTCGAGCCGGGCGTGACGTATGACATCGAGGTCTTTTACGCCTTCGGGACCTCCGACTTCGGCGACATCAACACGTGGACGATCATCGCCGGGGCGGCCCCGCAGGATCCCGAGACCGTCGACGACCTCCTGTTCCAGGGGACCACCTCCACCGGTAACGACGAGGACTTGGGAGTCGTCTGGCTCGAGAAGGCCTTCGCCTTCACCGCCACCGCCTCCGCAGAGGGAGAGCTCTGGGTTTCGCTCGGCGTGTGGGGCACCTCCGAGTTCCCGCGCACGTACTACCTGGACGACGTGGAGGTCGTCTTCACCCCGCGATAGGCGATCGCGGCGCATTCCGCACCGGTCTTCTCCCTTACAGATCGCTCCGACCCAAACGCATAGCATCGACGAAGAGTCGACCACGAATCCGATGAGGAGGCACGCCATGGCGCTCAAAGAGGGCGAGAATTATCGCTGCACGAATCCCGACTGCGGCTGCGAGATCGAGGTTACACGGGGAGCGAAACCGGGAGGCGGGGGAAACCAGGACCCACGCTGCTGCTGCGGCCGGGAGATGGAGAAGGTCGGGTAGGCATCCAAAGCCGGATGGGGCGCTCGAGGCGCCCCACCCGGGGCTTCAGGCCGAGCTCAGTCTCCGGGCCGGGCACCTCGCCCGCGCTCATCAGTGCCCCCCGTGATCGCCCATCGGCATCGGCGCCGGCCTGAGCCGGAAGAAAAGCTGTAGTCCCACCGGGCTCGTCGATCCGTAGAAGGGCTCGAGATCGTCGGGCACCCGGGCAATCGTCACGCCCGCTCCGAATCCCGGCACCAGGCCAGCCAGCGGCCGCAGGTGGCGCACGTAGCCGAGCCCGAGCTTTCCGACCATAAAGGACTCTTCTTCAAGATCTTCCGGCAGCACGAGATCTCCGCCGACCTTCTCGGCGACCTCGAGCCGCCCGTAGAAAAGGTCCCGCTCAGCCAGGTTGAGATTCGTCTCGCCGAGGAACGCCTGCGTCGCCTCGCTTCCCTCGCGGTTTCTCCCCCAAGCCACGGTGCTCGACCAGAGCCCTTCTTCCATCAGCGGGCGATGGTAGGTCGCCGAGGCGGTCACCCGCGTGACGTCGATCGGCGTCCCGCCGGGCTCGTGGACCTCGGCCTCGTTCAGCCTCCCGGCGGAGACCTGGAGAGCCCAGCGCTCGGTGGGCAGGAACCACAGTCTTCCGGCATAGGAATCGAGCGCATCGAGATCGATGTTGTAGCGCTCCGCGTCGGGTTCGCGGCCGTTGAAGAGCGAGGCCTCGGCTTTCCAGCGGTACCCATAGACCCCGGCTGTGGCGACGCCGAACGCGATGTGCGTCGAGTCGAGCCAGTGGTGCCCGATCGGCGCGATCGGATTCGGGAACGAAGAGATGCGATGCGGGAAGGCGACCGGCCCCAGCGCCGGCTCGCCCACCGGCCCCGCGTAGAGCTGAAGCGCCAGATCCTCGGCCAGCGCGCGCTCGTAGACGCCCGCCAGCTCCATGAACAGGTCGTGCGGGTGCTGCTGGTCGTGGAGCGGCTCGCCCTCGCAGAACTCACCCGTCGCAAGCAGGTCCGGATAGCCGCATTCGCCGGAGGTCCACGGGTCGGCGCTCAGCATGGTCTTTAGCGTGAGGTCACCACCGAGGGCGGGACGGCGGGCCATCCCCATGACCCAGTTCGTGGCCCCGAACTCCTCGCGGCCGCGGTCGCCCCCGTCGTCGAGGTAGTGGACGAACAGGCTGCCGTGGAGCATGAGCTCCCAGGGTCCGCTCCGGCCATGGAGCGCATACATCGGCGTGGCGTCGGGCAGCCACGCCGTGCCCGAGCCCTCGCGATTTCGCGGCTCGCCGATCGGGCCGGCGCGCATGCCCACCGACATCGTGGCAACCGAATCGGACGCGGCGGTGGAATCCGCCGGTTGCTGCCCGGGATGATGTTCCTGCGACGCCACAGATCGCGGCGGGAGGAAAAGGAGGAGAAGGACTAGGGTCGCGAACGCTCGATACGCGGCCTGCATGATCCACCTGCTGCAGAGGGATCCCCGAAAAACGCTGCGAAAGACGGCGACCGGGGATTCTACAGGCGCAGGGGAAGCGACTTTCCGGGGCCGTCGGGAGGGTCGACCAACGGTTGGAGGCGGGTCGACATGTCTTTCGAAACAAAAAGGGCAATGCGGAACGTGGGCGGCGACGCGAGGGCGACCTCGCGCAAGCCGGGCGCGCTGTCCGGGCGGCTTCGCTCGCCGAGCAGGATGGTAGGTCCGAACGCCGAACACTCCGAGGCTGGAGCCGGCATTGTCAACGCGCTTTCCCCCGCATCGACGGGAACGCGCTCGTGATGGGAGTCCTTGGCGTGCGCCTCCGCGCTTTCCTCGCGCTCGGCCGGCCCGTCGAGGCAGCAGAGCGCGATCGCGCGCGCGGGAACGATGAGCGAAACGAGAAGAGCGAGCGCAGAGAACCAGCGTGCTCGACGGTGCGCGCGCCTCACTCTTCCGCCCTTTGGACCGATGGTTTCCCTCCCAGGAAGAACCACAGCTCGAACGCGATGAGCGCCGCGCCGGTAACGACGACGACCCACTCCGACGCACTCATGTCGCCTCGAGTCGCGCTGTGCGGAGCTTGAGCGAGTTCCCCATTACGGTGGTGTCCGACAGCACCATTGCGAGCGCACCCACCCACGGGGCCATGAGCACGCCGGTCCAGGGCCAGAGCAGGCCGGCCGCGATCGGAATGCCGACGACGTTGTATACGAACGCGAAGAACAGGTTCTGCTTGATCGTCCGCATCGTGCGGGCCGAGAGCGCGATCGCCTGAGCGACGCCGCGGAGGTCCGGCCGGATGAGCGTGATGTCCCCGGCCTCGATCGCGACGTCCGTGCCGGTTCCGATCGCGATCCCGACATCGGCCTGGGCGAGGGCGGGCGCGTCGTTGATGCCGTCACCGACCATCGCGACGCGCTTGCCGGACTCCTGGAGCTCGCGGATCCGCGCGGCCTTCTCCTCCGGCTGGACCTCGGCCAGGACCGAATCGATCCCGACGCGCTCGGCGATCGCCGCCGCCGTCCGGCGGTCGTCACCGGTCAGCATGACGACCTCGAGACCCCTCCGCCGCAGGGCGCGCACGGCTTCCGCGGAACCCTCCTGCACGGTGTCGGCGACGGCGAGGACGCCCGCCGCGCGGCCGTCCACCGCCACGAGCACGACGCTCTTCCCGTCGCCGGCGAGCCGGCGGATCAGCTCGGCTTCCTGCTCGTCGGCGGGCGAACCCACGCCGCGGGCCGCCAGCAGGCGGGGAGAACCGATCGTCACGTCGCGTCCATCCACCTCGGCTTCGATCCCGCGACCCGCGGAGGCGTCGAACCGCGAAGCGCGCGGGATCGCCAGCCCTCGCGCCTCCGCGGCCCGGACGATCGCCTCGCCGATCGGGTGCTCGGAGCCGCGCTCGGCGGACGCCGCGATCGCCAGCAGCGCGTCCGCCGTCATTCCCCCGGAAGGCACGACGTCGGTAACCGAGGGCTCTCCCCGCGTCACGGTCCCGGTCTTGTCGAGGACGACCACATCGACCGCCTGCGCGGTCTCGAGGCTCGTGGCGTCCTTGATCAGGATCCCCATCGCCGCCCCCCTGCCGGTCCCGACCATGATCGCCGTCGGCGTAGCGAGGCCGAGCGCGCACGGACAGGCGATGATGAGCACGGCCACCGAGGTCACGATCGCGTGGGTTAGCGACGGCTCCGGCCCGAGGACGTACCAGAGGACGAAGGTCGCGATCGCGACCGCGATGACGATGGGCACGAAGTACGCCGCCACCAGGTCGGCCAGGCGCTGGACGGGGGCCTTCGAGCCTTGCGCCTCCTTGACCAGGCGCACGATCCGGGCCAGCGCGGTCTCGGAGCCGACGCGCGTTGCGCGGAAGGCGAACGAGCCGGAGCGGTTCATCGTCGCGCCGATCACCTCGGCGCCGGGCCCTTTCTCGACCGGCATCGATTCCCCGGTCAGCATCGACTCGTCGACCGCCGAGCGCCCTTCGATCAACTCACCGTCGACGGGCACCCGCTCGCCGGGTCGCACGACGACGACGTCCCCGACCCTGACCTCGGCGACCGGGACCTCAACCTCGACGCCGCCCCGCCGGAGCCGGGCCGTGTCGGGCTGCAGGCCGAGCAGCGCGCGGATCGCCTCGCCGGTCCGCCCTTTGGCTCGCACCTCGAGCCACGTCCCCAGCAGGATCAGCGTCACGATCGTGGCAGCGGCCTCGAAGTAGACGTGGGGCTCGATCCCCGCCGACCGGAAGACCTCCGGAGCCAGGGTGGCGACCGCGCTGTACGCGTACGCCGCCCCCGTCCCGGTGGCCACGAGGGTGTTCATGTCGGCGGAGCGGTGCCTCAATCCCTTCCAGGCACCGACGAAGAAGTGGCGGCCGCTGAACGCCAGGATCGGCGTCGCGAGGACGAGCTGGAGCCAGGGTGGCAGGATCGGCCAGCCGTGGACGGGGAGGCCGGCCAGCATGAGCAGGTGCGGCGCCATCTCGAAGACCCCGAACGGAAGCCAGAGCGCGAAGGCGACGAGCCAGCGGCGCCGGAGCGACGCCAGCTCGGCCGACCGCGAGGCCTCGCGCTCCGCCTCCGCGCGACTTGCGTCGCCGATCTCCCGCCCCGCGTACCCGGCGCGCTCGATCGCGGCCACGAGATTCTCCGGCGCGACGGCGCCGGGAACGGTGCGCACGCGCGCCGTCTCTGCGGCGAAGTTCACTGACGCCGCCAGGACCCCCGGCTGCGCGGCGAGCTCGCGCTCGATCTTCTGCACGCAGGACGCGCAGTGCATCCCTTCGATCGCGAGCTCCACTTCTCGTTCGCGCACCCTGTAGCCGATGTCACGCACCGCCGCGGCGAGGTCGGGTGCGGCGCCGGGCGCGAGCGCGATCGTCGCCTCCTCCGCGGCGAAGTTGACGGACGCCCGCTCGACGCCGGGAAGGGCGGACAGCACCCGCTCGATCTTTCCGGCGCAGCTCGCGCAGTCCATCCCCTGGATCGGGATGCGAACCGAGCGGCGGGCGTCCGATCCAGTGGTGGAGATTGCCCGGCTCATCGCGCGGGCCTCCGATACTTCTGGAGCAACGTCACGACCTCGTCGACCTTCTCCCGCCGGGCGCCGAGATCCGCCCCCTCGAGCGCTTCGGCCACGCAGTGCTCGAGATGGGACTCGAGCACGCCGTCCTGGACGCGCGCGAGCGCGGCCGCCACGGCGTCGATCTGGGTCATGACCTCCACGCAGTAGCGCCCTTCCTCGACCATCTTCTGGATCCCCCGCACCTGCCCCTCGATGCGGCGCAGGCGATGGACCAGCTTCCCGTGATTCTCCGATCGGAGATACCCCGGGGTCTCAGGTCGGGTTTGCGGCGGACGGGTATTCATGGTTCGCCAATATACCCCCAGGGGGTATGAACGGCCATCGAGGGCTGTGTTTGGAGGTTCATGTCGCCGCCGGCTCGATCGGCTCGCCCTTCTCTTCTTCCACGGCCGCTTCGATCGGGCGGTGTCCGCGGCGGAGCTCGCGCTCCCGCCAGAGCGAGTAGATGGCTGGGATCACGACCAAGGTCAGGGCTGTCGCCGTGACCATGCCGCCGATCATCGGCGCGGCAATCCGTTTCATCACCGTCGCGCCCGTCCCGTGGCTCCAGAGGATCGGCACGAGGCCGAGAATGATCGCCGCCACCGTCATCATCTTGGGACGGAGCCTGAGCACCGCGCCCTCCACGATCGCATCGTAGAGGCCGTGCGCCGTCCGCTCGCCGGCCGCGCGGCGCGCCTCCCATGCGCGGTCGAGATAGAGGAGCATGAGGACACCGGTCTCGGCCGCCACGCCGGCCAATGCGATCAGCCCGATCCAGACCGCCACCGACAGATTGTAGTCGAGAAGCCACAACAGCCATACGCTCCCGACCAGCGCGAACGGGAGCGACAACATGACGATCAGGGACTCCCCGACCGAGCGGAAGTTGAGCCAGAGGATCAGGAAGATGATCCCGATCGCCACCGGCACCATGAAGCGGAGCCGGCGGTTGGCTTCTTGCATGTACTGGTACTGCCCGGTCCATTCGAGACGGTAGCCGGCCGGCAGGTCGAGCCGTTCGTCGAGGAGCCGCCGCGCATTCTCGACGTAGGACCCGATGTCGCGCTCGCGGACATCCACGTAGACGACCGAATTGAGCCGGGCGTTGTCGCTCTTGATCATGTCGGGGCCGGCCGTGAAGCGGATCGTCGCCAGCTGGGCCAGCGGCACCTGCGTACCGCCCGACGTCGCGACGAGGGCCCGCCCGATCTCCTCGGGCGTGTCGCGCAGGCCCCGCGCGTAGCGGACGAGCACCGTGTACCGCTCGCGCCCCTCTACGGTACGGGTCGCGACCGTGCCGCCAACCGCCGCATCGAGCGCCCGCTGCGCATCCTCGGTTCCAAGGCCGTAGCGCGCAAGCGCGGTGCGGTCGAGCTCGACCTCGAGATAGCGCCCGCCCATGGCGCGCTCGGCGTATACCGAGCTCGTCCCCTCGACGAGGGGGAGCAGCCCCTCAATCTCCTTGCCGATCCCCTCGAGCAGCGCCAGGTCCGGCCCGTAGATCTTGATCCCGACCGGCGTCTTGACCCCGGTCAGGAGCATGTCGAGCCGGTTCTTGATCGGCATCGACCACATGTTGGCGACTCCCGGCGTGCGCGTAACCCGATCGAGCTCGTCGCGGATCTTCTCGGTCGTCATCCCCTCCCGCCACTGGTCCTCGGGCTTGAGAATCGCGACCGACTCGATCATCGACAGGGGCGCCGCGTCGGTGGCGGTCTCGGCGCGGCCGATCTTCCCCAGGACGATCGCGACTTCGGGGACCGTCGCCATCGCACTGTCGCGCTGCTGGAGGATCCACTTGGCCTGTAAGGTCCCGACGCCGGGGAAGAGCGACGGCATGTCCATGATCGCGCCCTCGTCGAGGGGCGGCATGAACTCGGAGCCGAGCCGCGAATAGGGCAGGATCGTCACCAGGAGGACGATGGCAGCGGCGGCGATCACCCAGGCGCGATGGGAGAGCACCCGATCGATGATGGGCCGGTAGACCCGGTGGAGCGCGCGGTTCAGCGGGTTCTCCTCCTCGCGCCGGACCCGCCCGCGGATGAAGTATCCCATGAGGACCGGCACGAGGGTGATCGAGAGCAGCGCCGCGGCCGCCATCGAGAGTGTCTTGGTCCAGGCGAGCGGCGTAAACAGCCTCGCCGACTGCCCGCTCAAAGCAAAGACCGGGATGAAGCTCACGGTGGTGATGAGGAGCGAGTAGAAGAGCGAGGGCCCGACCTCCTGGGATGCCTCGAAGACCAGCTTCCAGCGCGACCTCTGAACGCGCTCCCGGGCGTCGTGCTCGATGTGCTTGTGCACGTTCTCGACCATGACGATGGCCGCGTCGATCATCGTGCCGATCGCGATCGCGATCCCGCCCAGGCTCATGATGTTGGCGTTGATTCCGAGCCATCGCATGGCAAGGAACGCCATCAGGATCGCCACCGGCAGCATGAGGATCGCCACCAGCGCCGAACGCGCATGGAGGAGGAAGACGAGCGCGACCAGCGCGACGATGACCGACTCCTCGAGGAGCGTTCTCCGGAGCGTTTCGATTGCGCGATGGATGAGGCCGCTCCGGTCGTAGCCGGTCAGGACGACGACCCCGGGCGGCAGCCCCGGGGCGATCTCGTCGATGCGCTCCTTCACGCGGTCGATCACGGCCAGCGGATTCTCGCCGAAGCGCATGATCACGAATCCGGTCACGACCTCGCCGTCGCCGTTCAGGTCGGCGATCCCGCGCCGCATTTCGGGCCCCACGTGGACATCCGCCACGTCGGCCACGCGGATGGGCGTGCCGCCGGGGGTCGTCCCGACCGCGACCTGGCGGATGTCGCCGACCCCGCGGAGATACCCTCGGCCGCGGATCATGTACTCGGCCCCGCCCAACTCGAGGACCCGCGCGCCGACGTCCTGGTTCGACATCCGGATCGTCTCGGCGATGTCGCCTATCGATATTCCGTAGGCAAGAAGCCGCTCGGGGCGCACCTCGACCTGGTACTGCTTCTGGAACCCTCCCAGCGATGCGACTTCGGCCACGCCGTCGACCGACTGGAGCTCGTAGCGGAGAGTCCAGTCCTGGATCGAGCGGAGCCGCGCCAGGTCGTATTGCCCGCTCGTGTCGACCACCAGGTACTGGAAGACCCAGCCGACTCCGGTCGCGTCGGGCCCCAGCTGCGGCTGCACCTCGGCGGGCAGGTCCCCCCGAACGCTGTTCAGGTACTCGAGCACGCGCGATCGAGCCCAGTACAGGTCGACGTCGTCCTCGAAGACGACGTAGACGTAGGAGCGGCCGAACTGGCTCACGCCGCGGACGAACTTCGTCCGCGGCACCTTGAGGAGCGCGGTAGACAAGGGGTACGTGATCTGGTCCTCGATCGTCTGCGGGGCCTGACCCTCCCAGGCGGTCGTGACGATGACCTGGACGTCCGAGAGGTCGGGGATCGCGTCGACCGGGGTCCGGAGCATCGCCACGACACCGGCCACGGTGACGGCGGCGGCCGCGAACAGCACCAGGAACCGGTTGGCTACCGACCAAGCGATGACCCGGCGCAGCATCTACGGCCTCCGGGGCGGCGCGGGCGCCCGCATGCGCTCGCTGTCCATGCCGGGCATGCCCTCCATGTCCTGCATGCCCTGCGTGTCGTCCATCCCCTGCATGCCCTCCATCTCCGGCATCTCGCGCATGTCGGAGACGTTCATGTGGGCCATCATCGCGCGCATGACCTCGGCCAGGTTCGACTCGCTGTCGATCAGGTACTGGGCGCTGGTGACGACGCGCATGCCGGGGTCGACGCCGGCCAGCACCTCGACATGGTCCTCGCCTTCCCGGCCCAGACTGAGCTCGTGCGGCATGAGCCGACCCTCTCCTATGTCGACGAAGGCGACCGCCTTCTCGCCGGTCCACAGGACGGCGCTGCGGGGGATCGCGAGCACCTCGCCGAGAACGCGCTTCAGCGTCACAGTCGCGTACATCCCCGGCCGGACCCGGCCGCCCGGATTGGGGAGGGCGATCCGCGCGCGCATCGTGCGCGACTGCTGGTCGATCGTCGGGTAGACGTACTCCACCCGGCCACCGTAGGTCGTGCCAGGGAGCCCGGCGAACGCGACCGTGGCGTCCATTCCCTCCTGCACGAACGCCAGGTCGGCCTCGAACACCTCGGCCTCGATCCAGACCTCGGAGAGATCGGCGATCCGGTAGAGGCTCTCGCCGGCGCGCACCGCCTGACCCTCGAGGACGTTCTTCTCGAGGACGATCCCAGAGACGGGCGCGTGGAGGGTCAAGGTCTTCTGCACCTCTCCGGTCGCCAGGACCCGCTCGATCTGGGCCTCGGAGATGTCCCAGTATCGAAGACGCCGCTTCGCCGACTCCACGAGGTCCGTGGAGCCGGCCGCCACGCCCTCGACGCCGCTTGGGCCCACCGTTTCGGCGAGGCGGCGAGCCAGCAGGAGCTCCTCCTGCGCCGAGACGAGCTCGGGGGAATAGATCTCGAGGAGCGGCTGACCGCGGGAGAGGGCCTTGCCTGTGAAGTCGACGTAGAGTCGCTCGACGAAGCCGCCGATCTTGGGCGCTACGATCGCCATGCGTGTCTCGTCGAAGTCGACCAGCCCCACGGCCCGGATCGTCCGCTCGATCGGGCGGCGCTCCACCGTGTCATACGTGACCCCGAAGGTCCGGATCTGGTCGGCTGTCAGCCGGATCGTCCCCTGCTCCGCGTCCATCTCCATCCCGGCCATTTCCGGCATGGATTCCCGCGTCACGGCGTCGGTCTCCGGTGGGTTCTCGTCCCGATCGGGTCGGGCCACCAGGAGAATCAGGGCAGCCAGTCCCGCCGCCGCGATCGCGGTCACGGTCCATTTGGCCTCGCGCGTCATCGCAGCACCTCCGCTCCGACCGTCTGCTCCAGCGCGGCCAGGTCGCGCGCGAAGCCGGCGAGCAGGTCATGGTAGTCGAGCTCGTGCCGGAAGAGCGTCGCCTGGCTGTCGACGAGGGTCAGGAAGTCGACGCTCGCCACCCGGTACCCGGCGAGCGCGGATTCGAGGGCGGCGCGCGCCTGGGGGAGCACGCCGTCTCGCATGAGGGCCACCCGGTCGCGCGTCCGGAGAAGCGCGGCGTGCAGCCGGGCCACGTCGGACCGGACCTCGTTGGCGAGCACCGCCCGCTCGGCTTCGAGCGCGGCGACCTCACCGTCCGCGGCATCGGCGAGGGGGTCCTGCTTTCGGCCTTTGAAGAGGGGCAGCGGCATCGAGACCATGGCCGAGGCCATGTCCTCCCGACCCGATCGCTGGCCGTAGCCCAGTGTGAGGTCGAAGTCGGGGAACGCAGCGAGGTCGGCCAGACGCGCCTCGGCGCGACGGGCCTCGACGCGGGCGGCGAGAGCGCGGAGGCGTGGGTTCGATTCCTCAGTCGCCCGCTGGAGGCTGGCCAGGTCGGGGAGCGGCCCTCCCGCCTCCGTCGCCTCTCTTTCCACTGGAGCGATCGCCGTGAAGCGCACCTCCGAGCCCGGCGGGGGGACAGCGGCCCGTTCGACTTCCTCGGGAATGGAGGGCCGGGAGACCGGGGTGCGGCTCGGCCGGTCGAGCCGGGCGTTGATCTCGGCCACCGCGGCCACCCGCCGGCGCTCGAGGTCGAGGAGCTCGTCGCCCAGCCGCGTCCGTTCGACCTGGGCCTTGAGGATATCCGGCTGCCCGCCCGTCCCCACGCTGTAGCGCGTCCCGGTCACCGACACGAAGTCGGACAGGAGCTCCCGGTTCGCCCGCACCACGTCGAGCGCGCGATCGAGAAACCAGATCTCGTAGTAGGCGCGCTTGACTTCCGCCACGACGCCGAGCTCGACCGCCTGCCGCTCGGCCTCCGCCGCCGACACCATCCATCGCGCGGCCTCCTCCTCGAGATCGAGCTTGCCCGGATAGGGAAGCGTCGTGCCGAGCTGGACCATCCGCATCGTCATCATGTCCTCGGAGGCCAGCGGATCGGAGACGACGGCGTTCGTCAGCCCGACCGCGAGCCGCGGGTCTGGGAAGGCCCCAGCGGCCTCGGCGCGCGCCCGGGCGGCATCCAATGCGCGATCTGCGGCGGCGATCTCCGGGCTCGCCGCGCGCGCCTCTTCGACGAGCGCCGCGAGGTCGGCCTCTTGGGCGGTCGTTTCCCGCGCCGGGACGGCAAGGAAGAGTGTCGCGGCCGCCAGGGCCGCGATTCGGCAAACAATTCTCACGGAATCCTCCGCGTGATCGGCTCGATTCGATGAGGGTGCGGCGGATGCCGACCCTCCGGGAACGAGAGATCGCGGAGGCGCTAGATCAGGAAGGCGTTATGACGTAGCCAGGCCGGGGGTCCGAGGCCGGGCGGTCCGGTGTCGTGGGCGAGGACCCGGATGCTCGCCAGGGAATCGGGCGTTCTCTGGAGGGCGACAGGATAGGCGGGTATGACTGCCTGAGAGATCCCAATCCCCCCGGTCCCGCTCGCCACGAGCATCTGCAACGCGCAGTAGTTCGGCGCCTCGTCCGCCTGCTGCGCTTCACAGCCCATCGGCATCGCGGCATGCGCCCGCATCGCGGCATGCGCCCGCACGGCGAGCAAGCAGGTCGCGGTCGGCGCGGCCGCCAGTAACGTCACCAGCACGATGGCGGGAACTCGGCGTGTCACCGTGCCCGAAGATACCGCGCTTCCCGTCGCTCCGCCGCAACCGGCAGACGAGCAAGCGCTGAAGGCCCCGAAGATGCGGTGTCCCCCGCCAGTTGAAGCCGCCAAACTCGAATGACGGCCCCATCCACGCAGAATACATTCGATTCGATTCGTATCCATGAACTTCCAACAAAGGAAGAGACATGCAACGCACCGCCTGGCTTTCGATTCCCGTGCTCGTCGCGCTAACCGCCTTGCCGCTCACTGCCAATGGTCAGGAGCATCAACCCGGCGAGCACGCCTGCCCCGCCGGCGAGACGTGTCCCGTGCCGCGCGATCACGAGGAGATGAAGGCACGCCACGACGCGATGCTCGAGCAGCACGAACAGGGAGCCACTCGCCTCCAGGAGATCCAGGACGAGATGCACGCCGCGACCGGTGAGGCGAAAGTCGACGCGGTCGCGGCGCTCCTCGACGAGATCCTCGCACAGCATCGCGCGATGCACGCCATGATGATGGGCATGCGCGGACCCGGCGCGCACCACGACGGCATGAAGCGGGAGGCCGATCCCGACAGCGGCCGCTGACCGCCTTCGACGCGGCCATCGTGGGCGGCGGGCCGGCGGGGCTCGCCGCGGCGCTCGCGA
>DASRVB010000104.1:0-3944 GCA_035687725.1 Gemmatimonadota bacterium
TGACGATGGACGCCTATCGCGGCGACGGCGCGCCGAGCAGGGACGAGGTGTACCGCCGGATCGCCGCGGACGTCCGCGACACGATCGTCGATCTCGGCCGCGCGGGGAACGGCAGAGACCGATCCCCGGAATGAGGCGGGCGGCGTTCTTCGACGTCGACGGGACGGTGGTTGCCGGCGACATCGTCCGCTACGGTGTCGAGATCCGCACCATGGACCGCTCGCGCCTCGGCCGGATGGCCTGGATCGCCGGTTTCCTGCCGCGCGTGCCGTGGCTCATGGCGCTGGACGCCTGGCGCCGCACGGCGTTCCAGCGCGCCTTCTATCGCGTCTACCGGGGCCTTCCCGCCGACGAGCTCGAGCGTCGCGCGGCGGCGCTGTTCCGGGCATACATCGAGCCCCGGATCTTCCCCGACGCCATTGAGCGGATCGAGCGCCACCGCGCGCGCGGCGACCGCGTCGTGCTCATCACGGGATCGATCGAGTCGATCGTGGCTCCGCTCGCCGAGCATCTCGGGGTGTCGTCGGTGATCGCGCCGCGGCTCGCGGTCGACAACGGCCGCCTCACCGGCGAGCTGGAAGAGCCGCCGATCGCCGGCGAGCGGAAGGCGGAGAAGATGGCGGCGTTCGCCGCGGAGAACGGGATCGATCTCAGCGCGTCGGTCGCCTACGGGGACAGCGCCGACGACCTGCCGATGCTCGAGCGCGCCGGGCGCGCGGGAGTCGTCAACCCGAGAGGGCGCCTCCTCGATCAAGCGATGGCGAGGAACTGGGAGATCCTGTACTGGGACGTAGACGCATGAAGGCGCTCGAGTACGTGAAGAGCGTGCCGCGGTACCTGGCGGCGCGCTACGTGGGCGGCCGCTTCGAGCGGCTCTACACGTCGGGCTTCTCGACCGTGCGGCTGGCCGACGTCGAGCCGCCTCCGCTGCCCGGCCCGCGCTGGGCGCGCGTCAGGCCGATCCTGGCGGGCATCTGCGGCTCGGACCTGACTACGATCACCGCGCAGGGGACGACCTACTTCTCGCCCTTCGTATCGACGCCGTTCGTCTTCGGGCACGAGGTCGTCGGCGAGGTGGTCGAGACGGGCGCCGAGGTGGGCCGCGTCGCGGTCGGGGACCGGGTAGCGCTCTCGCCGCCCCTCCACTGCGAGGTGCGGGGGATCGAGGAGCCATGCGCGGAGTGCCGTGCGGGGAACACGGGGCATTGCACGAACGTGACCGCGGGCGCGCTCTCCGCCGGGATCCAGACCGGCTACTGCCGCGACACCGGCGGCGGCTGGAGCGGCTCGCTCGTCGCGCACGAGGTCCAGCTCCACCGCGTCCCGGACGGCGTCTCCGACGAGGCCGCGGTCCTGATCGAGCCTCTGTCCTGCTGCATGCACGCGGTCGAGCGCGCGGCGGTACCGGATGAGGGCACCGCGCTCGTCCTCGGCTGCGGCACGATCGGCGCGCTGACGATCGCGGCGCTCCGCGCAGGCGGGTCGCGCGCCCGGGTCATCGCCGTGGCCAAGTACCGCCACCAGCAGGAGGCCGCCCGGCGCCTCGGGGCCGACGTCGTCCTCGGCACGGGGAAGTCGCTGCGCGGCGATCTCGCGCGTGAGCTGGGCACCGCGCTCCACCCGACCGAGCTGGGCCCGCCGACCTCGCTCGGCGGCGCCGACGTCACCTTCGACTGCATCGCCACCGCGCGGACGCTCGACGACGCCATGCGCTTTACCCGCGCCCGGGGCGCCGTTATCGTCGTCGGCATGCCGGGCGTCCCCGACGGGGTGGACTGGACCGCGATGTGGCACAAGGAGCTGGACGTGCGGGGGAGCTACACGAGCGACGAGGAGACGTTCGGCCGCGCGGTCGCCACCGCCGCCGGTCTGGACGCCTTGCTCGCGCCCCTGGTCGGCGCCCGCTTCGCGCTGGAGGAATGGGGGGGGGCCCTCCACTCCGCGCTCCACTCCGGCGAGACCGGCGTGATCAAGACCGTGTTCGCGCCGGGATCGTGAAGTACCTGACCTACAGCGGCAACGCGCTCCTCGCCGCGGAGCTCCCCGATAGCTCGACCGTCTACTACCCGCCCCCGATCATCCGCGGGCTCTCGCGCGAGGAGATCCCGCGCCGGCTGACCGAGGCCCTCGAGAATCCGCTCGGCATGGAGCCGCTGTCGCAGCTCGTCCGCGCGGGATCGAAGGTCACGATCGCGTTCGACGACAACTGCCAGCCCTTCCCCCCCATGCGCCGTCCGGACATACGCGAGGTGATGATCGAGCGACTGCTGGAGCTCCTCTACTCCTACGGCGTCCGCAAGCAGGACATCACGCTCCGTTGCGCGATCGCGCTCCACCGCAAGATGCAGGTCCCGGAGCTCGAGCACATGCTGGGGCCGCGGATCATGGCCGAGTTCTACCCGGACCAGCTCGCCAACTTCGACGCCGAGGACAAGACCGACATCGTCGACCTTGGAGCGACGCCGCACGGCGAGCCGGTCCATACGAGCCGCGCGGTCGTCGATTCCGATCTCGTGATCTACGTCGACACGATCCAGATCCCGCTGAACGGCGGGCACAAGTCGGTGGCCGTCGGGTTCGGCACCTACGATTCGATCGCGCCGCACCACAATCCCGCCATGACCGAGGACGTCCCGCACGTGATGCAGCCCGACGGCTCCTGCATGCACGACTCCATCACGCGGATCTCGCGTCAGCTCCAGAAGCACTGCCGGATCATGGTCATCGAGGCGGCCATGAACGGGGCCACCTATCCCGCGCATCTGCGTCACCTGGCCAAGCCCCCCGAGCGATTGAGCGCGATCGAGAAGGTCGTCCGCGCGGCCACCCCCACGTCGATGAAGCCCCTGCCCGAGCCCTGGCGCGCGGGGATCTTCCGCTCGATCAGGAGCGAGTACGCGCCCATCGAGATCAACGCCGGCGCGATCGAGCCGGTCCACGCGCGGACGCTCGCCGCCATCCGGCCGCAGCTAGAAGTCCGCGCTCCGCGCCAGCACGACACGCTGGTGTTCGGGCTCCCGGACCTCTCGCCCTATAGCGTGGGCGCGCGGGTCAACCCCGTGCTCGTCGTCAGCGACGTGCTGGGCTACGTGTTCAACTGGTTCTGGAACAAGCCCTTCATCAAGCCGGGCGGGGTCGTGATCATCCTGAACCCCGTCTTCGAGGTGTTCCACGAGCTGTACCACGCCGCGTACAAGCGGTTCTGGGAAGACGTGCTGCCGGCGACGACCGACCCGTTCACGATGCGCGACGAGTTCCAGGAGAAGTTCGCGCGCGACCCGGATCTCGTGGACGCATACCGGAACCGCTTCGCCCATCACGGCTTCCATCCCTTCACCGTGTGGTACTGGGCGACCTACCCGCTGCGCTACCTCTCCGACACCATCCTGGTCGGCCCGCCCGACGACAAGGCGGCGAAGCGCCTCGGCGTCTCCTGGGCTCCGTCGCTCGCCCGCGCCCTCGCGATGGCGCACGAGAAGACCGGCGGCGACGACGTCGCCGCATTGACGATCCCGCCGTTCATGTACCTGACCGTCGACGGCACGGGCTGAGACGCTAGTGAAGCCTCGCCGGGCGAGAGGCGGGAACTGACCTCGCTTCAGCGGCGGGCGGCGATCGCGAAGGCCAGGAAGTAGCGTTTCAGACTCTCGGCCGATCCGGGCGGCAGCTCGGAGTCGAAGAACAATCGGCAGAACTCTTCCCGAGCCCGCAGGATCTCCCGGCGCCGCGGGCCACGCCAGCGGTCGTCTGCGGCGGTCAGGTCGAAGAGCGGCCCATCTGCTCGAGGATCGTCATCGTCCGCTAGCGAGCCGGGTTCATCGCGACGGGATCGAAGGCAGCCCGATCGCCCGCAGGAACTCCTCGAATCGCAGATCCGAGCGCAAGGGCTCGAAGATCAGATCCGGGCGGACCTGCACGGTAATCGCCTTCCGCTCGGACACCAG
>DASRVB010000105.1:0-10333 GCA_035687725.1 Gemmatimonadota bacterium
CGGCTTGACATGCCCGTCCCCTGACGATAGAATTCACTTGATACAATAGTAAATTTACTTTATGGAGGAGAGGTCGTCCGATGGCGAGAGTTCGCGAGCCGATCCAGGTGTATCTCTCCACCAAGGAGCGCGAGAAGCTGGAAAGGGTCTCCCGACGCATGGGAGTCTCTCGTTCGGAGGTGCTGCGGCGCGGTCTCGAAGAGGTCGCCGAGCGCGACACGGAGGAGGCGCTGGCCGACCTGCTTCGCCGCGGCATCCTCAGGCCCCCGCAGCACAAGTACACACCCATTCCCGATCGCGAGCGAAGACCCATCATGAGTTTCGAGGAGCTGATGGCCGACCTCGAGGACGCGCGAGCGGATCGTGAGATACCTGGATAGCTCCGTCGTCCTATCGGAGATCCTGGCGGAAGGGAAAAGGCCGCCGGGAGAGTTCTGGACGGAATCCCTGGTGTCCAGTCGGCTTCTGACGGTGGAGGTTTGGACGCGACTCCAGGCATATTGCGCCTGGGAGTCGCACGCGGAGTTGGCGCGCAAGGTCCTGGGGGGAATCGAGATCGTGGAGATGGAATTCGCAGTTCTCCTACGAGCGCACGAGCCGTTTCCGCGACCCCTGCGCGCACTCGACGCCATCCATCTCTCGACCGCGGATTTCCTGCGAGATCACGGGCAGGTGGTGGAAATCGCGACGTACGACGCACGCATGCGAGAAACAGCGCTGGTGATGGGATTTCCTCTCTGCGCGCTCAACTGACCGGTTCTAGCGCCGCCGCCGCTTCTCCGCCTCCTGCCAGTTCCGCTCCTCTTCTTCGGTCTCGAGAATCAGCCCCGGCACGGGGACGGGCTTGAGGTCCTTGTCGATCGCCACGTAGGTGAGAAGGCAGGTGTTCGTGTGGCGTACCTCGGCACTCAGGATGTCCTCGGCCTCGATGTGGACGCCGACCATCATCGAGGTCCGGCCCACCCAGTGGATCTCGCAGGAGAGCTGAACGAGATCGCCGATCCGGATCGGGGAGCGGAAGTCGACGCGCTCGATCGAGGCGGTGACCGCATGGTTGCCGGCGTGGCGCGCGGCGGAGACGTAGGCAGCCTCGTCGACCTGCCGGAGGATCCAGCCGCCGTGGACGTTCCCGAACAGGTTCCGCGACTCGGGCGTGGCGAGGAGGCTCAGCGTCACGCGGCTCGCGGAGACGGGCTTAGGGGGGAGCGACGGATCGCCGCCGCGGGGTTTGGCGCTCATGGCGCGGAATATTGCGATGCGCGGCGCGAGGCGCGACGTTCCCGCCCGACCAGGAGGGATCGATGACCGAACTGAAGTCGCTGGACGGCGGCACGACGACGCTCGCGCCCGAGGCGCTCGACGCCTTCCGTGCGGCCTTCCGCGGGCCGCTCCTCTTCCCCACCGACCCCGGGTACGACGACGCGCGATCGCTCTGGAACGCGATGATCGACCGCCGCCCGGGCCTGATCGCCCGCGCGACCGGGACCGCCGACGTCGCCGCCGCGGTCCGCTTCGCGCGCGAGCACGGGCTCCTGTCGTCGGTAAAGGGAGGCGGGCACAACATCGCCGGGCTCGCGGTCTGCGACGGCGGCCTCGTGATCGACTGCTCGCTCATGAAGGGCGTGTGGGTCGACCCCGCCGCACGGACCGCCCGCGCGCAGGCCGGCTGCACGCTCGGCGATCTCGACCGCGAGACCCAGCTCCACGGTCTCGCCGCCCCGATCGGCTTCGTCTCGACGACCGGAATCGCCGGCCTCACGGTGGGCGGCGGCTTCGGCTACCTCTCGCGGCAGTTCGGCTGGACCTGCGACAACCTGATCTCGGTCGAGGTCGTGACCGCGGAGGGCAAGGTCGTGCGCGCGAGCGCCGGCGAGGGGGCTGGTCCCGGCGAGCACGAGGAACTCTTCTGGTGCCTGCGCGGCGGCGGCGGGAACTTCGGCATCGTCACCTCGTTCGAGTACCGGCTCTTCCCCGTCGGGCCGGAGATCGTGGGTGGCGCGGTCGTGTGGAAGGGCGCCGACGCGGCCGACGTGCTCGACCTCTACCGCGAGGTCGCGGCGCCGGGATCGCCGCGCGAGCTCACGTCCGTGGCCGTCCTCCGCATCGCACCGCCCGCTCCCTGGCTCCCCAAGTCGATCCACGGCCAGCCGATCATCGCGATCTTCGCGTGCCACAGCGGCGACCCGCGCGACGGCGAGCGGCTGGCGGCGCCGATCAAGGAGTTCGGCACCCCCGTCGCCGACATCGTCGTGCGCCGGCCGTTCGTCCAGATGCAGAGCCTGTTGGACGCGACCCAGCCCAAGGGACGGCGCTACTACTGGAAGTCCGAGTACCTGCCGGTCATCGAGCCCGACCTCTGCGACCTCGTGGTCGAGCATGCAGCGCGCATTCCGTCGCCTCACGGCGCGATCATCCTGTTCCAGATCGAGGGGGCGCTGAACGAGCATCCGGCGAGCCACTCCCCGGCCGGGAACCGCGACGCCGCGTTCGTCCTCAACATCACGGCGTCCTGGGAGAACGCGGCCGACGACGCGGTCAACATCGCATGGGCGCGCGAGGCGTGGGAGGCGATGCGTCCGTTCTCGACGGGCGGTGCGTACCTCAACTTCATGACCGAGGACGAGGGCGCGGAGCGCGTCCAGGCGGCCTACGGCAAGACCACGCTCGCCCGCCTCGCGGCGCTCAAGCGCGCCTACGACCCCGAAAACCTCTTCCGGCACACGAAGACGCTCGTGCCCGCGGGCTGATTCGCGCCGCCGGCGCGGCGCTCACCACCCCGGCGCCAGCTGGAAGCCGAACTCCCAGCCGATGTCGCGCTGGAACGGGTAGGCGTAGTAGAGCTCGATGACCGCGCTCCCGAGGAGGTTCATGCGCGCGGTGGCGCCCGCGCTGAAGACCGGCACGCGCTCGATCGTGTCGCGGTCGAACTTCCACTCGACCGTATCGTCCGAATCCCAGGCCGCGCCGGCGTCGCCGAAGAGAGACACCTCCACCGGCAGGAAGCCGCCCGCGTCGATAAGACCGAAGCGCTCGGTCCCGAGGAGCGGGACCCGGAGCTCGACGCTCGCCACCGCGATCCGGCTGCCGGTCAGCCGCTCGAACTCCGGGCAGTCCGACTGGTCCGTGCCGGTGCACTCCGAAACGTCGAAGGATCCCGACGAGTAGCCGCGCACGAGCGAGGTCGAGCCGAGGTAGAGCGGCGTCAGCCGGTCCTCGGCTTCGGATCCGTAGCGACCGAAGTGGAGTCCGCGAATCGCGAACGTCAGCGGGTTCAGGTAGAAGTACCGCCGCCAGTCGGCGAGCGCGGTCGCGAAGTTGAAAGTGCCCGCGTTCCCGCCGATCTCGAACCGGTTCCGCCCGCCCCGCACAGGCGACGTGTACCCGAAGTACGAGAAGTCGTTGACGAGCGCGACCGACGCCTGGCCGAGGTTCAAGGGATCCGGCGCGTCGAGGTCGAACCGGTCCTCGGCCACCTGCTGTCCCTGGATGAAGAAGCCGCGGATCACCTCGCGGTCGAAGGCGATCCGCAGGAACCCCGCGTCCATCTCGACCCGCCGCGTGGTCGAGAACGGGTACTCGCCGAGCACGCCCGCCCGGCCGTAGAACGTGCGCTCGAGGACCAGGTCGACGATCGTCGCCGGCACGCCGTTCACCTGGCCGTTATCGATCTGGCTGAAGCCCGCCCGGTAGGGGATCCAGCCGCCGTAGAACCCCCAGTTGAAGCGGCCGCCCTGATTGATGAAGAGCGCCTCGCCGCCGATGTCCTTGAGCCCGCCCGTCCCCTGGAACGCGGTAAGCACCTGCCGGTTGCCGAGCATGTCGCTGAACCAGAGCCCGATCGAGCCGCCGGCGCCGACACCGTAGCGGTCGACTGCCACGCCCGCGGTGGGCGGGGAGACGTAGTCGAGCGCGAGCTGGGATTCGTAGTTCTGGCGCGAGAATGCGCTCCGCTCGACCAGGCCGCGGCTCGGCTCCTCGAGGTAGCGCGCGATGAGGATCGGCGAGCTGGGCGGGATCGGCGGCAGCGTGCCGGCCGGCGCCGGCACCTCGCCGCGCACGATCAGGTCGCCACGCGACTCGGCCGCGGCGCGCCGGTACCCGATGTAGTCCCCCTCCTCGAAGACCGTGAACAGGAGGTCGCCCGTCTCGCGCGCGACCGAGAGCGCGGGCCCCATCGCGGTGATCCCGCTGACGCCCGTCGCCATCCGCGTCACCTGGAACAGCTCGCCGCTCTCCAGGTTCATCCGGTACACGTCGCTGAACCCCTCGCGATCGCTCAGGAAGTACAGGCTCCCGTCGGGCGCGTAGCGGGGGTTGATGTGCTTGGCGTTCTCGCCGAACGGCCGGTCGACCCGGATCTCGCCGGTCGCACGATCGAAGAACCCGAGTCCCATCGAGGGGAACTCGAGCGCCTCGAGCTGCGCGTCGTCGCCGCGGTCGGTGGCGAAGGCGATCGTCCCGCCGTCCGGCGAGAAGTCCGGATGGAGCTCCGCCCACGCGTCGCTCGTCAGCTTCTCGAACGCGCCGCTCGCCACGTCGAGGAGCCAGAGGTCGGTCAGTCCGCCCGACGATCCGCTGAACGCGATCTTCGCGCCGTCGGGCGACCAGGCGAGCGAGTGGACCTCGCCCACCTCGCCGAGATCGTAGAAGCGGTCGACCTGGCGCCGATCGGCATCGGAGACCGCGATCCCGCCGTCGCCCTTGGAGAAGGTGGCGAAGGCGAACCGGCCGCCGTCGGGCGACCATGCGCCCGCCGAGCTGATGAACGCGATCGCATCGAAGTGCGGGTCGCGCTCGCTCTCCGCGAGCTTGCCCAGGACCTGCCCGCTGTGCGCGTCCGCGACGAAGAGGTCGATCGTGAAGAGATCGCGCTCGGAGAGGAACGCTACGCGCGTCCCGTCGGGGGAGAGGACCGGCGAGAGGTTCATCTCGCCCGAGTCGATGTCGGGCGCGAGCACCCGCTGCCCCGCCGCGGCCGGCCCGTCGCGGCCTTCGAGCAGCGGCCGATAGTAGTCCTTGGTCGTGGCGATCCAGATGAGGGAGAGCGTGTCCGCGTCGGTGGCGAGTGTCTGACGCGCGCCGATGTCGACCCCTTCCCGCGCCATCGCCTGGTAGAGCTGCGCCACCCGCGAGTCGCCCCAGCGCCCGCCGACGAACGCCCAGAACGCGTGGCCCCAGCGGTACGGGAAGAAGCGGGGATCACGCCCCAGGTCCTTGATTTCGGGGAGCTCGTCGGCG
This sequence comes from Gemmatimonadota bacterium, assembly GCA_035687725.1. Classification (GTDB taxonomy): domain Bacteria; phylum Gemmatimonadota; class Gemmatimonadetes; order JACCXV01; family JAHWKZ01; genus JAICNR01. The sequence continues at coordinate 5,239 of DASRVB010000105.1, forward strand.
AGCACCGCGTCCCTGAGCCACATCGCGGTGTGCGCGTCCTCGCGGCCGATCGACAGGTACTCGGCGAGTCCCTCCACGACCCACAGCGGCAACCGCTGGAGCCCCTGCTGCCCGCCCGACACCGCCGCCTCCTTGGCGATGTCGTACTGGAACGCGTGCACGAGCTCGTGGCCGAGCACGTGGTCCGTGTCGCCCATCGTCTCGGCGAACGGCATGACCACGCGGTCCTTCAGGCTCTCCGTGAACCCGCCGGTCGCCTGCGAGAGGGTCTGGGGCGTGGTGTTCGTCTGGTGGAAGTCCGGCTGGTCGGCGTAGAAGATCAGCGGCTTCCGCTCGTCGAACTGGTGGTCGAACACCGACCCGATGCGGGTGTACCAGCGCTCCGCCATCCGCCCCGCGTCGAAGATCAGGCTGTCGTCCATCGCGGTGTAGGCGTGGACGTCGAAGCGCTCGGTCTCGACGATGTACCAGTCGAAGTCCTCGTACTGGATCTTGTTGCGCCCGAAGTACTGCGCCGCCGCATCGCCCGGGAGCGCCGCGGGGAGCGCGGCGACGAGCGCCGCGAGTAGAATGGGCCGCCGAATCCGCGGCAGACGAGAGGAGAAGCGCTTGGTCATCGTGGTCATGGGAGTCTCCGGTGCCGGGAAGACGACGGTCGGCCGCGCCCTCGCGCACCGACTGGGATGGCCGTTCCACGAGGGAGACGACCTCCATCCAGGGGAAAACGTCCGAAAGATGCAGAGGGATGAACCGCTGACCGACGAGGACCGCCGGCCGTGGCTGGAGAAGATCCGCGATCTCGCCTTGCGTGAGGCGTCCCGGGGCGCGGACGCGGTGGTGACGTGCTCCTGCCTGAAGCAGGCGTACCGGGACGTCGTGCGCGGCCCGGGAGGGGCAGACGTCCAGTTTCTGTACCTGGCGGTCGACCGGGAGACGGCGATCCAGCGGGTCGGCGGCCGCCGGGGCCACTTCTTCGACGAGTCGCTGGTGACGAGCCAGTTCGACGCCCTCGAGCCACCGCGCCTGGCCCTGACCCTGGACGCCACTCTGCCGGTCGAGCAGCTGGTGGACGCGGCCGTGACCGGGCTCGGCCTGCAGCGATCCCGCGGCGGCGGCCCGGGCGCGTCATCGCGCCGACCATAGCTCGATCGCGAAGACGCCGAGAAAGCCCGCGAACAGAAGCCCGACCGACACCAGGCTCTCCTCCACCTCCTGCGACTCGACGAGGAGCTCTTCGGCCACGAGATAGAGCAGCGCGGCGGCGCCGAACGCGAGCGCCGTCGCCTGGACGGTCGGCGATGCATCCCGAAGGAGGAAGGCGGCAAGGAGAACCCCTACGAAGAGCATCGCCGTCACGCCGAGCGTGGCTGCGATCGTGATGCCCCGTCCGACGCCTTCCTTCCGCAGCGACGCCCCCACGGACATCGTGAGGAACGCCAGCTCGAGCGCGAGTGCCAGAGTCAGAATGGCGCCCATCTCGGGCGACACGGCGAACCCCGTTCCGATCACCATCCCATCGACTCCCGTGTCGAGGGCAGCCGCGGCCGTCAGCGAGTAGGGAACCTCTCCGCCCGATCGGCTCTTTCGATCCTCCGCCATTCTCTGGTTGAACCACTTGATCGCGATCATGAGGAGGGCCCCGCCGGCGAACCCTGCGAGGATCGGCGCTGGGCTTCCGTGCAACTCTCGGACCTGTGGGATGAGCTCGACGGCCACCGCCGCGGCGACCAGGCCCGCGGCGAGATGCTGGATGTAGCTCCGAACGAGCGGCCCCGGAGTCCAGAAGGCGCTGACCACTCCGCCCGCGGCCCCCAGCGCGGCGGCCCCCAGCGCGTAGGGAAGGACCTCGGCTAGGGCGCCGTTCACGGACCGACATCGAGGAGCGGAAGGGTAGAGGCTTCGTCGATCGTCCGCACGAGGTTCGCGCGCTCTTCGACGAACATCATCTCGAGGGTGGGCCGGACACGGCCGGACACGAGATGCCCGGCGAGGGCTGTGCCGTCGCGCCGCCCGAGCACGACGTGGGCGTGAACGCGGACCGCGCCGTCCTTCCGCCCCACGTTGCCGGCCATCGCCGCGACCTCGACCGGCTCGTCGACGGGAATCTCCTTGTAGGACTTCGAGTCCCAGTCGAAGAAGGCGATTACGGCCTCGCGGAAGGCGCCGATCGCGCTGAAGTGGGCCGCTTCGATCGCGCGCTCCTCGGCGAAGGAGGTCAGCGTCGCGATCGCCTCGTCCTCGACGTCGAAGACGAGCGCATGGACGCGCGCGTAACCATCCCGCAGGAGCTTCGCCTTCACCAGCCCTCTTTCCCCGAATCCCCGTCAACTGCCGCCCACAGGATACCATGCTAATGGTCGATGCGTTCCAGGTCTGTGATATGGCTTACACGCTGTGCGTGCAGGAGTGCGGTTCCTGCCTTGCGGCTCCTACCTTTGCGCGGATGGCCTCCCCTCGCTCCCCCGAAGAGCTTCTGCCCATGGAGGCGGCACTGACGCCCGAGTTGCGCGCGCTGGAGCGCGAGGTCGTCCGCTGCCGGAGATGCCCGCGGCTGGTCGCCTGGCGCGAGCTGGTCGCGCGCGAGAAGCGCCGCGCGTTCGCCGACGAGGAGTACTGGGGGCGACCGGTGCCGGGGTGGGGGGATCCGGAGGCGCGGCTCCTGATCCTCGGCCTCGCGCCCGCGGCGCACGGCGGGAACCGCACGGGGCGCGCGTTCACGGGCGACGAGTCTGGGCGCTGGCTGTACCGGGCACTCTGGCGGTCGGGCTTCGCCAACCAGCCCGAGTGCGAGCGCAAGGGCGACGGGCTCGAGCTCCGCGACTGCTTCATCACCGCGTCGGTCCGCTGCGCGCCGCCCGCGAACCGCCCGACGACCGCCGAGCGCGACAACTGCCGCTCCTGGCTCGAGGCCGAGCTCGATCTGCTTCCGCGGATCGCAGTGGTCGTCGCGCTGGGCGGATTCGCGTTCGACCACGCGCTCCGCGTCTGGCGTGGCCGCGGCCACCCCGCGCCGAAGCCGAAACCCGCCTTCGGCCACGGCCGCGAGGTGCAGCTGGGGCTCCCAGGTGACGGCGCGGCGCAGGCCGGCGGCTCAGTCCATTCCCGCGAGCCAGTGCTTCTCGCCAGCTACCACCCCTCGCAGCAGAACACGTTCACCGGCGTCCTCACCGAGGAGATGCTGGACGCGATCTTCGGCCGGGCGCGGCAGATCCTCGACGACGGCAGCGTCGGAGGTGCTCGACATTCCTGACACTTCCCCGGCGGTGCCCCGGCGCGCTGGGGCTACAAGCCGCCGTCCCGCGACAGCCCGTGCTTCTCGATCTTCTTGTACAGGTGGGAGCGCTGCATGCCGAGCTTGCGGGCGGTCTCCGAGACGTTCCAGTCGTTCTCATCGAGCTTGCGCGCGAGGAACGCCTTCTCGGCCGCGTCGCGGTAGTCGGTGAACGACGAGTGGGACTCGATGAGGTCGGCGCTCCCTCCCGCCACGCCCGCGCGCGGGCCCGACAGCGCCTCGACGTCCGCCGCCGAGATCGTCTCGCCCGGCGCCAGTATGACGAGCCGCTCGATCGTGTTCTTGAGCTCGCGCACGTTCCCCGGCCACGGCCGCTCCGTCAGCGACTCGATCGCCGCGGGCTCGAACCGCTTCGGCGGCATCCCGTTCTCCTCGCAGTACACGCGCGCGAAGTGCTCGACCAGGAGCGGGATGTCCTCGCGGCGCCGCGAGAGGGGCGGGACGTGCAGCGGCACGACGTTCAGCCGGTAGTACAGGTCCTCGCGGAAGTTCCCCTCGCGGATCTCGCTCTCGATGTCCTTGTTCGTCGCCGCCAGCACGCGCACGTCGACCTCGATCGACGCCGCGCCGCCGACCCGCTGTACGACCCCGTCCTGGAGCGCGCGCAGCACCTTGGCCTGCGCCGCCAGGCTCATGTCCCCCACCTCGTCGAGGAAGAGCGTCCCCTTGTCCGCCAGCTCGAATTTGCCGGTCCGCCGCGCGTGCGCGCCGGTGAACGCGCCCTTCTCGTGCCCGAAGAGCTCGGACTCGATCAGCTCGTGCGGGATCGCCGCGCAGTTGACCTCGACGAACGGCCCCTTCGCGCGCTCTGAAAGCCGGTGGATCTCGCGGGCGATCAGCTCCTTGCCGGTGCCGTTCTCCCCGGTGATCAGCACGTAGGCGCGCGTCGGCGCGATCCGCCGGACCTTCTCGAGGACTTCCATGAGCGCGGGGCTCTTCCCGATGATCGGGCCGGCGCCCGCCGCCATCTGCGCCTTCCGCAGCTCGGCGTTCTCGCGCTCGAGCTCGCGCTCGGCGAGCGCGTTCGAGATGCGCTTCAAGACGACCTCGCGATCGGGGGGCTTCTCGAGGAAATCGAACGCGCCGCGCTTGAGGGCTTCGACCGCGGTCTCGACGCTCCCGTGGCCGCTGATCATGACGACGACGACGTCCGGGTCCTTGGCGCGCAGCCGGTCGAGGACGTCCAGGCCGTCCATGGGCGCCATCTTGATGTCGAGGAGGACGAGATCGGGCGGATCCTCGGAATAGGCGGCCAGCGCAGACGGACCGTCCTTGGCGTCCCGCACCTGGTACCCTTCGTACTCCAGCATCTGGCGGAGCGCCTGGCGGATCCCGGGCTCGTCGTCGACCACGAGGATGCGCGCGGAGTTGCGGGGGGGTGTCACGGTGTGCCGATGTTAATCGTCAGCGGGCGGTCAGCCATTTTTCGTAGACGAGATACCCGGTCTCCTCCATCCCCAGCTTCTCGTAGATCGCGCGGGCCGACGCGTTGTCGCGCTCGACGTAGAGCCGGAGCGAAGCGACGTCGCCCTGCCGCCGTGCCGTCGACTCGACGTGGTCCCAGAGGGCGCGGAAGACTTTCCTTCCCCGCCACTCCGGCACGACGTACACCGACTGGAACCACCAGTAGCGGCCGTTCGTCCAGTCGCTCCACTCGGTCGTCACTAGGCACTGCCCGACCGACTCGGCGTCCCCGCCACCCACGCCATCGCCGCCTTCCCGCTCGCGCGGCGCCTCGGCGATCCAGTAGTGGCCGTGCGACGGGTCGGAGAGGAGCATCCGGACTCCGCGGAGGAGTGTGTC
>DASRVB010000106.1:0-2130 GCA_035687725.1 Gemmatimonadota bacterium
CCTCGTCCGCTGGCGGGAGCGCGCCCTTCGAGCCGACGCGTTCGTCACCTTCCAGCTGAATCCGGACGGCACGATCGACCGGGTCCGCATGGAGCCCGCCTCGCCGGCCGTCGACTTCAGCTACGACTTCGAGGATCTGGATCTCGAGCCGGTCGGCGAGGGCCCGTAACGACGGCTAGCGGGGGGGATCGTCATGGGCGGCGCGCTACAGCTCAACGGGCCAGCGCGGGTAGCACGTAGTCCTCGAGCAGCCGGTCGGTCAGCGCGTGGGCGTCGCTGCGGCCGAAGTTGGTGCTCGTGATCACGACGGCGGCGTCGAGGTCGGGGAAGACCAGCACCTTGTTCCCGCCGTTTCCGGTCATGAAGAAGGCTTCGTCATGCCGCGCGCCGAAGGCGCGAAGCCACCAGAGGTAGCCGTACTCCGTTCCCTCGCGGACGAAGGCCCGCGGAGTGACCGAGGCCCGGACCCATTCCTCCGATACGATTCGACGCCCGTCCCACAGGCCACCGTTCGCGTACAGCAGGGCCAGCTTCAACAGATCGCGGCTCCGGAGGGCGAGCCCGCCTCCGGTCTGGGCGAGCCCGGTCGGTGAGAGCTGCCAGTCCGCGGTTTCGATCCCCAGTGGCCGGAACAGCTGTTCTTCGGCGAACTCCCACACCGGCTGCCCGGTCGCCTTCACGAGGACCCCGCCGAGCGTCGTGACACCGGCGGTGCAATAGCTCCAGCTCCTCCCGTAGGGCGAATCCGCCGGCTTCGGGACCCACGCCGGGAAGCCGCGGATCGGCAGATCGAGCGTGAAGCGCACCCAGTCTTCGATCAGATACATCCGCTCCTCGTTGCCCCGCGAGAACGAGTTGCCGTCGTCGCACTCGAGAAGCGAGCTCATCGTGAGGAAGTCCTCGATCGTGATCGCATCCTTCCGGGGATCAGGGTTGGCGAACGGGCGCAGCTCCGGGAAGAAGTCGACGACGCGCGCGTCCACGCCCTCGATCGCCCCATCGTCGATCGCGATCCCGATCAGGATGTCGGTGATCGACTTGGTCGCGGATCGAGTGTTGCGTAGAGCGGCCTGCCCCTCGTCGTCGAAGTACTCCTCGTAGACGAGCTCCCCGTCGCGGGCGATCAGGACGCTCGTCACGTCGTGGAATGCTCCTGAACGGATCTTGGACTCCATGGCGCTCAGCACGGACGTGTCGAGGCCGGTCTCCTGGGCATGCACGGCGGTCGCGGCGGCGGGAAGCGACAGCGCGGCGGAACAGAGTAGGGCCGCTGTCCGGATCAATCTCTCGTCCGCGCGGGGTCCTGCGAGCTCGAGCCGAGCCACAGGAGGATCGATCCCAATCCCGTCTGCATGTTCGTCCGCAGCGCGGCGACCGCCGTGTGGAGGGCACCGAATCGCAGCGCGTCCAGGATTCGCCCGTGCTCGGCGGTCATGACCTCGACGTTGTAGAGATCGAGGAGATAGACGCGCTCCAGCGGACGCGTGCGTTGCATGTACTGGCGGATCAGGTCGAGCAAGAGCTGGTTGGGGCAATGCGACAGGAGCTCGACGTGCCATCGGTCGTCGAGGTCGATGACCTGCTCGGGATCGTCTGCGGCGGAGATCGCGCGGTTGATCTCCGCCAGGCGGTCGAGCCGGGTCGGGGTCGGGAGTCCGGCCAGCTCAAGCGCGGCCGGGTCGAGCACCGATCGAATCTGGTACAGGTCCTCCACTTCCTTCGGGCCGAGCTGCTGGATGAAGTACCCGCGCCGGGGTTGGTTCGCCACGAAGCCCTCAGCGGCGAGCCGGGAAAGCGCCTCGCGCAGCGGGGTCCGGCTCACCTCGAGCCGCGCCGCGAGCTCGACCTCGTTGATCCGTTGGCCGGATGGAAGCTCGCCGCTGACGATCCGCTGGCGGAGGGAGTCGGCGACATCGGCGGCCAGGTTTTCCCGCATACTGCATACTACATGCTGTATGCCGGAGTGTCCACAGTGCCGGTTCGCTGTCGCACCGATGGTCAGCCTGGGCCCTCCGGGCTCGAGTTCGTCGCCACCCGGTGAGTCTCCGCCGGGGGGTGCGTTGTTGCACGTGCCCGCGTCCGCGGGAAGGGGCGGCAGGAGGCTAGCGGAGATCCGACCGATGTCGCGCG
>DASRVB010000107.1:0-5110 GCA_035687725.1 Gemmatimonadota bacterium
CGTGGCGCGTACGCGCGCGATTTCGGTCGAAGTATTGACCTTTTCCGTCCCGATCACGTCGAACTCGCCGGCCGGAACACGAACGTATTCCGTGGAGTGCCCCCGATCGAAATAACAGTTGATCAGGCGCCTTTCCGCCACCTCCGCCCCGGGCGCTCCCAGAAAGAGCGTGAACCCCCAGTTGGAGGGACTCCCCTCCAGGAAGCGGACCAGTCCCGAATCGGCAGGAACGCTCACCTCGCTGATCCATAACGCGGCAGTACCTACCCCCGTCTCATAGATGGCCAGGTGGTCGCCGCCTCGAATCACCAATGACTGATCCGACCCAGGGGATTCCAAGCCGTCTACGTGGACGCCGAACGAGCCCGACACGATGGGCACTTCGACGGATTCGCCGAATGCCAGGGTGACGGGCGCTCCCTGGCTGGCGACGAACGTCACAGGGCCACGGCCATCGGCAGCGTGCGCAAAACGAACGGTGGCCGGCAAGCGGGCGATCACGTCAGTCACCGTTACATCCATCGTAGCCCTGCCGTCCGAGTTCCAAGCCGTGATCGTCGCACGACCGGTGCGGAGGCCGATCACGTTGCCGATAGAGTTCACGTCTGCCACAACCGGGTCGCTGGATGTCCATCCGTTCACCGATGGGGTTTCATCGATCGTCGCTCCGTTGACGTCGACGAAGAACGCTTCGAACTGAAGCGCTTCGCCGATGGCCACAGATGCCTCGAGATCGGGGGGCCTCAGCCGGATAGTAACCCGCGCCTTGACACTCAGTGACACGGATGCATCGACGTTTCCCGCGCTGACGTCGATCGTGACCGACCCGCGCCGGCGCGCCGTGACGACGCCCGACCCAGCACCGGTAGCTTCTACGCGTGCGATCGCCTCATCGCTGGAGGCCCACTCAAGCTCCTGCGGTGTCCGAACCACCATGCCGTCCGCGTTTCGCGCCCGGACCGTGAAGAGGGCTGCTTCATTGACCAGCAGGGAGGACGAGGCCATGATCTCGAGGCTTGCAACGGTTTCATCGGGGGGGCCGGTGGGAGAATGCGAGTCCCCACCGCATGCGATTGCCTCCATAACGAGGATGAGCGCCGCGCCGATCAGCCGGGGTGTCATTTGCGTCACCTCCTTCCGGCGCGCGCCAAAACCGGTGCGCGCCGTCTTCGTCTCATGGAAGCGGTATATATCCCTCAATTAGTAGGTCTCCGCAGACCGGCTCGCCGCGAACGCGGAGGACCCACTCAAGAGAGGAGTCGTTAGGAGGGCTGCGACAAGCAGTAGAACACGACGGGACGGCGGACCATCCCCATCGAGGGAAGCCATAACTGCCTCAGACTGCGCCCGCGGTTACGGAGCATCGCCCTACTCGCGACATGCGGGCACCCTTCATTATCGCACATAAGAAATGATTTGTAAACAACTTACGCGATCGGCAACCGCAACTTATTCGCCAAAATGATGGCTGACGTGACCCGCGAAGGGGCCTAGACCAGGGGCACGTTGCTGCCGGTTCGATCCTGCAGCGAGAACTCATCGCCGCCACTCCGCCAGGATGACGCCGCAGGCGAGCCGACCACCGCACTGCACCACAGAGGGGGTCGGGAGCGCGGTCGGTTCGTTCACAGACTAGAAGAGGCCCACGCGCATCGGCGACCGGGGGCTCCCGAACGACGGGCACCCTGCTGGTCTCCAGCATACAGAATCGTCCCGCCTGCCGTGGGGTGGCGGGTTACCATTGCGCGGTGGCAACGGGCGATCCCAGGATGGCAACCGGCAGAAAGCCTGATCTCGGCCCCGAAGCGAATCTGGCGCAGCAAGCCGTTACGCGATCTGCGAAGGAGTCCGTCGCGCAGCGACAGACTCCTCCGCGCGCTCGAACATCAGCTCCTCCCCGTTCTGCGCTATGTCGACCAGGACGTGGTCGCCCTCCCCCAGCTTGCCTTCGAGAAGCGAGACCGCGAGCGGGTTCTGCAGGTGGCTCTGGATCGCGCGCTTGAGCGGCCGCGCGCCGTAGACCGGATCCCAGCCGCGGCTCGCGAGGAACTCCTTGGCGGCGTCGGTCAGCTCCACGGTCAGCCCCCGGCCGGCGAGCACGTGCGCCAGACGATCGAGCTGGATGTCGACGATCGCGCGCAGGTCCTCTTCCAGGAGACGGTGGAAGATCACGATCTCGTCGACGCGGTTCAGGAACTCGGGCCGGAACTGGGTCCTGAGCGAGTCCATGACGCGCGCCTCGATCAGCGCCTCGTCCTCTTCCTCCTGGATGTACTGACTCCCGACGTTCGACGTCATGATCAGGACCGTGTTCGTGAAGTCGACGGTGCGACCCTGGCCGTCCGTGAGGCGACCGTCGTCCAGAACCTGGAGGAGGATGTTGAACACCTCGGGGTGCGCCTTCTCGATCTCGTCGAGGAGGATGACCGCGTACGGCCGCCGGCGGACTGCCTCGGTCAGCTGCCCGCCTTCCTCGTAGCCGACGTAGCCCGGAGGCGCGCCGATCAGCCGCGCGACCGCGTGGCGCTCCATGTACTCCGACATGTCGATCCGCACCATCGCGTCCTCGTCGTCGAACAGGAACTCGGCGAGGGCGCGCGCCAGCTCGGTCTTGCCGACGCCGGTGGGGCCGAGGAAGAGGAACGAGCCGATCGGGCGGTCGGGGTCCTGGAGTCCCGCGCGCGCCCGGCGGACGGCGTCCGACACCGCCTTGATCGCCTCGTCCTGGCTCACCACCCGTCGGTGGAGCCGCTCCTCCATGCGGAGCAGCTTGTCGCGCTCGCCCTCGACGAGGCGCGAGACCGGGATCCCGGTCCAGCGCGAGACCACGTCGGCGATGTCCTCCTCGTCTACCTCTTCCTTTAGGATCCGGAGGTCCTGCTGCATCGCGTGGAGCGAGTCCTCCTTCGAGGCCAGCTCCTCGCGCAGCTCGGCCGTCCGCCCGTACTGGAGCTCGGCCGCCTTCTCCAGGTCCCCCACCCGCTGCGCCTGCTCGGCGGCGACGCGCGTGTTCTCGAGCTTCTCCTTGAGCTCGCGGATCCCCTGGATCGCCTCCTTCTCCTGCTGCCAGTGGGCGCGCAGCTCGTCGGCCTCGGTGCGCAGGTCGGCGAGCTCCTTTTCGATCTTCTCGAGGCGCTCCTGCGCCGATGGGTTCTCTTCCTTGGCGAGCGCCCGCTTCTCGATCTGGAGCTGGCGGATCCGCCGCTCGATCACGTCGATCTCGATCGGCACCGAGTCGATCTCCATCCGAAGCCGCGACGCCGCCTCGTCGACCAAGTCGATCGCCTTGTCGGGGAGGAACCGGTCGGAGATGTAGCGGTGGCTGAGCTCTGCCGCTGCCACGATCGCCGCGTCGGTGATCTTGACGCCGTGGTGGACTTCGTACTTCTCCTTGAGGCCGCGCAGGATCGCGATCGTGTCCTCGACGGACGGCTCGCCGACGAAGACGGGCTGGAAGCGCCGCTCGAGCGCGGGGTCCTTCTCGAGGTGCTTGCGGTACTCGTCGAGCGTGGTGGCGCCGATCATGCGGAGTTCCCCGCGGGCCAATGGGGGCTTGATCATGTTGGAGGCATCGACCGCGCCCTCGGCGCCGCCCGCGCCGACCAGCGTGTGGAGCTCGTCGATGAAGGTGATGATGCCGCCCTGGCTCTCGGTGATCTCCTTGAGGACCGCCTTGAACCGCTCCTCGAACTCGCCGCGGTACTTGGCGCCGGCGACCATCGCGCCCACGTCGAGCGCGACCAGCTTCTTGTTCTTGAGGCTCTCCGGGACGTCGCCGTCCACGATTCGCTGCGCGAGCCCCTCGACGATGGCGGTCTTCCCCACGCCCGGCTCGCCGATCAAGACAGGGTTGTTCTTGGTCCGGCGCGACAGGACCTGGACGACCCGCCGGATCTCCTCGTCGCGGCCGATGACGGGGGCGAGCTTGCCGCGCCGGGCCAGCTCGACGAGGTCGCGGCCGTAGCGTTCGAGCGCTTCGTACTTCGCTTCCGGGTCCTGGTCGGTGACGCGCTGGGAGCCGCGGATCGCCTGGAGCACCGACAGGACGTCGTCGCGCGAGACACCCGCACCCTGCAGGATCGCGCCCATCGTCCCCGCGCCCGACTCCGCCCAGGCAAGCGCGAAGTGCTCGATCGAGGTGTATTCGTCCTGGAGCGTGTCGCGGGCCGTCTCGGCGCGGTCGAAGAGCGTCCTGAGCTCGCGTCCGAGGCCCGGCTCCGCGCCGCCGGTCGTCTTCGCGAAGCGCGCCACGGCGTCGTCGACGCGCCGGCGGGTCGAGTCGAGGTCCACGCCGAGGCGCGTAAGGAGTGTCGGGAAGAGCCCGCCGTCCTGGGCCAGGAGGGCCTGGGCGAGGTGCTCGGGCTGGATCTCGGGATTCCCGTTCCGCCGCGCGGTCTGCTGGGCGGCGACGAGCGCTTCCTGGAGCCGGTTGGTCATGCGATCAAGCTGCATGGCTCTAGGTTACAGTCTCGCCGCGACCCGGCAACCGGCTTGCATGGCGGCCAGTCTCTGCGCCTGCTCTCGTTGCGCTAGATTCCGGGCATGACGAAGGAATCGAGGGAACAACCGAACGGCACGACCGTCGATCCCCTGATCGAAGCCTACAAGAAGGACGTCGACCGGGCATCGATCCGCCAGAATCTGCGCCGGACGGCGGAAGAGAGGATCCTGAACCTTCAGAGTCTGCACCGGTTTGCCACAGAGCTTCGCCGCGCCGGCCGCACCCTGCGCGCCCGTTGACCGACTTCAAAGGTTTACTGCAGACCCTTCTCGAACACGAGGTCGATTTCATCCTCGTGGGCGGGGTCGCCGCCACCGTTCACGGGTCCACGCGGCTGACGCAGGACATCGACATCGTATACGCGCGATCTCCGGAGAACCTCGATCGCCTGACTGCAGCCCTCGCCCTCGCCCAGCATCAGCCCTATCTGCGCGGCGCGCCTCCGAACCTGCCCTTCCACTGGTCCGTCGAGACGCTGAAGCGCGGACTCAACTTCACGCTTACGACTTCGCTCGGGGATAGTATCTCCTCGGAGAATTGACCGGGGGCAGATCGTTCGACGAACTCGTTAACGACAGCGATCGCATCGAGATCTTCGGGATGGAATGC
>DASRVB010000108.1:0-14232 GCA_035687725.1 Gemmatimonadota bacterium
CCGTCGACCGCGCGCACGGCGAGCTCGCACACGACGGGGTCGGACCCGCGAACGGTCGCCAGGAGCGCGACCGCGAGCGTATCGGCGGCAATCGCCGGGCCCGCCGACTGGGCCTGGGCCGCGGGTCCCGCGTCGCCGGACCCGCAGACCACGAGGATCGCGGCCGCCAGAACGAACAGGCTCGCGATCCCCGCGGCTCGAACGTGGGTGCCTCGCCTCACATGTCCCCCAGCGCCTCGGCGGCCTTCTTGCGGACCTCCGGGTCCTCGTCCTCGAGGAGCTGGACGAGGACGTCGTACACGGTCGCGTCGTCCATCTCGAGGAGCGCCCAGATGGCCGTCTCTCGGATCTCCGCGTCAGGATCGTCGAGAAGCGGGCGGAGCGCGGGGATCGCCGAGGGGTCCTGGATCTCGCCGAGCGCCCACACGGCGGTCTTCCGCGTCTCCCGATCGCTGTCGGAGAGCGCCTCCGTCAACGGAGCGACGCCCCGCGCGTCCTGGATCTCGCCCAGCGCCCACACGGCCTTCCGCCGGACCTCGACGTCGGAGTCGCGAATCACGGTTCGAAGCGCGTCGACTCCGCTCGGGCTCTGGATCTCGCCCAGCGCCCACGCCGCCGTCGCACGGACCTCGGAGTCGGAATCGCGGAGCGACCCGCCAAGGGCGGAGACGGCGCCCGCGCTTTCGATCTCGCCCAACGCCCAGGCGGCCTTGCGCCGGATCTCGACGTCCTCGTCCCGCAGTGCGGGCGTCAGCCAGTCGACGGCCTCGGGGCTCTCGATCTCCCCCAGCGCCCAGACCGCCATCCGCCGCACCTCGACGTCGGAGTCGCGCAGCGCCGCGCCGAGCGCGGGCACGGCCTCGGGGCTCTCGATCTCGCCCAGCGCCCAGACCGCCATCGCGCGGACGTCGACGGACTCGTCGGAGCGCGCCGCCTGAGAGAGCCCGCCGACCGCGGCCGGGCTCTCGATCTCCCCGAGCGCCCAGGCGGCCATCTTGCGGACGCCGGCATCGGGATCGGTACGGAGGGCGTTCAGCAGCGCTTCCACGGCGCGGGGATCGGAAAGGGAACCGAGGGCCTGGGCGGAGCTCAGTCGCACTTCGACGTTCGGATCGTCGAGCGCGACGACGAGCGCCGCGACCATCCGAGCCTGGGCCCGCAACTGCTCCGGGGTCTTCGTCTCCCCCGCGGAATGGTTCTCGGAGACGCTCTCGGAGGTCGAAACGCTCTTCCGATACTCGAACGGGACGAGCCCCTCGACCGTCACGACCCCGTCGCCGATCTCCGCCCCGGTACCTTCGCCGAGCGCTTTGGAGTCGCTCGTCTCGATCGACTCCTTCGCCAAGGTGGGATCGAGAGCGATCCGGTCAGCGTCGAACTCCGTGTCCCAGGTGTCTTCTCCGGCTACGGCGCCATCCGGCCGCATCTCCGCCGGCGCCATAGCCGCCAGCGGCAGGACCACGAGCGCCAGGCCGGCCGCGAGCGCCGCCTTCCGCCGCGCGGTCATCGCATGCCGCGCGACGCCCGGCTCGAGGATCGCCAGCAGCCGTCCCTCGAAGCTCGATCGCTGGGCCATCGGGACCGCGGCCGCGGGCGCATTCGAGCGTCCCGCCGCGCGCACGATGTCGAGCAGGTGAGCGGCGTATTCGGAGGCGCGCGTGCCGGCGCCCAGCACGAGGTCGTCGCAGGCGCGCTCGCTCTCGTGACGGAGCCGGCGCGCGGCGATCCATGCGAGGGGATGGAACCAGTAGAGCGCGCAGGCGATCCATGCGACGAGATGGGTGGCGAGGTCTCCGCGGCGTACGTGCGCCAGCTCGTGCAAGAGCACCGCCTCACGGCGCTCCTCCGTCCACTCCTTGGATTCCTCGGGCAGGACCACGGCCGGCCGCAGCACTCCGCACGTCACCGGCATCGCGGCGGCGTCGCTCCGGACCACGCGCACGGCCGTGCGGAGGTCGAGGCGCTCGGTCACGCGGCCGAGCGGCAGCACCCACTGAGGCCCCGAGAGGGGCTGCGCCCGACGCGCCAGTCGCCACATCCAGACCATCCCGACGAAGATCCGCAGCAGGATCAACGCGGCGATCGCGAGCCATGCGAAGAGGGCCAATCGCCACGGGTCGCGCGCGAGGTCACCGAAGAAACCGGACGTTCCGGCTACGGGGAAAGACTCCGTCGATTCCGCGGAGAGCGTCGCCTCGGCGTCGGTCGGCCAGTCGCGCATCGCGGGATCGGCGTTCCAGCTCGTCGGGGTAGGGGTGGCCATGGGCGTATCCGCCAACTCCTTTGCCGCCGAGATCGCGGAGGCGTCCGTCGGCGAGGAACCCCAGCCCGAAGGCAGCACGTCCATCCGCCACGGCAGTACCATGGTCAGCGCCGGCACCGCGATCACACCGACCAGGGCGGCGCTCCAGACCGCGTGCCGCGCGGCGGCCGAGGCCCCTCGAAGAAGCGCGGTCAGCCCGAACGCGGCGAGGAGGACGAGCGTGGCCTTGACGATGATCGCTACGATCGCCGATTCCATCACCTGCCCTCCTTTCGCGCCTCTTCGATCCGGGCCGCGAGCCGATCGAGCTCTTCCTGACCGAGCGCGGTGTCCGACATGCGGAGGAGCGCGACCGCCGCCTGCTCGGCGGAGCCCCCGAAGAACGTCTTGACGATGTGCTGGAGCGCGTTCCTGCGCGCGCGCTCGGGGGCGACAGCGGGATGGTACACGTACTTCCTGCCTTCCTCCTTGTGGCGCAGGCGCCCTTTATCCTCGAGGACGCGCATGGTGGCCCGTACCGCGGAGTAGCTGGGGGGATCCGGCATCTCGTCCAGGACCTCCTGGACCGTTGCGCTCCCGCGCCGATAGACGACGTCCATGATCTGACGCTCGCGCGGGCTTAGGCCGATGGGGGTCTTCTCGGTCATGCATCCTCCGGGGCGGGGAATCGATTCGTCGGGTCGGCAGCTGCTAGAATTCTAGCAGAAACGAATCCGGGTGTCAAGAGACTCGCTTGACCGCCTCACCGGCGGCGTGGTAGGCTGACGGCTCTTACCTTCCAGGAGGTTTTTCCGTGCAGAACGCCCACCGCATCGTCGCCGTGACGCTCCTTCTTGCCGCCGCCTGTCAGCCGCCCGCCGAAGAAGTCGACGAGACGGTGGTCGTGCCGGACACCACTTCCCAGATCCGCCAGCGCGCCAGCGCCAACGACCCGTTCGACGGCTGCTACTACCAGGGACAGCGATTCAGCATGGGCGCGGTCAAGATCCAGGACGGTGTGCTGAAGAAGTGCGTCGAGGAGAGGACCTGGCACAACGTCGACGGGTTCGGCAACCTGATCCCGGAGGACCCCTCCGTGGAGGACACGCTCTCGGCGCCGGTCTCGGAACCCACGACGGAAACCGGCTAGCTCCGCAATCTCTCCCGAAGCGCCGGGGGCCACCTCGCTCTAGCCCGTCTCCTGTGCATCGGCGAATAGCGGACCCAGCGCGTTGCCGTGGACGACCGCGCGCTCCAGGTCGAGAAGTCGCCGCTTCCGCCACAGGCCGCCGCCGTATCCCGTCAGCCTGCCGTCGGCCCCGATCACGCGATGGCACGGAATGACGATCGCAATCCTGTTGTCGCCGTTCGCGCGCGCCACCGCGCGTACCGCCTCCGGCGGCTGTCCCAATCGCCGGGCCTGCTCGCCGTAGCTTCGCGTCTCGCCGTAGGGAATCCTCCGGAGCTCCTCCCACACCGCGCGCTGGAACTCGCTCCCCGGTGTCTCGAGCGGCACCGTGAACTCCCGTAGCTCGCCGGCGAAATAGGCGTCCAGCTCCTCGCCGATCTCGAGGATGATCGGGTTGACGCCGGGCACCGCCACGCGCCCCGTCTGCGCGCGTACGCGCTCGATCTGGGTCTCCAGCATCCGGCGGTCGGCGAACTCCAGCAGGTAGAGCGCGCGATCGTCGGCCCCCGCGATCATGGGTCCCAGCGGGGTCGTCAGACGATGCAGGAGGATCGGCGGTTCAGTGACTCCCTTCCCGGGCGTGCTGCCCGTCTCGCGCCGGAAGGCCTCGTGGAAGCCGCTCAACGACTCGTAGCCGCTCTCGTATGCCGCGCTCGCCGGGCCCGCGCCGTCCTTGAGCCGGCCGATCGCCTCGCCGAGGCGCCGGGCGCGATGGTAGGCGTGGAACGTCATCCCGTGGTGGCGCTGGAACCAGCGCCGAACGCGCTCGGGCTCGAGGCCGCGATCGCGCAGGTCCTGGTCCTTCCAACGGCGGCTGGGGTCGGCCTCGACGGCCTCGAGGAGCCCCGCGATCCAGTCGGGAGCGGCGCCGTCCTCCATCGGGCGGCAGCGCTTGCACGGCCGGTAGCCGGCCGTCAGCGCCTCGCGGGCGCCGACGAAGAACTCGACGTTCTCGCGCGCGGGCTTCTTCGCGGGGCAGGTCGGGCGGCAGAAGATGCCCGTCGTCGCGACCCCGGTGACGAAGATCCCGTCGTACTCCGGGTTGCGTTCCATGAACGCGTCCCACATCTCGGCGTCGGGGGGCAGAGTCGGCTGCATCATGCTCCAAGCGTACGCGACCTACGCCGAGGGTTCCACCGAAAACTCGACGCCGAATTGGCTGCGCGTGAAATTCACGTCGGTTCCTCGCAATTCCTCGAATCGATGCCCAAGCCGATCCAGAATCCTGCAATTCCTCCGATGAATCCCAGCTTGAACCCCAGCGGCACGCCGTCTCCCGGCCCGTGACTCAAACTGCCGATCAACATCGGGCTGATGCCGATCGCGGCGCCGAGCAAGGCGCCGTCCCAGTCGCTGTCGCACTCCGGATTCTCGACATCCTGCATCGGGGCGGATTCCGCGCGGCGCGCGGGAAATGTCGCGCAACCACCAGCGACGACGATCGCTCCGATACAAAACCAGCCAACCATGCGGTTCCGCGAGCGGGCACGACGGCCGATCCCCGCCAGCACCGGCAGCGGAGGACCCTCAGCGCTTCTCGAATGCATAGAGGTGCCCGGACCCGATCACGAACACGAGATCCTCCCCGACGACCGGAGTGCCGCCGAAGCCGCCGTCGAACGGATCGGGCAGGAGGCGCTCCCGGATGGCTCCCGTCGCGGCGTCCAGGACGTACAGAGACGAGGAGTCGTCCACCCAGCCGACCACGTACACGGACCGACCATCTGTACCTGGTGGCCCCGGATCGGGAACGGCCGTGCGCCACGCCACGGTTCCGTCGCTGACGCGAACCGCCAGGCATTCCACGGAAGAACAGGCGAACATGGAATCGCCTCCCTCGACCAGTGCGGGCGAGTTGAAGGTCGTTACAGCGGTTCGCCACAGCTCGGCGCCCGTTTCCGTGTCGAATCCAGTCCAGCCGGATTCTGCGCCGAGAATCACCCGATCGTCCACCACGGCGAGCCAGTTCGCGAAGTCGGTCGGACGCGACCAGACCGGATCTCCGGTGGAAGGCTCCCAGCACTCCACGAACGCCAGGATCTCGGCGCAGACCAGATCCTCCCCCGCCGCGATCACGATGTTCCCGCTCCCGATCAGCTCGTGCGACCAGTGTGTGGCGCCGCTCGCCAGATCGTACGCCGCCACGACCGGGCCGTCGGACGCGAAGATCTCCCCTTCCCCCGCAGTCAACGATCGCGTGAGGGCTCCTTCCCGGCTCCACAGGAATCCTCCGTCCTCCGCCCGCACCGCCGTGAGCGTCGTCCCGTGAGCCATGACTATTACGTCGCCGGCCAGGACATATGGCGGACCCGCGAGCCCGGACGTGCTCCCCTCCTGCCACAGCCACTCCCCCGTCGCCGCATCCATCGCCGCGACTCCGCCGGGGCTCGACATGTACAGGCGGCCGGCACCCAGTCGCAGACGCGTCGTCCGATGGCCCACTTCATCGATTCGCGCCGGCTGGCGGGATTCCACGCTGTCGGGGGGCAGGACGATGTCGACGAACGTCGTGTCGACGGCAGGCGCCCTCTGGAAGACCGCATCCAGATCCTCGACGGTAGCGGTTCCGAGAACGTACCCCATCCCGAGAGGAGGCCACGCCTGGACCTCGGCCTTCGTGGAGAATTCGACGGTGTGGTCCTGGTCGAGCCAGATCACGAACCGGCCGTCCGGGCCCGTGACTCTGCTCGTGCCCGTCTGACAATCGTGGGCGGGATCGGGCGAACAGCGCACGCTGACGTCGACCATCGCGCCCGCCAGCGGGTTCCCCGCGCCATCCAGGACGCGTCCCGCCAGGACCGTCTGCACGTGGTCGATCGGCTCGTTCGGGAGGGGCTCTGCGGGCGAGCGGCCGTCACAAGCATAGGCGACGACCAGGAAGGTACATGCGACGGCACGGAACAAGGCGAGGCTCCCGAAAAGAGCACCTGCAGGACATTTCGCAAACGATCGTCCGAGGGCAGCGGTTTAAGAGCGCCATACCTCCGTCGTCGATCGCTACCAGTCGTGGAACTTGTATCCCAGGCAGCGGTGAACAAACCGCGCGATGACGAAGTCCGGCGCGTGGAGGCCGTCGATGGGGGCGAGCTCGACCACGTCCATGCCGACCACGTTCTTGTCCTGGAAGACGTAGCCGAGAAAGCGCATCGTCTCGTGCCAGAAGCCGCCGCCCGGCTCGGGCGTTCCGGTCGCGGGGATGAGCGAGGGGTCGAAGTAGTCGACGTCGAAGGTGATGTACACGGTGTCGGACAGCGTGTTGAGCACGGTGTCCATCCACTCCTCGCCGTGCGCGATTCTGTGCGACCAGAAGACCGGCAGGCCCTCGTCCTGGATGAACTCTGCCTCCTCGACCGAGATCGCGCGGATCCCGAGCGGCACGGCGGGGACTCCGAGCTCGTGCACCCGCCGCATCACGGACGCATGCGACCACGGGGTCCCCTCGTAGCTCTCCCGCAGATCGGCATGGGCGTCGAACTGGAGCACCGACAGGTCCTCGAACGCGGCCTTCGCGGCGCGGACGGGCGCGGTGGTCAGCGAGTGCTCGCCGCCCAGGAACACCGGGAACTTCGCGTCCGCGAAGAGCCGCGCGGCGACGGATTCCAGCCCGTCCAGGAACGCGACCGGGTCGTCACCCGTAACGCCGATCGGTTGCGCGGTGTGGATACCGCCTGTTCGATACGGCTCTTCGCGCAGCACCTCGTCGTAGAGCTCGACATAGCGCGACGCGTCGAGAATCGCGGCCGGGCCCTTCGCGGTTCCCGCGCCGTACGACACCGTCGCCTCCCACGGCACCGGCACGACGACGCCGCCCGCGGTCTCGTACTGCGCCTCGTCGTCGGGTATTCCGAGGAAGTTCGTCGATTCCGGCATGATCTCTGGCAGTGTCCAGTCAGGGGAGGTCGATCAAAACGGGTCAGATGCAAGGCGCGCGACGAGGCTCTTCCGAGGCGTGGTGATTCTCACGCCGCAGGAAGAACGAGGAGCGCAACGCAGCAGATGGCCCGTTTTCATCGACCGAATCAGTCGGGATCGATCAGCACCGCCGCCGCCACCACCGTGGTCCACAAACCGTTCTTATCCCCCACCGCCGACTGCACGATGTTGCGCGTGGTGACGATCTCGTCCGAGATCTTCCACTGCTCCTTGCGCGCGTCCCACGCGGCCTCGGGGTCGAAGTCCACGCCCATCGCCGTGGCCAGCATCTGCGCCGCCAGGTCCTCGGCGTAATCGCCAGCGATCTTGTCGGTTTGCCCGTAGCCGTGATGCTCCGACAGATATCCGTAGTGATCCGCGTCGCGCGGGATCGCCACGCCGATCGACGAGGCGATCAACCGGTGGGGCTCGTTCGTGGACGTCTCGGCCACGACGGTGAACAGCACCTGGCCGGGATGCAGCTTCTTCACGCCCTCGTTCCGCGACACCATCCGGCAACGCGGCGGAAAGATGCTGGAGACCCGTACGATGTTGTACTCGGCGATATTCGCATCCCTGAGCGCGAGCTCGAACGACGCCAGCTTCTCACGGTGACGCCCCACCCCGTGCGTCAGGAACATTTCCTTGGCGACGAATGCCACCGGTCCATCCTCCTCAGCTCTGTGGATTCTCCAGGCGGATCGACTCGTCGTCCCCGCGCGGGTCGATGGGCGCTCCGGCGCCCGGCGCCTGCATGGACTCGAGCTCTCTCCTGATCAGCGACTTGCGCTCTTCCTCGTAGCGCGCGAACAGCGGATCGAGGCGCGGATCGTTGGGGAGCGCCGGGTCCATCCCGATGATCTCCCCCTCGACTCCCGCGATCGTCGGCTCGCCCTCGGGGCCCTCCTCGAAATCCAGCTCCGCCCGACCCAGGAACTGCCCCAGGCTCCCGCTCGCGACGATCCAGGTCCCGGGCACGACCTCCTCGGGCGCGTTCAGCGTCTTGCCGCCGTGTCCGGAGACGATGAGGTCGATCCCCGGCACGTGCTGCGCGAGCGTGCGGTCGCCCTTGTATGCCAGATGGCTGAGGACGACGATCGCGTCGACGCCCTGCTCCTGGAGCTCGGCGATCCCCCGCTTCGTGCTCGCCACGACATCCTCCTCTACCACCACGCTGTCCCGCATGGCGGGATTCAGCAATATCGTGGGGTTGAACAGGCCGAGCAGACCGATCCGCCGGCCGCTCTTCTCGACGACGAGCGTCCTCTGCCCCAGGTCCTCGAGGCCGACGACGTCGTAGTTGGTGTGGACCCACGCGATCGGATTTTCCTCGATGATCGCGCGCAGATACGCGGGACCCTGGTTGAAATCCCACTCGCCTAGCGTGAACGCGTCGTATTCCATGAGCTCCATGGCATCGATCATCACGCGGCCCAGCGCGGCGCCGTAGGCGTTCTCGCCGCCGCTGAAGTCACCCGCGTCGACGAGGAGGATCGGCGCGCCGGTCTCTCGCCGCAGCGAATCGACCACCCAGGCGCGCTTGGCGAGTCCGCCCGTCGAGTCCGCGCGACAGCCGCAATCGTCGAAGTAGCCGTACCCGTCGGCAGTATGCAGGACGAGCAGCTCGTCGGCGGGGCCGCCGCCACAGGCGAGGAGGAACGCGGCCAGGAGCGGCGCCCCGATCCGTGGGGCGTGCCTCATGAGGACCTCGGAGTGTTCACGATGCGAGACAGTCGAGCCGGAGCTCACCGGCTGGAAGCGGAACCCCACACCTAGAAGCGGACCCCCACACCGAAATGCGTCTCGTCGCCGAGCTCGGACACCGACACCTCGCGGGCGATGTCGGCCTCGAACCGGTCGTAGCGGATGCCGACGCCGAACGAGCCGCCGGTCGCGCGGTCGTCGTCGCCGGACTCCACGTACGGGTTGTCGAGGATCACCACTCCGCCGCGCAGAACGACCACGTCGTAGAGGGTCAGCGAAGCGCCCCCGTGCTGGCTCGAGTTCGAGAGTTCGTCGAGATCGCTCTCGATGTCGAAGGAGAGGGCCACGCGATACTCCGCGGGAAGCCCGAAGAACCGCTCCGGCGCGGCCTGGACGCCCACGCGCACGCGACCCGGCAGGTTGTCGCTTTCGCTTTCCACCGTTCCGTCGATTTCGTCGTATGAAAAATCGCCGCCCAAGTTCCGCAGCGAAACGCCGAACGAGATGGGCACCGATCCGGGCCTCGGCAGGTAGACGAGCCCCACGTCGAAGGCCGCGCCGCTCCCCGTCGTCACGCCGAGATCGGAGTTGTACCACTTCGCCGTTACGCCGTACGAGAGACGGTCGCGCCAGTGGTTGGCCCACGTCAGGCCGGCGGACCAGTCGCTGACCTCGATGGAGCCGTCCGCGTCCGGCGAGGTGTCGGTCAGGATGATCTCGCCGTAGTCCTGGAAGACGAACTGGCCGGCGAAGGTCCCCCAGCGGGAGACGACGGCGCCGGCCACGTAGTTCCCGCTGAATCCGGCGTCGTCGGCGCCCTCGATGCGGCTGAACGTCAGGGCGCCGCGCTCGAGGCCGTCGGCGGTCGCCGGATTGTAGGGCATCGCCTGGAGCTCGCCGCGCGAGGCGACGACCGCGCGACCCTGCCCGATGACGCGAGCGCCGACGGGCACCACGAGCCCCACCAGGCCTCCGTCGGTGCCGTTTCCGCTCGTCTGCGCGCGGGCCGAGTTCCCGGAAAGTGCGGCGAGAGCGGCGACGATGAGCGCGGAAACGGTCAGGCGGGAAGGCATGGGGCGCAGAATCTGCCCGGCGAAGCGTGCGACAGCAAGCTTCATCGGACCTTGAGCGCCCGAACCGAGGATGTCCCCTGCGGGGTCGTGAGCCGAATCACGTAGATCCCGGACGGCACTTCGCGGCCGTTGGTGGAGCGGCCGTTCCAGGCCACGGTGTAGGTGGCCGGCGTCCGATTGCCCGCGGCTAGCGTGAACACCGGCTGGCCCAGCGCGTCGAATACCTCCAGCGTCACGTTGCCCTCCTCGGCGATCGAGTACTCGACCGTTGTCTCGTCGATGAAGGGGTTCGGATAGTTCTGAAGCACCACGTTCGCCTCTCCGGGTCCAGGCTCCTCCGGCGGCGCCGGGAAGTCGAGGAGCGCGGGGAGATCCGCGAGCCGCTCGTCGTACGCCTCGCGGGCGGCGCGCACCGCCGCCACGAGATCGACAAGGAACGGCGCGTCAGCGGCCAGTTCCGGACTCGACGGCACGAGCACTTCCGGGACCTCACCCACCGACTCCGCCCAGACGAACGCCATGGCGGCCCGCGCGACCGCGCCCTCGGCCAGATCGATCGAGCCGATGCCGATCAACGCACGCAGATCGAAGAACGGCGACGCGAAGGTGGGCACGAGGAGCCCGCTCAGTACCTCGTACTGCCCCGGATCGGTCTGCGGCACCAGCTGGACGCCCGGCCGGGTGCCATCGCTCAGCTGGGTCATGTTCACATCGGTCCCGGGATTGTCGAGCGGCACCAGGGCGAGGAACCCGGGGCGTCCGGAGAACCCGGTCTCGATGAAATCCGTGTCCCAGATCAGCAGCACCGGCGCGCCGTCGATCTCGAGCGGCGCGGCGCTGTCGTCCTCGGGTTCCCCGATATCCGGATCCACCACGATGCCCGTCCACATGTCCTGGATCGTGTAGCCCGTGGCGCGGATCCGGTCGGAGATGTTCAGGATGTCCCACTGGAAGAAAACCGCCGTGGCGAGGTCCGGCTCTGTGAAGGCGAACGAACGCTGGCGGACCTCGACGCCGAGCGGGATCGAGGGCTGCGAGATCGGTCCCACGCTGAACCGGTCGTCGTACACGGTGAACAGTTCCTGCTGGGCGACCGGCGTGGCGGGGAAGAGCTCCTGGTCGGACGGCTCGGTGGAGTCGAGGACGCGAAAGCGGGGATCGTTGGGGTTCTGTCCGACGGCCCCTTCGATCCACTCGTTTTCGTCGGTGTCCTGCGGGTTGTACCCGATCGTCGTGATCGTGTCCGGCACACCGTTGGCGTCCACGTCGCCGATCCCGCCGATCCAGAGCCCGGATCCGAACAGGTACACGTTGGGCGTGCCGATGGGAAAGAAATTGCCCGGCGAGTTGATGTCCGCGCGATGGAGGCCGAAGGCGCCGCGGTTGGTGATCCGCAGAAAGACCTCGTTGACGTCGTGCCCGCCGATCGAGATCACCGAAGGCGCGATGTCCCGCTGCGCCCGCGCGCCGGTCGGGAGGAGCGCCAGCATGGCCAGGCCGATCGCCGCCGGAATCAGTCGTGACACTCTTCGCACAGCCCGTAGATCTCCAGCCTGTGACGCGAGGGACGGAATCGGTGGAGCGCCGCGATCTCCTGCTCGAGGCGATCGACCGCATCGGACTCGAACTCGATCACCTTGCCGCACCGGGTACAGACCAGATGCTCGTGGCGCGGACGGGAGGGCCGTGCCTCGTAGCGCCGGAACCCGTCGCCGAAATCGTGCTCGCGCACGAGGCCGGCCTTGAGCAGGAGGTCCAGCGTGCGGTAGACCGTGGCCTTCCCGATCGACTCCTTCCGCGCACGCAACTTCTCGCCGATCTCTTCGGCGGAAACGTGGCGGTGGGTGCCGAACACTTCCTCGGCGACCCGTAAACGCTGCGGGGTCACCGGGTGGTTGTATGCGCGCAGATATTCCCGGAAGCGCTCGACGCCCTCGAGGGTCACGGCGCGATCCGACTGGGCGCTAGCAGCTCATCGGCGAGGCGCTCGAGGGGTGGGACATCTTCGGGGTTGCGGCCCGACATCGAGATCTCGCGATAGAGCGCGCCTTCCACCCCGCAGCGATCGATGAACTCGGCCAGGATCTCGGGCAGGACCGAATCAGGGAACCGCGCGCGCCGGACGAAATCCCGCGCCGCGGTCCGTTCCCCCTCGACGCGCCCGCCCACCGCGATCATCTCGAGCCGGTCGGGCCCCCGGCGCTTGGTCACCAGCGCCAGCGTGAACGAGACGTCACCGCGCTCCACGGGTTCGAAGACGTAGGCCCGCTCGAGCGACTCGCCAGGCTCCAGGCGGACCGCCGCCTGGAGCTCGGCCACCAGGGCGTCCCGCGCCGCATCAGCGGATGATGCGGCGTCAGCGGACGACGCGGCATCGGACGCCCCAGCGGTCGGCTCCGCCTCGGGAGCGGTTACGGGAAGTTCCTGGGGTTCGCTCATCCGGGTTGACAGAGGGAGGGCGTTCGCCTAGTGTCGGCGCTCATCGCCGGCGAATCTCGCGGCGCCTTCGCGAACGGTCAACCGCGCCACCCGCCAGCCCATGCCTTCTCAGCGATCGGAAAGCGAACGTCGATCGATCGCGGCGTTGGCGTACATCCTCGGTCCGCTGACCGGCCTCGTCTGCATTCTGATGTATCGCGAGGATCAGTACGTGCGCTTCCACGCCTGGCAGTCGCTGCTGCTCGGCGTGTTCGTGGCGCTTGCGGTCGTCGCTCTCGATGCGGTTCCGCTGCTGGGCCTCGG
Source organism: Gemmatimonadota bacterium (assembly GCA_035687725.1). GTDB lineage: Bacteria > Gemmatimonadota > Gemmatimonadetes > JACCXV01 > JAHWKZ01 > JAICNR01. The sequence goes on from DASRVB010000108.1 coordinate 12,863, forward strand.
CATGGTGTTCTTCCTGTTCGTGGGGGCGGGTCTGCTGACACTGCTCCTGATGTGGCAGGCTTACAGCGGGCGCTGGTTCGTGCTCCCGCTGCTCGGGGACGTGGCGCTCGAGATCGTCAACCGCAACGGCGCGCGCGGCTAGACACCGATCTGCAAATCGCCGGGCTAACCGGCGGCCATCGCCTCGGCCGGCTCCTCCTCGGACGCGCGGCTTCCGCCCGCGCCGTTCTTCGAGCGCTCCGGATCGTCTGACTCCAGCGACACGGACACCAGCGAGCTCACTCCGGGCTCCTCCATCGTGATCCCGTAGAGGTAGTCCGCCTCCGCCATCGTGCGCTTGTTGTGCGTGATCACGATGAATTGCGTCTCCTCGCTGAAATGTCGGATCATCTTGAGGAAGCGGCTCACGTTCGCGTCGTCGAGCGGGGCGTCGACCTCGTCCAGGATGCAGAACGGCGACGGCTTGACGAGATAGATCGCGAACAGTAGCGAGAGCGCGGTCAGCGCCCGCTCGCCGCCCGACAGCAGGCTGATGTGCTGCACGCGCTTGCCGCGCGGGCTGGCCACGATCTCGATCGGCGACTCCAGCGGGTCGTCCGGATTCTCGAGCCGGATGTCCGCATGACCGCCTTCGAACAGGGTTTTGAACGTGACATCCAGGTTCTTTCGCACGGCGTCGAACGTCTCGACGAACAACTCCCTCGCGGTCGCGTTGATCGTGCGCACCGCCTCCTCGAGCTGACGCTTGGCCTTGGCCAGGTCGTCCCGCTGCAGCACGAGAAAGTCGTAGCGCTCCGCTTCGCGCTCGTACTCCTCGACCGCGAGCATGTTGACCGGCCCCAGGTTGGCGCGTTTTCGGCGCACCTCTTCGAGCCGCACGCGAAGCTCTTCCGTCGACAATCCCGCCTCGGCCTCGGTGAGCGGATGGAGCCCGGCCAGCTCCGGCAGTGGCAACGCGTACGTCTCGGCGAGGTGGTCGAGCAGCGTTTGGCGGCGGAACTGCAGGTCCTGCCGGGCGAGCTCGAGCTCATGGCGCCGCTCGGTGGCGCTGTCATGCTGGCGCCTGAGCTCGCGCACTTCCGTCTCGAACGCGGAACGGCGCGCCTCGACTTCGCGCAGCGCCTCCCCGCCTTCGACACGCGATCTCTCGACGCCGTCGAGCTGCGCGTAGAGCGCCTCGATCTCGATCAACGTCGCCTCGCGCTCCTTCTCGAGCTGGACGCATGCCTCGTCGAGGCGCCGACGCTCGGCGGCGCGCTCGGCGCGTGCCGATGCCAGCCGGTCCTCCTCGGCGATCAGGTGCTCGAGCTCCCGCTCGATCGCCTTGAGCGCGGCCTCGGCCTCGGCACGCTCGAGCTCGATCGCGTGGC
>DASRVB010000109.1:0-2242 GCA_035687725.1 Gemmatimonadota bacterium
GGCCGCACATCCGGTACGCCAGGCGATAGACCCGGTCGACGTGCGCGTCGTAGAGCTCCCGTTCCGCGGCGGGGTCCCCCCTGCGCGCGCGCTCGATCAGTTCCCGCTCGCTCACCCGTCTCCCGGTACCGGTATCCGTTCCTCATTCTCGACCCGTTGGACACGGGCCGGCTCCCGACCGTTGCCCTTGACTATACGCGGAAGGCGGTGGAGGATGTAGAAGTTCAAACGGGCCAGCCGTTTAGACAATCGGGACGCCTTTGGAGGTCTATCGGATTCGATGAAGAAGCTGACCCCGCTTCTCGCCGTGGAGGCGATCGAGCCCTCACTTGCCTTCTGGGTGGATGCCCTGGGGTTCGCCAGAACCGTAGAGGTCCCCCACGAAGACGCCCTCGGCTTCGTCATCCTCGAAAAGGACGGCTACGAGGTCATGATGCAGACGATCGCGAGCATCAAGTCCGACGTACCCGCAGCGGTCCCTCCAGCGGGCGCTTCGCTTCTGTATATCGAGGTCGAGGACTTGAGCGCGATCGAGGAAGCGATCGCGGACTACGAGCTGCTCGTTCCGCGCAGGAAGACGTTCTACGGGGCCGAGGAGATCTTCGTGCGGGAGCCGGGAGGTAACGTGGTCGGCTTCGCCGAGTACGGCGCGGACGAGGAGGGCTAGGCCCGGCTCAGGCGCTCAGCGAGAGTGGCGTGGCGCTGGTCGACCGCTGCGGGCCGCGCCTGGACCCGGGAACGATCGCGGCGATGAAGGCGTCGAGGTCGGCGTCTAGGGTCGGCGGGAGAAAATCGCCGCCGTCCTCGAGGACCCTGACCGCGTAACCCTCGACTACAACGGAGGAGCCTACTCGGGGCTGGAGATCGACGAGGGCTTCCCGGAGGCGCGAGCATAGGGCCTGGCGCCCGAGGCCCGGCTCCACTGCAGGCAGATAGAAGGCTTTCGCGTCGCTTCCCTCCCCCGCGCGCGCAATCGGGAACAATTCGTGCCAGTGGAATCGCCACGAGCTCTGCGGGGGCTTCGTCACCTGCACCACCGTATTCCTTCGGATATTGCAGAACGTCGAATGCATCGGTCGATGGCCTCGGTGTGCGGGAGATGTATGGGCGATCGGCGCATCCGGCTCGAAACCTGCGCCAGGATAGTTCGAGTGTACCGAAGATCGAGCGCCGCGTCTGTACGCTGGGTTACGGAGTAGTTGCCGTGGACGCCGAGGGCCACGTTCACGATCCTCCCGTTCCGCCGCTTCGCAGGGCGTCGATCCGCGCGGTGCTCGAGATCCCCCAGCGAAGGCCGAGGGCCACGAACGTCTTCTCGGCGTCTACCAGGACTTCGGAGAGACGGCTGCCGAATCCCGCCGAGGCCCAGAGTCCTTCGGCGACACGGGCCTCGATCCCCGCCGACCAGAGCCCGCTATCCACTTCCTGTTCCGCTGGGTCGCCGTCCCCGGGGAGATCGGGGCCGTCGATCTCCCGGGACAGAACCACATACTCCGCGAAGCCGTTGATCTTCGCGTTCCCGACGATCGCGCGCGCCCCCGCGGACCAGTCCGCGTACCCGGGCTGCGACCCGAGCTCGGGGCGCTCCTCCCGCGCGAGCTGCGCGATCAGCTGGCCGCGGCTCCCGAGCGGCAGCGCGCCGACCGCCCAGGCTCCCCAACCGGAATACTCGCGCTCGTCGAGCTCGGAGTCCTCGAGACGGACGCCCCATGCGGCAGCCACCGAGAACCGCGCCGCGTTCCAGTGATCCGCCGTCCATGCCTCCCACGTCGCCGCAGTCTCGCGGCTCACGCAGGCGTCGCTCGGAGTGGGGTCGGGCAGCGCGGGGGCGCACTCGAGCAGCGCGTCGGCTAGCGTGCGGCGGAACTCCGCCGCACGCAGGGGATCGCCGCGGTCGGCGAGCGTCAGCCGCAGGCCGAGCGCGAGATCAGTGTCGGCCTCGTCGCCTTCGGAGCGTGTGGTGCCGAGAGAGAGCTGCATGTTGGCGAGCAGGAAGGCTAACCGGCTCTGCATGTACCTGCGGCCATCGATCGCCACACCCGGGACGAGGAACCAGGGGGTCGTCTCGACCGCGAAGCCGTGTTGCGCCGTGCCCGACTCTCCGGTGCCTGACAGGAGCGCGAGCGCGAAGTCGCGCGCCGACCCCGGACGCAGCACGCGAGCGGTCGTTGCGTCGAGAAACGCGAGCGCCGGCGTCTCGGGGACGGCGGTCAGGAGCTCGGGCGCCTCCTCCTGCCCGCGG
>DASRVB010000110.1:0-4105 GCA_035687725.1 Gemmatimonadota bacterium
TCCCGCGCCGGTCACCACGACGGCCCCGACAGCCTCGTCGTCCCGAAGGTGCAGGAACACGTCCTGAAGCTCCCGCTCGGTATCCGAGTTCAGCGCGTTGAGCTTGTCGGGCCGGTTCACGGTCACGGTCGCGATGCGGCCTGCCACGTCGACGAGCAGGTTCTCGTACCTGTACTCCACGGAGGGCTCCAGCTATGGGTGGCAAGGACACCGGCGGATTTCGTTGGAGTGGCGGGCTGATTGTAGCGAGTGCGCGACAGCGGGGGCAACGGGTCCGCGGCTCCCCTGTCTTGTACAATGCGCTCGGCTGCACTGGCCGCACGTGGATTCGCTGAGGACACGGAGCTGGAGACCGGACCTTGAGGCTACGACATCTCTACATCGGCCTCTGCCTCCTGGGAGCGATTCTGCCGTACTCGCAATTCCTCCCGTGGCTGGACGCCCACGGACTCGACCTTTCGCTCTTCTTCTCGGAGCTGTTCTCCACGCGAATCGGGGCGTTCTTCGGGCTGGACGTCCTGGTGTCGGCCCTCGTCCTGTTCGTCTTCATGGCCGTCGAGGGCCGGCGTCTGGGAATGACGAACCTGTGGCTGCCGGCGGTCGCCACGGTCGCGCTCGGAGTGTCCCTGGGCCTCCCGCTCTTCCTCTACATGCGGCAGAACACGCTGGACGCTAGGACTCCCGGAGATTCTGGAGCGGCGCCTAGAGGTTGAGATCCGAGGGCACGGGCTCGGCACCCGTGTAGTCGTAGAATCCCTTTCCGCTCTTCCGTCCATGATAGCCCGCCAGATGCATCTTCCGGAGCAGCGGTGGCGCCGCGTATACGTGATCCTTGTACTCGTCGAACATGATCTCGGCGATCCGATACGTCGTGTCGATGCCGACGAAGTCGAGGAGCGTCAGCGGGCCCATCGGGTAGCCGCAGCCGTGGATCATGCCCTTGTCGATGTCCTCCGTGGAGGCGAGCCCGCTCTCCAGCGCGCGGACGGCGCCCAGCAGGTACGGCACGAGCAGGAGGTTCACGACGAATCCGGAGTTGTCCTTGGCCGCGATCGGGATTTTTCCCAACGACTCGGCAAAGGCCCACGCGCGCGCGAACGTCTGCTGACTGGTCGTCACCGCCTTCACGACCTCGACCAGCTTCATGATCGGCACGGGATTGAAAAAGTGGAGGCCCACCATGCGATCGGGCCGTGAGGTGGCTGCGGCCATCTCGACGATAGTCAGCGACGAGGTGTTGGAGGCGAAGATCGTGTGCTCCGGACACAGCTCGTCGAGCTCCGAGAACATCGCGTTCTTGACCTCGATGTCCTCGACCACGGCCTCGATCACCAGGTCGCAGTCGGCGAGGTCGCCGAGCTGGGTGGTGCCCGTCATACGCGCGAGTGCCGCCTCGCGGTCCGCGGCCGTCATCTTCTCCTTCTCGACCGACTTCTGCATGAACCCGCCGATCTTCTCGAACGCCTTCTTCCAGTACGCCTCCTCCACCTCGCGCGCCACGACCGGGTAGCCCGCCTGCGCGCAGACGTGGACGATCCCGCTCCCCATCAGTCCCGTTCCCAGGACTCCCACCTTCTCGATCTTCTTCTCGGTCACCCCTCCTCCTCGCTGCGCGAATGGGCGCGCTCTGCGCGGCGCGCGATGGACTTCAGGATCCGCCTCGTGACGATTCGGTGGCCGCCGCTGCCGACCACAGCGGATCGGTAGAGCGCTCCCCGAATACCCGGAAACTCCGCGTGCGTCAGCGCCCGGACTCGCGCGCCCCCGCCCGCGGGCTCGATCTCGAACGTGAGCCGGTAACGGCTGAATCGGTGGCTGCCCTCGAGCGTCAGCCGCCGCGGCGGATCCGCCGACGCCACGCGGAAGCCGGCCAGTGTCTGCTCGGTGCCCTGATCGCGGCATTCCAGGATGCGCGCGAGGCGACGAGCTCGTGGCCGGTCGAACGCCGCGCGGAGCGCGTCCGGAAGTGCCGACCACACGTCTTCGACCGAGGCGGACGCGGAGACTTCGTGCGCGTCCAGGTACGGGATCGGCTCGGAGGCCGGGCCCGGTGCGGGATCCGGTCTCAGGCGGCCTCGACGACGATCGTGGAACCCTGCCCACCGCCGATGCAGGCCGAGGCGAATCCGAGCCGCGCCCCGCGGCGCTTCATCTCGTAGAGCAGCGTGATCGTGCAGCGGGTGCCGGTGGCGGCGAGCGGGTGGCCGATCGCGATCGCGCCGCCGTTGACGTTCAGCTTCGCGTGGTCGAGGCCCAGCTCCTTCATGACCGCGACCGTCTGGGGGGCGAAGGCCTCGTTGACCTCGTAGAGCTCCATGTCGTCGAGCGTCAGCCCGGCAGCCGCGAGGGCCTTCCGGGTAGACGGCGCAGGGCCGATCCCCATGATCTTGGGGTCGCATCCCGCGATTCCCCAGGCCACGACGCGCCCCAGGACGGGACCGCCTGCCTTCTCGGCCCGCGCGCGCGTCGTCACGATCACGGCGGCCGCTCCGTCCACGATGCCCGAGGCGTTGCCGGCCGTCACGACGCCGTCCTTCTTGAAGTAGGGCGGCAACTTGGCCAGCACCTCGGGTGTCGTGCTCGGACGCGGATGCTCGTCGGCGGCGAACTCCTGATGACCCTTCTTCGTCACGAGCTCGACGGGGACGATCTCGTCGACGAACCTGCCCGCGTCGCGGGCCGCCTGGGTCCGCATCTGGCTCTGGTAGGCGTAATCGTCGACCTCGGCGCGGGTCAGGCCGTACTTGTCGGCCAGATTCTCGGCGGTCTCGGCCATGGAGAATCCGGCGTACGGATCGTAGAGCGACTCCCACAGCAGGTCGCCCATCTTCGATGCCCCCAGCGGAATCCCCCAGCGCGCGCCGCGGATCGTGTGGGGCGCCTGGCTCATGCTCTCGGTGCCTCCGGTCAGGACCACCTCGCTGTCCCCGACGACGATCTGCCGGCAGGCCTGGATGATCGACTCGAATCCCGATCCGCAGAGGCGGTTGACGGTAACGGCGGGGGTCTCGACGGAAAGGCCGGCCTTCAGCCCTATGTGGCGGGCGCAATAGATCGCGTCGCCGGAGGTCTGCAGCGCGTTTCCGAAGATGACGTGGTCGAGCTCGGCGGGGTCGAACCCCGACCGGTCGAGCGCGGCCTTGGCGGCCACCACGCCCAAATCATTGGCGGACAAGTCCTTGAGTGACCCGCCGAAGGCGCCGAACGGGGTGCGGACACCGGCCATGAGCACGATGTCGTCGCGGTCGAGCTTCATGGTATGCTCCTCGATGTTCCGAAGTGGGATGGGGCGGCGAGCTTTCCCTAAGGGTCGCCTCCGGGCGGGGAAGCGTCAACCGAACGCCGTGCCATACCCACCATGCCGACGCCCAACGTTCCTGCCGGGAGGCGTGTCTTTCCCATGACGATGCCCGGTTCCGACAGAGAGCTGGTGGTGGACGCGCTTCGGGGCCGGACGGTCGCCTTCGAGGCCCTCGTCCGGCGGCACCTCAGGGCGGCCTACTCCGTCGCGCTGGCGCGGACCGGCAGCCCGCACGACGCCGAGGACGTCTGCCAGGACTCGTTCATCGCCGCGCTCGAGCGGCTGAAGAGCCTGCGCGACCCGGATCGCTTCGGCCCCTGGCTGCTCGAGATCGTGCGCAACCGGGCGATCAACCTGATCCGCTCCCGGCGCGTACGCGAGACGGAACCGATCGAGGCGGCCGACCGGCGCGGGGGCGGAGCGGACCCGGGGCACGAGACCGACCGCGCGATCCTGCGGGACGATCTGCTGGATGCGCTCGGGCGGCTGGACGAGACCCGCCGCGAGATCGCGCTCCTCCACGACCTCGAGGGGTGGCGACACGCGGAGATCGCCGCGCGGCTGGGGATGCCCGAGGGCACGGTCCGGTATCACCTGCACGAGGCGCGGAGAACGCTGCGCGAGCGGCTGGCGGTGCGATACGGAAAGGAGATCCGCGAATGAACGACGAGCTGGATCCGACCTGGGCTCCGCTCGATCCCTCGCGAGACCCGGAACGCTGGGAATCCATGATGCGGAATATCGTCGAGCGCGCCGCGCCGATCCTGGCCGGCTACGCCGCCCGCGGACCGGCCGAGCTCCTGG
>DASRVB010000111.1:0-3948 GCA_035687725.1 Gemmatimonadota bacterium
CATGCCGCCAGCGCGGCCGCGAGCGGCTCGGAGTCCTTGCGCATGGCGGCCTCGGTCTCGAGCACCTCGCCGGCGTGCTCCTCGAGCCAGCGCGTGTGGACGCGGCCCTCGCGCACCGCCGGATGCGCGACGAGCGCGCGCAGGAAACCCACGTTGGTCCGGATCCCTCCGATGTCCAGCTCGGCGAGCGCGCGCCCCATCCTCGCCAGCGCCTCCGGACGATCGCGGCCATGCGCGACGATCTTGAGGAGGAGAGGGTCGTAGTGCGCGCTCACCTCGCTGCCGGCCGCGACGCCGCTGTCGACCCGGACCCCCGGACCGGCCGGCTCGGCGTACGCGCGAATCCGTCCCGTCGACGGCACGAACCCCCGCGCGGCGTCCTCGGCCGCGATCCGGCACTCGATCGCGTGGCCCGACAGCCGCACCTGATCCTGCTCGATCGGCAACGGGCCCCCCGCGGCGACGGCGAGCTGCGCGCGGACGAGGTCGATCCCGGTGACCATCTCGGTCACCGGATGCTCGACCTGGAGCCGGGTGTTCATCTCCAGGAACCAGAAGGAATCGTCGGGCGCGAGCAGGAACTCGACCGTCCCCGCCCCCACGTACCCGACGGCCTCCGCGGCGCGGACGGCGACCGCGCCCATTCGCTCTCGCGTCTCGGGGGCCAGGCCGGGCGCGGGGCACTCCTCGAGCACCTTCTGGTGCCGGCGCTGGAGCGAGCATTCCCGTTCGCCGAGGTGGATCGCGCGGCCGGATTCATCGGCCAGGATCTGGATCTCGACGTGCCGCGCCTCGGGGATGTACCGCTCGAGGTAGAGCGCAGGATCGCCGAACGCTCCCTGCGCCTCCCGCGATGCGGCCGCGAACGCGCCCCCGACCTCCGCGGGCTCCTGCACGACCCGCATCCCCTTTCCCCCGCCGCCCGCCGCCGCCTTGAGGAGGACCGGGAAACCGGTCTCCTCCGCTGCTTCGAGGGCGGCCGGCGGATCGGTCAACGGCTCCACGGTGCCGGGGACGACGGGCACGCCGGCGGCCTGCATGGCGCGCCGGGCGGCCGTCTTCTCTCCCATCGCGCGGATCGCCGGCGGCGGCGGCCCGATCCAGACGAGCCCGGCCCGCTCGACGGCCTCGGCGAAGGCCGCGTTCTCGGCCAGGAACCCGTACCCCGGGTGGATGGAGCCTGCGCCCAGTCGGCGTGCCGCGTCGAGGACGCGATCGGCGGCGAGGTACGACTCGCGCGCGGGCCCCGGCCCGATCTCGACGGCGCGGTCGGCCGCCCGCACGTGGCAGGCATCGGCGTCCGCGGTCGAGAAGACGGCGGCCGTCGGCAGTCCCGCCTCGCGACAGCCGCGCAGGATGCGGACTGCGATCTCCCCGCGGTTGGCGACCAGGACCCGACCCAGCGGTCTCACAACGGGATGTTGCCGTGCTTCCGGACCGGGTTCGCGTCCCGCTTGGACCCCAGCGCGGAGAGGCCGGCGATCAGCAGCGCCCGGGTGTCGGCGGGATCGATGACGGCGTCCACGTAGCCCCGCTCCGCCGCCACGTAGGGGTTCGCGAACCGCTCGCGGAACTCCTGCGTCCGCTGCTCGAGCAGGGCGTCGGGATTCTGAGCCGCGTCGATCTCCCGCTTCCACAGGATCTCGACTGCGCCTTTCGGGCCCATGACCGCGATCTCGGCCGATGGCCACGCGAGGTTCAGGTCCCCGCGTATGTGCTTCGACGACATGACGTCGTACGCGCCGCCGTACGCCTTTCGCAGGATCACGGTCAGCTTGGGCACCGTCGCCTCGCAGTACGCGTACAGGAGCTTCGCGCCATGCTTGATGATCCCGCCCCACTCCTGCTCCGTCCCGGGCATGAAGCCCGGCACGTCCACGAACGTGATGAGCGGGATGTTGAACGCGTCGCAGAAGCGGACGAAGCGGGCGGCCTTGAGGCTGGCGTCGATGTCGAGCACGCCGGCGAGGACGGCTGGCTGGTTGGCGAGGATCCCGACCGTGCGGCCGTCGAGGCGCGCCAACCCCACCACGATGTTCCCCGCGTAATCGGGCTGGACCTCGAAGAACGATCCGCGGTCGACCACTTCGGCGACGATCTCGTGCACGTCGTAGGGCTTGTTCGGGTTCTCGGGAACGGCGTCGCGCAGCCCGGGAGAGCGTCGCAGCGGATCGTCAGCGGGTTCGACGCGCGGCGGATCCTCCTGGTTGTTCGCCGGCAGATACCCGATCAGCGAACGGATGCCGGCGAAGCAGGCGGGCTCGTCGGGGAACGTGAAATGGCTGACTCCGCTCTTCTCGCCGTGCACCGCGGCGCCACCCAGCTCCTCGAACGACACTTCCTCGTGCGTGACGGTCTTCACCACGTTCGGCCCCGTCACGAACATGTACGACACTCCCTCGACCATGCACACGAAGTCGGTGATGGCGGGCGAGTACACGGCCCCGCCCGCGCAGGGCCCCAGGATGGCGCTGATCTGCGGCACGACCCCGCTGGCGAGCGTGTTCCTGAGGAAGATCTCCGCGTACCCACCCAGCGACGCGACGCCTTCCTGGATCCGCGCCCCACCCGAGTCGTTTAGCCCGATCACGGGATGCCCCGTCTTGAGCGCGAGGTCGAGCACCTTGCAGATCTTCTCCGCATGCGCTTCCGACAGCGAGCCGCCGAAGACCGTGAAGTCCTGGCTGAAGACCCACACCCGCCGGCCGTCGATGGTGCCGTGGCCGGTGACTACGCCGTCGCCGGGGATCCTCTGCGTGGACAGGCCGAACTCATCGGTGCGGTGGGTGACGAACATGTCGAGCTCGAAGAACGAGCCCGGGTCGAGCAGGAGCTCGAGTCGCTCGCGGGCCCCGAGCTTTCCCTTGGCGTGCTGGGCGGCGAGGCGGGCGGCCCCGCCCCCCTCGCGCGCCTTCGCCTCACGTGCGCGAAGATCCTCGAGCCTGTCCTTCTTCTCAGCCTTCGGAGAGCGATCGGCGTCCACGGCGCGCTACCAATCCACCGCTATCGGCTCGCCGCGCTCGATCCGGTGCACGATGACCGCGCGCCGGATCCCCTGTGGGCCGAAGCGGAACAGCCCGGTCACTCCGTGGTACTCGCCGCTCTCCGGAGCGTTCGACGGCCGCAGCCGCTCGAGCGCGATCCGCGCCGCGTCGTACCCCCACCCGGGGATGAGATTGGCCGGAGCCTCGCCGAACCGCGCCTCATACCGCGCGGCGAACGACTCCCATTCGGTGATCTGCGGATCGCGGCTGTAGGTATCGGCGAAGTACCCGCGCACGAAGCGCCGGCCCTGCCGGTAGAACTCGGGGTCGTTCCACGCGTCGGTGCCGAGCGGCAGGATGCCGCCCAGCTCGTAGAACGCCATCTGGTTGAGGATCCTCAGCGCCTCGCTTGGACTCTTGGTGGCGATGAACAGCGCGTCGGCGCCGGAACGGACGATCGCCCCGAGCTGGTCGGTGTACTGCGTGGAGCCGCGGTCGTACTGGAACCGGTAGACGACGCGCGCTCCGGAGGACTGGACGGCGGCGGCGAACGCGTCCGCCTGGATCCGTCCGTAGGCGTCGTCGACCGCCAGGATCGCGAAGCGGCGCCGCTCCAGGTTCGTGGCCGCGTAGGTCCCGATCGTGTGGCCTATCCCCCCGTCCAGCGCGTTGACCGTGTACACGCGCGGATCGATCTCCAGGAGCCGCGCATCGGTGGCGGTCGGGCTGACGAGCGGAACTCCCTCCTCCACCGCCAGCCGGGCGGCGGGCAGCGCATACTCGCTGGTCAGCGGGCCCAGGATCGCGGCCACGTGTTCGTTCCGCGCCAGCGTCCGGATCACCGCCGCCGTCGAATCGGGATCGTTCTCCGCCGACCGCGCCACGAGCGCGACGGGCGTCCGGCCGGTGCGATTCACGTCTTCGAGCGCCAGCTCGACCCCGCGGCGGATCTGCTCGGCGACTT
>DASRVB010000112.1:0-35951 GCA_035687725.1 Gemmatimonadota bacterium
ACATGCTGACCCCGATCCTGAGCGTCGTGCCGCTCCAGCTCCTGGCCTACCACATCGCGGTCCTGCGCGGCTGCGACGTCGACAAGCCGCGGAACCTCGCGAAATCGGTCACCGTCGAATAGCGCCGGGCGCGGGCGCCGCGGTGCGGGTCTGTCTCCAGCGGGTCAGCGAGGCGTGGGTGCGCGTCCTCGACGAGCTGGGGGCCGTGCGCGAGGCGGGAAGGATCGGGCCCGGCCTGCTGGCGCTGGCGGGCTTCGCGCCCGGCGACGGCCCGGAAGTTCTCCGCTGGATGGCCGCCAAGATCGCCGACCTGCGCGTGTTCGCCGGCGAGGGGCCCGGCGGGTTCGACCGATCGCTCCGCGAGACCGGAGGCGGGCTCCTCGTCGTCAGCCAGTTCACGCTCTACGGCGACGCCCGCAAGGGCAGGCGGCCGGATTTCACCGCCGCCGCGCCGTTCCCGGAAGCGGAAATGCTGTATCGGGACTTCTGCGATTTGTGCGCCGCGGAGCTGCCCGGGAGGGTGGCGAACGGCGAGTTCGGGGCCCGCATGGAAGTGGGTCTCGTCAACGACGGGCCGGTGACCCTCTGGCTCGAGCGGTGAGGCGCCGCTCGCCGTGAACAGCCGCGGGTCCACGCCGTGACCGGCCGCGCCGTGACGCCGCCTCTGGTTCTGGCTTCCGGCAGCCCGCGCCGGCGCGAGCTGCTGGAGCGGCTCGGGCTCGCCTTCGAAGTCATGCCCCCGCCCGACGGTCTCGAGTCGCCGTGGGACGGAACGGTGCCGCCGCTCGACTTCGCGGCGGACCTCGCCCGCCGGAAGACGAGCGCGGTCGCGGCGAACCGACCGGATGCCATCGTCCTGGGGGCCGATACGATCGTGGTCCTCGACGGCGCCGTGCTCGGCAAGCCCCGCGACGAGCACGATGCCCGCGCCATGCTCTTTCGCCTGGCCGGTCGCGAGCACCTCGTCCACACCGCCGTTGCCATCGACGCCCCCGGCGGGCAGGAGCACAGGGCGGCGTCGGGGATCGAGACCACGTCCGTCCGCTTCCGTCCGCTCGAGGTCGACGAGATCGCGGCCTATGTCGCCACCGGCGAGCCGCTCGACAAGGCCGGCGCGTACGGCATCCAGGGATACGGCGCCGCGCTCGTGGAGTCGGTGCGCGGCTGCTTCTTCAACGTCATGGGCCTCCCGGTGACCCGCGTCCTCGCGCTCCTCGCCGGGCTGGGCTGGCGCTACGAGTTCCCCGGACGGCTGGCGCCACGCTGACGCACGGAAGAGCTTGAGGCGCCGTGGCGATCGACACCATCTCCTGGCAGGGCGATCACGTCCGCATGATCGATCAAACACGCCTGCCCAACGAGCGCGTCGACATCGGGATCCGCACGGTTCCCGAAATGGTCGAGGCGATCCGCATGCTCCGGATCCGCGGGGCGCCCGCCATCGGCATCGCGGCCGCCATGGGGCTCGTAGCCGCGCTCCGCCCGCACCTCGACGACGAGGAGGGATTCCGCGAGCGTCTCGAGGAGTACGCGGCAGAGCTGGCCGCCGCCCGCCCCACGGCCGTGAACCTTGCGTGGGCGATCGAGCGCATGAAGGAGATCGCGCGCCGGCATCCCGAGATGGCCACGGCAGCGCTCTGGGAGCGGCTCGAGCAGGAGGCGCTGGCGATCTTCGAAGAGGATCGGCGGATGTGCCGCCGGATCGGCGAGGCGGCGCGGGGCGTGATCCGCGACCGGGCCGGTATCCTGACCCACTGCAACGCCGGTGGCCTCGCCACTTCGGGCTACGGAACCGCGCTCGCCTGCGCGTACGTCGCGCACGAGGACGGCAAGCGCGTCCGGGTCTTCGCCGACGAGACGCGGCCCCTCATGCAGGGCAGCCGCCTGACGGCGTGGGAGCTCATGGAGAGCGGCGTCGACGTCACCCTGATCTGCGACGACATGACGGCCGCGACGATGGCCAAGGGCGAGATCGACCTCGTGATCGTGGGCGCCGACCGGATCGCGGCCAACGGCGACACCGCGAACAAGATCGGCACCTACGGGGTGGCGATCCTCGCGAAGGAGCACGGTATCCCGTTCTACGTCGCCGCGCCCCGCACGACCTTCGACTTCTCGCTCCCCGACGGCAGCGTGATCCCCATCGAGGAGCGCGATCCCGCCGAGATCACGCATGGCTTCGGGGCGGCCACCGCCCCGGCCGGGGTCAAGGTCTACAGCCCCGCATTCGACGTGACGCCGGCCCGCTACATCACAGGGTTCCTGACCGACGCCGGCCTCCTCGAGCCGCCGTACGGAGACTCACTCCGGGTGCTGAAAGAACCGAACGTCACTTGACCAAGGTATAGCTTGACCATGCCGACCGGTCGCGGGTATCTTTCAAAGCTGTACTTCTGACAGATTCGGGCCGATCTGCACCCGGGCGGCCTTCGATCCACGAGGAGACATGCGATGAAGACCCATCAGGTGACCCCGGACCAGATCGTCCGGCGCTGGTACCTGGTCGATGCCGAGGACCAGACCCTCGGCCGGCTGGCCAGCGGCGTCGCCCAGATCCTGCGCGGCAAGCACAAGCCGATATACACCCCGTACCTGGACACCGGAGACCACGTCCTGGTGGTCAACGCCGAGAAGATCCGCCTGACGGGCCGGAAGATCGACCAGAAGCGGTACTACCGTCACTCGGGATATCCGGGCGGCCTCAAGGAGACTTCCGTCCAGCAAATGCTCGACACGCACCCCGAGCGCGTGGTGGAGCTCGCGATCCGGGGGATGATGCCCAAGGGGAAGCTCGGCCGGGCCATGTTCAAGAAGCTCCGTGTCTACGCGGGCCCCGAGCATCCGCATCGGGCTCAGCAGCCGGTATCGATCGACCTCGCGGCGTGGCCGCCACAGACGCAGGTGGCGGAACCGGCCGAGGCCGCGACAACGTAATCGAAGAGAGAGGATTTTCAGGATGGCGAAGCAGTTCAATGGAGTCGGGCGGCGGAAGACCTCGGTCGCGCGCGTGTACCTGCGGCCGGGCAAGGGCGCCTGGGAGATCAACGGTCGTCCGCTGGCCGAGTACTTCCCGCGGCTCCTGCACGCGCAGCAGTGCCAGAAGCCGTTCGAGGTCACGCGCACCGACAATCAGTTCGACGTGAACGTGAACGTAGCAGGCGGCGGCCCGACGGGTCAGGCCGGCGCGATCCAGCTCGGCATCGCGCGCGCGCTCGTCGAGTCCGACGAGGCGTACCGCGCCGCGCTGAAGACCGAAGGGTTGCTGACCCGGGACCCGCGGATGGTCGAGCGCAAGAAGTACGGTCGCCCGAAGGCTCGCAAGCGTTTCCAGTTCTCGAAGCGGTAAGACCGGCCGCGCATAGCGGCAAAATTCACACATCGGTGGAGAGTCCGCGCGGTGTCCGTCCACGGATGGATTCGCGGCTCGGTGAAGCCGGTGGAGGCTCAACTTCGGAAGGAGTCAGACCCATGGCGGTACCCGCCCAACTGCGCGCTCTGCTGGAGGCGGGGGTCCACTTCGGGCATCAGACCCGTCGCTGGAACCCCAAGATGCGCAAGTTCATCTTCGCCGAGCGCAACGGCATCTACATCATCGACCTGAACAAGACCCTGCGTCAGCTGGAGCGCGCGAAGGAGCTGGTCGCGGAGCTGGTGGGACAGGGGAAGAAGGTGCTGTTCGTCTGCACCAAGCGTCAGCTCAAGGAAGTCGTCCGCGAAGAGGCCGAGCGCAGCGGCCAGTTCTACGTAACGAACCGATGGCTGGGCGGGACGCTGACGAATTTCCGCACGATCAAGCGGGGACTGAAGCGTCTCAAGGAGATCGAGCGGATGCGGGAGGACGGGACGTTCGACTTACTCCCGAAGAAGGAAGTCATCGAGATCGAGCGTGAGTACGACAAGCTGCAGCGCAATCTCGGCGGCATCGCCGACATGGAGGAACTCCCCGGCGCGGTCTTCGTCGTGGACGCCAAGAAGGAGCGGATCGCCGTCAACGAGGCGAACAAGCTGGGCATCCCGCTGATCGCGATCGTGGACACCAATGCGGATCCTGAGCTGATCACGGTTCCGATCGCGGGCAACGACGACGCCATCAAGTCGGTGCGCCTGATCACGAGCCAGGTGGCCGACGCGATCGCGGACGCGCGCGAGCGGATCGTCAAGGAAGAGGCCGCCGTGAAGGCGGAGAGGCAGGAAGCCGAAGACGACAAGCCCGTCCGCCGGGAGAAGCCCAAGCGGAAGATCCGCGCTCGGCTGCCCGACCAGGACGAGGAAGAAGGGGAAGAGGAATAGGGCATGGCTACGATCACGGCATCACAGGTCCAGGAGCTGCGCCAGCGGACCGGCGTGGGGATGATGGAATGCAAGAAGGCCCTCGAGGAGACTTCGGGGGACCTCGAGGCGGCCATCGACCTGCTGCGCACCCGCGGGCAGGCGAAGGCAGCCAAGAAGGCCGGCCGTGAGACCGGCGAGGGACGCGTGGAGGCCTACATCCACCTGGGCGGCAAGATCGGAGTGCTGATCGAGGTGGACTGCGAGACCGATTTCGTCGCCAAGACCGACGACTTCCGGGACCTCGCCCGCTCGCTGGCCATGCAGGTCGCGGCCGCGGCCCCGTTGGCGGTCGACCGCCACGGGCTCGATCCCGAGGTGGTCGAACGGGAGATGGGGATTTACCGTCAGCAGGCGGAGGAGTCGGGCAAGCCGGCGGAGATCGTCGAGAAGATCGCCACCGGGAAGCTGGAGAAGTGGTACCAGGAGGTCTGCCTCCTCGATCAGGCCTACATCAAGGACCCCGACCGGAAGGTGTCGGATGTCGTCAACGAGGCCGTCCAGCGACTCGGCGAGAACATCCTCGTCCGCCGTTTCACCCGCTTCGAGGTCGGAGAGTAGGACGCCACTGCGGTACGACCGCATCGTGCTGAAGCTCTCCGGCGAGGCCCTCGCCGGGGGCCGCGGTTTCGGCATCGATCCGCCCGTCGTCGACGAGCTCACCAGCGAGATCGTCTCCATTCACGAGACAGGCGTTCAGCTGGGGCTCGTCATCGGCGGCGGGAACATCGTGCGGGGCACCGCCGCCAGCGAAGGCGGGATGGATCGCGTGTCCGCCGATTACATGGGCATGCTCTCGACCGTCATCAATGCGCTCGCCATGCAGGACCTGCTCGAGCGCAAGGGGCTCGAGACGCGGGTCCTGACCGCGATTCGCATGGACGCCGTGGCCGAGCCGTACATCCGGCGGCGCGCCGTGCGGCACCTGGAGAAGGGGCGCGTGGTCCTCTTCGCGGCCGGCACGGGCAACCCGTACTTCTCCACCGACACCGCCGCGGTCCTGCGCGCCATCGAGATCGACGCCGACGCAATCCTCAAGGCGACGCAGGTGGACGGCATCTACAGTGCGGATCCGCGCCTCGATCCCGACGCGGAGTTCATCGAGAAGATCAGCTACATGGACATCCTCAGGCGCGACCTCCGCGTCATGGATGCGACCGCTGTTTCCATGTGCAAGGAGAACGACCTGCCGATCGTGGTGTTCGACATCCGCCGTCGGGGCGCCGTGCGGGCGATCCTGGCCGGGGAGTCGGTCGGCTCGGTCGTCGGTGATTGAACGACCTGAGCGGAGGAAAATGAACGCGCCGGACCTCAAGGACATCAGCGCTCACATGGACAAATCGGTCGAGGCGATCCGCAACGAGTTCGCCACTGTGCGAACGGGAAAGGCTTCCCCCGCGCTCCTCGACCTGATCAAGGTAGACGCCTACGGGCAGCAGATGCCGCTCAATCAGATGGCGACGATCGGCGCGCCCGAGCCCAGGCTGATCGTCATCCAACCGTACGACCCGAGCCAGCTGACGGCCGTCGAGAAGGCGATCATGGCCAGCGATCTGGGGCTGGTTCCCAACAACGACGGGAAGATCATCCGCATCCCCATCCCCCCGCTCACGGAGGAGCGGCGCAAGGAGCTCGTCCGGCTGACCCACAAGATCGCCGAGGAGGGTCGGGTGGCGATCCGCAACATCCGGCACGAGGCCAACAAACGCGTCCACCAGCAGCAGAAGGACGGCACGGTCAGCGAGGACGACATGCACCGGCTGCTCAAGGAGGTCCAAGACCTGACCGACAAGCACATCGCGGCCATCGATCAGATGCTGGAGCGCAAGGAGCAGGAGGTGATGGAGGTCTGAGGCCTCCCGCGCCGATCATGAGCCCGCCGGACAGATGAACCCGCTGGAGGAGAGGGCGCGAGCGATCCAGGCGCACGGGAACCTGCCGCGCCATGTGGCCGTGATCATGGACGGCAACGGCCGCTGGGCGGAGCGGCGAGGACAGCCCCGGATCTTCGGGCACCGCGCGGGGATGAAGTCGGTGCGCGCCGTGATCGAGGCGGCCGGCGACCTGGGGATCGAAGCGCTGACGCTGTACGCGTTCTCGAAGGAGAACTGGAAGCGGCCGCCAGCGGAAGTGGACGCGCTCATGGGCTTGCTCCGCCGATACATGAAGTCGGAGCGCGAGGAGCTGATCGGGCGGGGAGCACGCATCGAGGCGATCGGCGATCTCGACCAGCTCGAGGGCGCGGCGCGCGCCGAGCTCGATCGCCTGATGGAAGCCACGGCGCACTGCGATCGGCTGCGGGTCACGCTCGCGCTGTCGTACGGCGGACGGGCCGAGATCGTGGAGGCCGCGCGGCGGGTCGCACGCGCCGCGGTCGCGAGCGACCTCGATCCGCGCACGCTCGACGAGGCCGCTTTCGCCCGCTTTCTGTACAGCCCGGATCTGCCGGATCCGGACCTCCTGGTCCGCACCAGCGGCGAGATGCGGATCTCGAACTTCCTCCTATGGCAGATCGCCTACGCCGAGCTCTACGTGACCGAGACCCTGTGGCCGGACTTCGGCCGCGAGGCGTTCTTCGAGGCGATCGAGGACTACCAGTCGCGAGAGCGGCGCTTCGGACGGGTGATGGCGTGAGCGTCGGGACGGGGCTCGCGCCGAGCCCCGGCCGCCAGGATGTCCGCAAGCGGCTCGTGACGGCGATCGTGCTGGGCCCGCTGTTCCTGGCGGCGATCGCAGTCGGGGGGGTGGTGTTCCTGGCCGCGGTCCTCGCGCTGGTCGGCGTCGGGGTCTGGGAGTTCTATCGCCTTGCCGCCATGAAGCGACCCCGCCCACGCGTCGTTCCGGGCATTGGCCTCGCGCTCCTGTTTCCCGTCCTCTTCTTTCTGGCGCCCGCCAGCCCCCTGACCGTTGCGGGCCTCGTCGCCCTCGGCGTCATCGGCGTGGCACTCGCGCAACTGCTCGACGCAGACTCGGACGAAGCGCTGGGGAGCGTCTCTATCACGGTCTACGGTGCGCTGTACGTCGGACTTCTCTTCGGACACTTCGTCCTCATCCGCGAGATCAGTCGCGTCGTTCCCGGAATGCCCTACTGGTGGGGTGCTGCGCTCGTCGGGCTGACGGTCGTGCTCGCGTGGCTCAACGACTCGGCCGCGTACGTCATCGGTCGCCGCTGGGGCAGGCACAAGCTGATCCCCCGGGTCAGTCCCGGAAAGACGATCGAGGGTGCCGCAGGCGCGCTGGTGGTGACGATGCTGATCGCGGTCGGGGTGGTCCTGGCGGCAGGAACCCGGATGCCCCTCCTGGCCCCCGCGGACGCGCTGGCGATCGGGGCGCTGGTGTCGGTCGCGGGGCCGATCGGCGACCTGGTGGAGTCGGCGTTCAAGCGCGACGCGGGGGTGAAGGACGCCAGCGATCTCATCCCCGGACACGGGGGCGTTCTCGACCGGTTCGACAGCCTGATGGCGGTGGCGCCGGCGGTCTGGTACTACCTGCGGCTCGTGGTCCTGTGACGGGGGTGACGCGGCATTCGCTCGTGATCCTCGGAGCGACCGGGTCGATCGGCGCGAGCGCGCTGGAGGTGGCGGCCGAGCTCGGGGACCGGATCGAAGTGGTGGGGCTGTCGTGCAATCGGGGCTGGCGGGAGCTGGCGGCTCTCACGGCCCTCTGGCGGCCGCGCGCGGTTGCGATCGCGGACGAGGATGCGTGGCGGGAGGCCAGGGCCGCCGCAGCGTTCCCCGACGGCATCGCGGTCATGGGGGGCACCGCGGGGCTCGCCGAGCTGGCAGCGATGGACGGCGTCGACGTCGTCCTGAACGGCATCGTGGGAGCGGCAGGACTCGAGGCGACGCTCGCCGCGCTCGGCGCGGGCAAGCGGGTGGCGCTGGCCAACAAGGAGTCGCTGGTCGTGGGCGGCGAGCTCGTGCGGGCCGCCGCCGGCGGCGACATGCTGGCGAGCGGGCGGGTCCTGCCCGTCGACAGCGAGCACAACGCGATCTGGCAGCTCCTCGACCGGAGGCGGAGCGACGAGGTGCGCCGGATCGTCCTGACGGCGAGCGGTGGTCCGTTCCGGCGGACCCCGGCGGACCAGCTAGCGGCGGTCACCGCCGCGCAGGCGTTGGCCCATCCGACCTGGGACATGGGCCCGAAGATCACGATCGACTCGGCGACGCTCGCCAACAAGGGCCTCGAGGTCATCGAGGCCCATCACCTCTTCGGCCTGCCCTACGAGCGGATCGACGTGACGGTCCATCCTCAGTCGATCGTGCACGGGCTGGTCGAGTGGAAGGACGGGACGCTGTTCGCCGAGATCGGCAAGCCGGACATGAAGCTTCCCATTCGCTCCGCGCTCGCCTGGCCGGAGCGCGCGGAGGGACCTGTGGCCGATCTCGCGGAGCTGGGCGGGCTGACGTTCGAGGCCCCCGATCTCGAGCGCTTTCCCGCGCTGGCCATCGCCCGCTCGGCCGGCGAAGCCGGCGGCACGGCGCCGGCCGTGTTCAACGCCGTCAACGAGGTGGCGGTGGCGCTGTTCCTCGCCGGCAGGATCGGCTTTCTCGACATTCCGGCCCTGTGCGCCCGCGTCCTCGACGCGCACGAGCCGCGCGTCGTGGACTCGCTGGCCACGCTCCAGGAGGTCGATCGCTGGGCCCGCGCCGAGGCGCTCGCCGCTCAGCCGGCTGCCTCGTCCAGATAGCCCCAGTATATTCCGAACAGGACGGGCCGCTCTATCCTCCCAGGTCGCCGCCGCCGCGAAAGGCGGATCGGAATCGTGAACGCGGTGTAGACGGGAACACGGATGCAGACGCTGATCATCACCATCATCGTGCTCGGCGTGCTCGTGTTCGTCCACGAGCTCGGACACTTCGTGACCGCGAAGTGGGCCGGCGTGGGCGTTCCGCGCTTCTCGATCGGCCTCGGTCCGCGAGTCGTCGGTGTGAAGGTCGGGGAGACCGACTATTGCATCTCGGCCATCCCTTTCGGCGGCTACGTCAAGATGACCGGCATGGAGGGCGAGGAAGCATTCGAAGGCCTGGAGGGCGGGGAAGCGGAGAGCGCGGAGGCCGCCTCGCCCGAGAAGCGGTTCGAGAACAAGAGCGTGCCTTGGCGGCTCGCGATCCTGTCCGCGGGCGTGCTCATGAACTTCCTGCTCGGCTGGGTGATCTACGTTTCCCTCGCCTGGCACGACGGGATACCGACGGTGAATGGGACCGCCGTTGCGCGCGTCGACTCGACGATCGCCGCGGCGCATCCGGAGCTGGCGGCCCTCGTGGGCGAGACCATCCAGATGGTCGAAGGGCGCGGCGTGGCGAACTGGCAAGAGCTGACCGAGGGGATCCTCGAAGCGGAGGATGGCGCGCTGGAGATCGAGCTGACGTCAGGCCGGTCCCTGACGCTCTCGGTGACCGACGCGGGGGATCGCGAAGCGGTGGCCTACGCGCTGGTCCCGCTGGTCCCCGCGGTAATCGACGAAGTCCAGGAGGGCAGCCCCGCGGCGCGGGGGGGAATCCAGCCCGGAGACCGGATCGTATCGATCGACGGGATCGAAACCTCATCGTTCGATCGGGTCACCGAGGTCGTCCATGCACGTCCTGACCAGATCCTGCCGGTCGTGGTGGAGCGCGCGGTGGACGGAACGACCCGCGAGCTGACGCTCACTGTCGAGACCGGGGTCGAGAAGGCTCCCCGTCCGACCGACGCCAAGTTCGTCGACGTGGGAATGCTGGGCGTGGTCCGGGAGACCGAACACATCCGTTTGAGTCCCGTCGAAGCGCTGGTAGTCGGCACGGAGGCCGCCGGTCGCGCCTCCATGCTCATCCTGAGCGGGCTCCACGACATCGTCACGGGCGGTGTGAGCCTGAAGGCGGTCGGAGGGCCGGTGGCGATCGGGCAGCTCACGGGGCACTTCGCGCGGCAGGGCATGAGCAGCCTGCTCGGCTGGGTGGCCCTGTTCTCGATCAATCTCGCGATCCTCAATCTGCTGCCGATTCCGGTTCTCGATGGCGGGCACATCCTGTTCCTCGGCATCGAGGCGACCCGCGGGCGTCCTCTCTCGACCACCCAGAAGCTGCGCCTGTCGCAGGTCGGGCTCGCGTTCCTGGTGCTGCTCATGGCGTGGGCATTCACCGCTGACATCCTGCGCGTCGTGGGGTTCTAGATTCCCCACCCGGTCCTCGCGACCCCGATCCTGGCGCGTTGAGGATCCTTCCGACCATGAGCTTCCAGCAAGGGTGGGGACGGAGATGACCGAGCGACCACCTGCGGGAGGCAAGCCCCCCGATGGCCGCGGCCCCACGAAAGGGCGGGGCAAACCTCGCAAGGGCAACGATAGTCGACCCTCGAAGGGGAGCCGCCCCGCGAAGGGTGGCGGTGCGGGAAGGGGGCGCCGGCCTGCGAGAGGGCAGGGCGGTGCAAGGCCACACGGAGCGCCACTCGCGCGCGATCCTCGTCCCGCCCGACCGCGTGGCCCGCGCCCCCTGGTCGCCGTCTTCGCCAAGGCCCCGGTCCCCGGTCACGTCAAGACCCGCCTCATCCCCGCGCTCCGGCCCGAGGAAGCCTCCGATCTCTACCGGGCGCTCCTGGTCGACACGATCGATGTCGTGGAAGCGGCGGACGCCCGCGTCACCGTGGCATTCACGCCGGCAACCGGCCGCCGCCTGCTGGAACGGCTTCTCGGCGCCGGGCGCCAGCTGGTGCTCCAGCCGCCGGGAGATCTCGGGACGCGCCTGGAGCGGGTCCTGGGTATGCTGCAGGAGAGCGGCGGCAAACGGGTGCTCGTCGTCGGCAGCGACTGTCCAGGGCTCACATCGGAGCGTATCCGGGAGGCATATCGCGCCCTGGAGAATGCTCCCGTCGTGCTGGGGCCAGCTCTGGACGGGGGATTCTATCTCCTTGGAACCTCCCGGCCCGCGACTGGATTGTTGCGCGACATTCCCTGGAGTACGGAACGCGTGCTCGAGGCCATGCGTACGCGTCTGCTGGAACGCGGCCTCGCCATACGCGAGCTCCCCGAGGAACGGGATCTCGACACCCCCCGGGATCTGTTCGAGTGGTACGCTAGCGCGCGCGAGACCGGGCTCGAGACCATATATCCTCGAACCTGGAAGATCCTCCACTCGCTGATGACGCCGCGGCGTTTCGCGGACCTCGAAAGTCGGCTGGCGGAATCCCCTTGAGCGACTTGACTTGCAAGCATGACCGGGGGATCTTTCGCGCGAAGTCCGGGTCGACTTCGCGACTCTCCACGCTTCACGAAGGAGACTACGTGACACCATCACCGCCCGCCGCGAGCCCGGCCATGACTTCCAAGGTGAGCCCGCTCTCGGTGGTGACCGGCCGCACGATTGAAGACCCCATCCCCCTCGAGCGTGAGTCCCTCCCGAAGCGGGTTCTTGATCTGGTCTTCGGGGGGTTTCTGCTGGCGACGACCGCCCCGGCCTGGCCGCTGATCGCTCTCGCCGTGAAGATCGAGGACGGAGGTCCGGTCTTCTATCGCCAGCGCAGGTGGGGACAGGGGGGAAAGCTGTTCGACCTGTTCAAGTTCCGAACCATGGTCCCCGACTCAGACGAGAAGCACGGCGTAGTCGAATCCTGCGACGAAGACGATCGGGTCACTCGCGTGGGGGCCGTCCTGCGCAGCTTCGGGATCGACGAGCTCCCTCAGGTACTCAACATCATCAAGGGGGAGATGAGCTTCGTGGGGCCGCGCCCGCTGGCGGTGGGAGAGGTCGTCCACGACGATCATGGTAGTCCAATCGTATGGGACCGCCTTCCTGAGTTCCGACACCGCATGAGCGTGCGTCCCGGGCTGACTAGCCTGGCCACGCTGTACCTACCCAAGGATGCAGCGCGCAAGCGGAAGTTCCGCTACGACCTCGTCTACATCCGGCGCCGCTCGTTGTGGCTGGACGTTCGTCTCATCGGCCTGTCCCTGTGGGTCAGCCTCTCTGGTCGCTGGGAGACCCGCCAAAACAAGGTCTGACTCGAGGTACAGTCTTGGAATCCCGCCCACAGCCACTCCCCAGCAAGGGGTCGTGAAGCCGGACTTCGACGTGATCGTCGTGGGCGCCTCGTGCGCCGGCCTCGCCGCCGCCAGGACGCTGGGCCGGGAGGGGCTGCGCACCCTGGTTCTCGACAGCCGTAACGACTTCGCCACCCCGAAGCGCACGTGGATCGTAACCCAGAAGCTGACCGACGTCCTGGGTTGCGACGTGCGATCCAGCGTCATCCATGAGACGAGCATCATGGAGCTGTGCGCCAACGGCTCGCAGCGGCGAATCCAGCTCGAGCGTCCGGATCTGGTAGTCGAGCGCGGCGCTTTGCGCCGAATCCTCGCATGCGAGGTCGAGCAGGCAGGAGTAGAGATCCGTCTTGGGGGTCGCGTGCATGAGGTCGGCCTGGAATCAGGCCATGTCACGGTTGCGATCCGGAATGGAGCGGTCACGCGACTGACCACGCGTCACCTGATCGGAGCGGACGGTTCGCGCAGCGTCGTGGCGGAGGCGTTTGATGCGCGGCCGCAGCGTACGGTGCCTATCGTGCAGGCCCGGGTGGCGCTGGAGGATCGGTACGACCCGAACGTGACGCGTGTCTGGTTCGACCGCGATCGCACACGCTTCTTTTACTGGCTTATCCCTGAATCGCCGGCGACAGCGGTTATCGGCATGATCGCGGAGCGATCGGCCGACGCGCGGCAATTGCTGGACGGTTTCCTGCGGGAGCATCGGTACCGGGCAAAGGAGTATCAGGGAGCGATGATTCCGCTACATCAACCGCGGCGCCTGGTCGAATGGCGGAGTGGTCGCGGCCGGGTTCTGCTCGTGGGTGACGCCGCTGGTCACGTGAAAGTGACGACCGTGGGAGGGGTGGTATCCGGGATCTGGGGTGCTCAGGCGGCGGCGCGGGCACTCGTGACCGGAAGCCCCTACGGGCAAGAGCTCAGGGCTTTGCACAGGGAGCTGTACCTGCACGATCTCATCCGCTGGGTGATGGATCGCTTCAACGGTCGACACTATGATCTGCTCTTGAGACTCATGAACCAGGAGCTGGACCTCTTGCTCAGCACCAACGACCGCGACAGCATGGCATCCAAGACGTGGAGCCTGTTGCGCGCGCAGCCGCGCCTCTTCCTCCTCGGCATGGATGCGCTTCTCCGCGGAGCTCGTCGGCCGGCATGAAGCGCCTCGACCTCGCCAAGGCAAGAGTCCTCGTGACCGGAGGTTCCGGCTTCCTGGGTTCCCACGTGATGGAAGAACTCGCTGAGAGGGGATTACCGACGGCTCAGGTGATCGCTCCTCGTTCATCGGAATACGACCTCGTCCAGTCGGATTCGGTGGATCGCCTTCTGCATGATTCGCGGCCAGACGTTGTGCTCCATCTGGCGGCGGTCGTGGGCGGCATCGGTGCCAACCGCGCCAGGCCTGGGGAGTTCTTCTACAAGAACCTGATGATGGGAGCCCAGTTGATGGAGGGGGCGAGGAGATCCGGGGTCCAGAAGTTCGTCACCGTTGGGACCGTATGTTCTTACCCCAAGTACTCGCCCATCCCCTTCAAAGAGGATGACCTGTGGAACGGGTATCCCGAGGAAACGAACGCACCCTATGGCATCGCGAAAAAGGCCCTGCTCGTTCAAGGGCAGGCCTATCGCCGGCAGTATGGCTTCCAGTCCATTCATTTGCTGGTAGTCAACCTCTACGGTCCCCGCGACGATTTCGATCCTGAGGCAAGTCATGTGATCCCCGCCCTGATCCGGAAGTGCCTGGAGGCCCGGGATCAGGGCCGCGATCAAGTCGTGGTTTGGGGCGACGGCTCGCCCACCCGAGAATTCCTGTACGTGAAGGACGCGGCCCAGGGGATCGTGCTCGCCACGGAACTCTACTCGGATCCGGAGCCGGTGAACCTTGGAAGCGGGAACGAGATTTCCATTCGGCAGCTGGTCGCGAAATTGGCTGAGCTTACCGGCTTCCGCGGAGAAATCATCTGGGATACATCCAGGCCGAATGGTCAGCCAAGGCGCTGCCTGGATACCTCCCGGGCCCGGCAGCGGTTCGGATTCGAAGCGACGACCTCCTTCGAGGATGGGCTACATCGAACCGTGGAGTGGTACGAGGCTCATCGCGGCAGCCATCAACCCGCATGAATCCCTCAGCGTAGATGTCGGTGGCGGGAGCTCCGATCGGGGATTTCACCAAGCTCATCCAGCCCACCCACGGTTGGAGACCGATCAACTGGCGCGAGATCCTGGCCTACAGGGATCTCCTCTTCTTCCTGGTCCGGCGTGACGTCAAGGCACGGCACGCTCAGACCATCATCGGGTTCGGATGGGCGATCATTCGCCCGTTCTTCACGATGATCGTATTCACGATCGTCTTCGGGGAGCTCGCCAGTGTACCCAGCGATGGCGTTCCCTACCCGATCTTCTCCTTCGCAGCGCTCGTGCCCTGGACCTATTTCTCGACGGCGATCACTCAGACCACGGGCAGCCTCGTCTGGAACGCCAGCCTGTTGACGAAGGTGTACTTCCCTAGATTGATCATCCCGTTGACGCCGGTCCTGGCGGGTCTCGTGGATTTCTCCATCGCGTTGGGTGTTCTGGGAGGCATGATGGTGCTGTATGGCATCGTGCCTGACGCGCGGATCCTGATCGTGCCGTCGCTCGTCCTGCTGATGATCCTGTGCTCGATCGGTATCGGGACATGGCTCAGTGCCTTGTCGATACAGTATCGGGATATCCAGATGTCGATTCCCTTCATGGGGCAGCTTCTCATGTACGCGGCCCCCGTTGTATGGCCGGTCTCGCTGATCACGGAGCGGTTTCCCGACTCCGCTGGCACGATCCGGCTGTTGTATGGTCTCTATCCTATGGCCGGGGTTATCGAAGGATTCCGTTCCGCCTTGCTCGGTACCCTGCCTGTGCCATGGGATCTCCTCGCGGCTGGATTCGTAAGTTCCACTGTCCTTGCCGTCAGCGGTTCCCTCTATTTTCGAAGAATGGAGCGAGTGTTCGCCGATGTGGCGTGAAGGCGACATAGCGATCGAAGTGGAGGGCCTTGCCAAGAGGTATCGACTGGGCGTGGAAGCGAAGCAACATGACACTCTCGTGGGAACAGTTGGTTCGTGGATTACAGCCCCCGTCCACAACTACCGCCGCCTCAGAAGGCTCAGTCGTTTCAGCAACGACGAGGCCAGTGACGTGCTATGGGCGCTGAGGGATGTCTCCTTTCGCGTGAAGAGGGGCGAGGTCGTTGGCGTGATCGGTGGCAACGGCGCAGGGAAGAGTACGCTGCTCAAGATCCTGTCGAGCATTACCGATCCCACAGCGGGCAGGGCAAGGCTAAATGGACGGGTTGCCAGTCTACTGGAGGTCGGAATCGGCTTCCATCAGGAACTGACAGGCAGGGAGAACGTCTATTTGAATGGAACCATCCTTGGAATGAGGAAGTTCGAGATCGATCGGAAGTATGAAGAAATCGTGGAATTCGCTGGAATCGAGAAATTCATGGACACCCCGGTCAAGCGCTTCTCCTCCGGCATGGGAGTCCGTCTTGCGTTCGCAGTCGCTGCGCACCTGGAACCGGAGATCCTGCTGGTAGACGAGGTATTGGCGGTCGGAGACGCGGCATTCCAGGAGAAGTGCCTGCGAAAGATGGATTCCATCGTGCATGGAGGCCGGACGATCCTTTTCGTGAGCCACGACATGAAGGCCATCCAGCAGTTGTGCCCGAGGGTCATCGTCCTCGAGAACGGCAGGAAGCGGGTGGATGGGGACGCTGCAACGGCAATTCATGAGTATTTGAGCGAGGCCATGGAGAAGCAGGAAGGCGTGCCGCTGGCGGTACGCGATCGCGAGCGGCCCCATTATGGAGAGCACCTCCGTGTGAGATCCGTGGGAATGTACGATTCTACGGGAAGGGAATCGGCTACGCTGAGGCTCGGAGAGGCTTTCAGCATCGAAGTCGAGTTCGACTGTTTGGAGGAACTGTCGCGTGTTTCCGTGAACGTTGGGATCGATACCGAGGACGGCATCGAGCTCGTCAGCGCGGTGAGTGAGGAAGACGGCAAGCTGTATCGGTGCCCATCCGGTGATGTTCTTGTCGTACGCGCGACGTTCGACGATCTGGCGCTCAACGTCGGCGCCTACCACGTCCGAGTGGGAGCACGAACGATGAAGTTCCCCTTGGATTTCGTTCGCGACGCCCTGTCGTTTCAGGTGCTCGACGCGCTCCATGGGGACAGCCCGCACTCGGAAGACCTGCCGGGACTGGTTCGTTGTATCCCGAAGTGGAGCAGCCACAGGAGTGAGGGAGCGCGGAGAGCGCCAGCAGTCGGGCAGTGAGCTCCCGACGCACCCCCCTGCTCTGAAGCGCGAATGATCCTGCCGGGGATCCTCTGCGCGGCCGCGATCGTGACGTTCCTCGGCATCTACCGATGGCGCCTCGGACTTCTGCTGTCCATTCCGTTCGGGATCATGGCGGACGCAGCCAGAAAGGTGATCGACGGGGAGCCCGTGTATCTGTCCGGGCTGATCGTCCTCCCCGTGCTGGCCAGCCTGATCGGGGCGCGACTTGCACGCGGAAGGATCATCCCGGTCGCCCTGAGGCGGCAGCAAGCGTGGCTCAAGGTCCCCCTGGTCCTTTACCTCCTGCTCGTCCTCCTGCAGAGCCTGAACGGCATCTACACGAGTGGTTCGCCGATGGTAGGAGTGATCGGCCTGGTCGCGTATCTGATTCCGGTCGTGGGCCTTGTCTTGGGTGCCCATTATGCGCGCCGCACGCGGGACATCCAGCGTTTCCTGCTCTGGTACGTGGTTCTGGCGACCGCTATGGCCGCAACGGTGTACCTGGCACGGCTAGGGATAAGCGGGAAGATTTTTGAACCCGTCGGGTCTGGGCTCGTCGCTCTCGCGTCACCGTCCGGCGTGGCTCTCGACCTCGAGCCCGGCTTGTATCGTGCCGAAGAAGTCGCGGCGTGGCACACGGCGACCGCGATCTGCTTTCTGCTCATCCTGTACTTCCGCAAAAGACGTCCTTGGATATCTCTCGTGCCCATTGCATGCCTGCTCGCTGTCCTGGGTGGCGCTCTGCTGATGACTGGAAGGCGAAAGGGGATAGTCGAGGTGGGGCTGTTCGTCCTCGTGTATCTCGCTTGTCTGGCCTACTTCCGCCGCGGTGCGATAAAGACAGCCCTGGTACTGGGTCTTCTCTCAGCCGTAGGAATGGTGGTCTTTCTGGTTTCGACGATCGGTCAAAAACTTTCGATCCATCCCTACTTCGAACGTGGATTAGACATCGGTGGAAAGGACGTGAGGCGGGTTCAGACGTTTGCGGTGGACCTTCTCGGTGCCGTGATCGAGCAAAATGGGTGGTTCGGGTCTGGAGCCGGATCCGGCAGCCAGGGGGCTCAGCATTTCGGAGCGGGAGCTGACCTGGTGGGCATAGCGGCGGAAGGCGGGGTCGGGAAGATTGTTGCGGAGCTGGGGGTGCCAGGCTTGATTTTCGTGGTCTGGTTGGGACTTGCCTTCGCCGTGGTCTTCTGGAAGGCCGCACGAGCGTCCAGCCGTCGCACCCGAGCGACGTCGTACTTTGCTTACGGCTGCTTGGCTTTCATGATCCCCAACGCGATGACGTTCACGATCGGTCACCAGATCTTTGGCGACCCACTCGTGTTGACATTGACGGGGATCATGGCAGGGATGTTGCTGAGCGTGCCATATCTGAAAGGTGATGGTCGGAGGACGAGTCACCTGCGGCCCCGGAGCAGGGCGGGGTGGCGGAACAGATCCCGTCATGGTTCGGCAGCGATAAGGAGATTTCGGGTGGCAGCTTCGTTACGCGCCTCGGTCACCGACTTCTATTGATGAAACTTGCCATTGTGGCCACCCACCCGATCCTTTCTCAGGTCCCCTGGTACCGGGAGTTGGCGGCATGCGAGGAACTGAACCTGAAAGTGTATTACGCGCTTCTTCCGAGCCCCGAACAGGAGGGGGTGGATTTCGATCTTGACGTTACGTGGAACGTCCCACTACTCGATGGCTACAGTTGGGAAGTGTTGCGGAACACTGCCCGCTCACCTTCTCTAAGCGGCTTCTTTGGCAGTCGAACGCCCGGGGTTCGCGCATGTTTAGCGCGGGATCTGCCGGACGCTGTAATCATCAACGGATGGTACCGGCTTCCGTTGCTCCAAACCTTATGGGCTTGCAACAAGCTCAAGATCCCGATAATGGTGCGCGGAGATTCCAACTGGCTATCTCGCCGTCCCTGGTGGAAGCGAGCGATCCATCGCTCGCTGCTGTCCCGTTTCGATGCGTTTCTCGCGGTAGGGAGATCCAATTATGAATTCTACCAGGAAAACGGTGTTCCAGCCGAACGAATTTTCATGTCCCCTCATTTTGTGGATGTAGAGCGGTTCCGTCGCCAAGCGGAGCTCCTGCGGCCGATGCGCATGCAAGTACGGCGCGAGTGGGGCATTAGCGATAGCGAGCTATGCGTCCTCTTCGTGGGGAAGCTGATTCCAAAGAAACGCGTGATGGACTTGCTGCGGGCATGCAAGATTGCACGAGCAAGTGGTGCTTCGGTGAAGCCACTTCTAGTCGGATCGGGCGTAATGGAGAACGAGGTGCAGGAATTTGCCCGAGAGATGGAGTTGCCGGTGATCCTGGCCGGCTTTCTGAACCAAGTGGAGATCAGCCGCGCGTATGTGGCGGCGGACTGCCTGGTTTTACCATCTGATTACGGTGAGACGTGGGGTCTGGTTGTGAACGAGGCAATGATTCACGATCTGCCGGTGGTGGTGAGCGATCGCGTTGGTTGTGGCCCGGATCTGGTTCAGGAAGGTGCGACTGGTCATGTTTTTCCGTTCGGCAGCGAGAAGGCCCTTGCGCTCATTCTAGAGCGGCTCGCGGCAGACCCGATAAGCCGTCGTAGGATGGGTCTTCGCGCAGGCCTGCACATTCAGGACTACTCGCCGAAGAGGGCCGCCGAGGGAACGCTTCAGGCGCTCCGATTCGTATTGGGGATGGTCAGCATGGCAACATCCAAAGGAGCTTAGAGGACACATGGCGGTGGCCATGAATACCAGAATCGGGGGCACCGTCCTGAGATCGCGGCCTCTCGTCGCCATCGGCAGGGCCGCGCTTGATCTCCTACCGGGGTCGCTGCCCCTGGTGGCGAAGGACTGGGTCAATCGCGTCCGCCTTCCCGAATACCGAGAAATACGAAACTTCGAGAGCCATGTGCTTTCCCAGCTCGGACATCCGGCGACGGTCCTTTCCGGACCTTTTGCGGGAATGCCGTACTCGGGCCGGGCCCACCACAGCCGATTGCTCCCAAAACTCCTTGGGACGTACGAGAAGGAGTTGCATGGGGTGTTCGAGGTCATTCGCCGGATCGAGCCCGACCTGATCGTTGATGTGGGAGCTGCTGAAGGCTACTACGTAACTGGTTTCGCTCGTTTGTGCCCCTCGGCTCGAATCGTCGCGTTCGAAATGGAGCGATCGGCACGAGCTCTCCTCAGAGCCGCGTGTCGGCGATGCCGCATCGAGTCGAGAGTCCAGATCCGTGGCCTTTGCACAATCGCCCAACTGCGCGGCGCTTTGGCTGGTGCTTCCAAAGCAGTCCTCCTCGCGGATTGCGAAGGGGCCGAAAATGAGCTTCTGGACCCAGCGACTATTCCTGATCTGAGCTCGGCCACAATTTTGGTCGAAACGCATGACGCCAAGGTGCCGGGCGTTGGAGCAAGAATCGAGAGCAGATTCGAGGCCACGCACGCTGTCGAGCAGATTAGAACTCGCGTGCGGACGCCCGCTGACTTGCCACCGGGGACGCTCCTCAGCGACCAAGATGCACTGGAAGCGATGACCGAGCGCAGTCTTCCGCAGATTTTCTTGTTTATGCGACCGCGCAACGACCGAACGCGCGCGTAGCTGCCGTCGGAGACACTCCCGTGGCCTGTTGGGTCACGTCAGATTCCGGGCCCGCTCGTAGATTGCAAGCTGCTTCTGGATAAGTGACGCAAGGTCGAACTCGCTCTCGACAAAACGGCGACCGGAACGACCCATTTCCGGCCACGACTGCGGATTCTCGATTAGGGTTTGTAGCCGATCAGCGAGGGCGTTCGGGTCATACTCGGGCACCAGGTAGCCTGACACGCCTGGTAGAAAGCTCTCTGGAAGACCGTTGTGATCAGTCGCTACAACCGGCAGCCCCGCAGCCTGCGCTTCCTGCAGCACGACGCCCTGCCCTTCACGATCACCGTCGCGGGTCGTCACGCTGGGAAGAACGAAAAGGTGAGCCCTCGACAGCTCCTCGATAACTTCCTGGCGTACCCGGGATCCCAAGAGCTGTACACGATCCTCCAGACCAAGATCGCGGATGACACCCTCAAGATGCGAGCGGAGCGGGCCATCTCCAACGACGTGGTATCGGACCAGCACGCCACGCTGAGCCAAGAGACCTATGGCACGTATGCCAATCTCGATCCCCTTCTTTTCCGTCAAACGGCCGATGGTAAGCACAGTTGGAATCTCTTCGGCGTGGAGCACGCGCTCGCGAAAGGGAAACTCAGCCGGGTCCGTTCCCATTCTCAGGATGTGGATTCGAGCCGGGTCACAGCCCAATCGAATCACGGCATCCCGCGTGTAATTGCTGTTGGCCGTAAATAAGCCGGGAGTACGAAAGAGGGAATTGTAGACGCCGACTCCCCATTTTTGGGGACTGACATTCACGTCCGCGCCGTGAAAAGCGGTGACCATTGGGCCAGATAGAACACCGATCTCCTTGAGAAAAGACCCTACGAGCCCGAGCGTGCCGAAATGACATTGGATGATGTCGTAACACTCATGAGTCTTCCGGAGCCCAGCTCCCGCAAAAATGAATCGCCCCGATTTCCATTGAGGTCCCCTGGCCCTGAAATTCAGCGCCTCTAGAAGTATTCTTGGGCAGGAAAACGCGAGCTCGAGGCTGAGCTTTGCAGCGCACAACGCCCTCTGTGGCAAGTCTGAATGGATCGTAGGCCAATATGTAGTCCGTGCAAGCAGTTGATAGCGCTCAACGTCCGCGTGAATTTTGCCAACCCTTGGCGGAAGCGCGCTATAGATATCCACATCGTGCCCGCGATCCAGGAGTCCGGTGATCTGTTGCAAAATGAACATCTCGCTAAGGGCGGGAAACTCATTGACGAGAAAGGCAATTCTCATAGTCGATGCCCGCGTGGATGGAGTCCTGTATCCGTCGAATCCACAGGCCCTCGTGCCGGTCGGCCGGGGTTCCCTGGAGACACTATTCGTACGTAGACCCGCCGAGTGAGGGCGGGGCGAGCCCGGCGGTCAACAGCTCATCGATGAACCCCATTCCCGCGTCTTCGCGATAGAGTACGAGCAGAAACACGTACGATCAAATGGCCATGAGCTCGCTGGTGCTACGAGCTCGCATAGTATCCCGGTTCGCCAGCCTTCCGACGCGAATATCATGGGATCAGATCGCCGAGCCCCGGCGGGACTCCCATGAGGCGACCTTGGCGTGGGCCTTGGCGCAATCATCAGCGACGGTACAGACTTGCAGCTCGCGTCTACAAGACACAGGCCTGGTCCATGTACAGTCCACGGCGGAATGTGACGCGAGTATTGGCGGAGCGGAGAGTTGATCGTGCCCGGTGATGGCCGAGGAGACACAAGGGGTTCGATCCATCGCATCAGGCAAGAACCATGCGGGCTCAGGCGCGGCGCGCGAGCGACATACGGGTTTCTCACGCAAATCCCGGTTCTGGGGCGCTTCTTGCAACGTGCGTGGTCCCGCTACAGGAATCTGGCACAGCCGTTTCAAGGGTCGCGGGATTATTGGGAGAAGCGGTATCGGAGTGGAAGTACTTCAGGAGCGGGCTCTTACGGAGAGCATGCAACGTTCAAGGCTGAATTCCTCAACAAATTCGTTGTCAAGCATGAAATTCGAACTGTACTCGAGTGGGGTTGCGGAGATGGGAATCAGCTGAGCCTCGCAGAGTATGACACCTACATCGGCGTAGATGTCTCGCCGACCGCCCTGGCTATTTGCAGGCAGATGTTCGCAGGGGACCTGAGCAAGACCTTTTTTTTGGACGAGGGCAACGACTCAGCGCAACTGCTAGCGACCTTGAACGCCGACCTGGCGCTATCGCTGGACGTTATCTATCACCTCGTAGAGGACCATGTGTTCGAACTGTATATGGCCCGCTTGTTTGATTCAGCACGCCGCTATGTAGTGATCTTTTCGACGAACGAAGATCGGACAACCGTCCCTCACGTTCGGCACAGGCACTTTCAGACATGGATCACGCGGAATCGTCCAGACTGGAAGCTCGCTGGTGTCCATCGTTCCCCGCGAGGCTGCGAACTCCCCTGTGACAGCGAGCTCGTGGCGGACTTTTATGTCTACAAGCTGCGCGCGCCACTGACGGGTTGACGGGTGGGGTATTCTGCGGTCTTCGAGATATTTCCTGGAGGCCTTTGCAGGGTTCTCGAGGGTGGGATGAGCGATTCACTGGGGGTAGTCCATACGCTGGCCCGGATCGACTTCGTCGACGGAGGACCCTCGCGTACAGTTCCAGCCCTGTGCAGGTCGCTGGCGGCGGCAGGAGCGCGTGTGGAGATCGTCACGGGTGCGGCCGACTCCGACCCCGGTGTCCCGTTCCATATCTCCGGTGCGGCCGATCGCTGGGGAAGAAGGCAACCGCTCCAGGCACCGTTCACTCGACTTCTGAGGGAGCGACTGTCTGCCATGGAGTCCCAGGTCCTCCACGATCATGGCATCTGGCTAGCCAGCAATCACGCAGCCGCCAAGGTAGCAGCGAGATCGAACGTTTCCCGGATCGTCAGTCCCCGAGGCATGCTCTCGGAATGGGCTCTTGCGTACAAGTATCGCAAGAAGCGAATCGCGTGGCGCATGTACCAGCGGCGTGACCTCGAGTCGGCGGATGCGCTGCACGCTTGTTCAGACATGGAGGCGGATGAGATACGCGCCGCCGGCATCGGGGTGCCCATCGCCGTCATCCCGAACGGCGTCGATCTTCCACCCTTATCGAGAAAGCCGCCGACGAGAACGAAGCTCAGGCGATTTCTCTTCCTTTCCCGGATCCATCCGAAGAAGGGACTCGATGTCCTGGTCGAAGCCTGGGGGCAGGTACGGCTTTCAGGATGGGAACTCGTGATCGCCGGTCCGAACGAGGGCGGCCACAGAGGAGAAATAGAGAGGCGGGCGCGGGCACTCGGGCCGGGATCGGCGATCTCGATCCTGGACGCGGTGTCCGACGCGGAGAAATGGGATCTGTACCGCTCTGCCGACGTGTTCGTATTGCCGACCTCCAGCGAGAACTTCGGTGTAGTCGTGGCAGAGGCCCTTGCAAGCGGCGTTCCGGTCATAACGACCCGTGCCGCCCCCTGGGCGGTTCTCTCCGAGTGCGAGTGCGGATGGTGGACGGAGCTCGGTGTTGGACCCCTCGCTGAAGCGATCGGCGAGGCGGCCGGCATCAGCGATGAGGAGCGCGCGGCCATGGGGGCCCGTGGGCGCCGCCTGGTGGAGGAGCGGTTCGGCTGGGCGTCGATTGCCAGACGCATGTTGGCCGTGTATCGGTGGCTGGCGGGCGATGCCCCGGTGCCGGAATGGGTGCGGACGAGCTGAGCATGGATCTGTCGACCGTCACACCATTCATTCTGACGCTCGACGAGGAACCGAACATCGGCCGCGCTCTCGACCGGCTGGAATGGGCCCCGCGGGTGCTGGTAGTCGACAGCGGGAGCACGGATCGCACGATTGCGATCGCCAAGTCCTACCGGAACGTGGACCTGAAGATCCGCGATTTCGATTCTCACGCTGCTCAGAGCAACTTCGCACTGAAAGAGATCGCTACGCCCTGGGTTCTTGCCCTGGACGCGGATTACATCATACCCGGGCAGCTGGTCGTGGAGATGGCCGCTCTTCCCGACCAGGGTGGGTTCAACGGGTACTTCGCTCCGTTCCGGCAGCAGGTTCTTGGAAAGGTGCTCCGGCGCGCCCTGTATCCGCCGCGACAGGTTCTCTTCCGTCGTGATGCCGCCGATTTCCAGCAGGACGGGCACACCCAGCGCGTGCGGGTGACCGGATCTACCGGCAGGCTCCACACCCCGATCGTCCATGACGATCGCAAGGACATGAGCCGGTGGTTACGGAATCAGGCGAGGTACGCGGAGCTGGAAGCTTCGAAGCTGACGGGTGCTGCGTTCCGCGAGCTCGACTGGATGGACAGACTGCGCTCGACCGTGGTACTGGGGCCGCCTGCGATCACGCTCCACTGTCTCCTCGCCAAGGGTCTGATCCTGGACGGACGCGCGGGGCTGTACTACACGGCCCAACGCGCGGTCTTCGAGACCATTCTATCGATGAAGCTCCTGGAAGCGCCAAGAAAGGGCCGGTGAACGTGCTGGGCCTTCAGCCCGTCGTGACGAAGCCGCGCCGGGCGTGAGCCGCAGGCCCTCGATCCTGTTCGTGAACCAGCATTACTGGCCGGACGTCGCCGCGACAGGCCAGGTGCTCTCCGATCTGGCGGAGTACCTCGCGGGCGAGGGGTACGAGGTCGGGGTGCTGTGCAGCCGCGGCGGGTACGAGGGCGGAAGGATCGACGCGCCGAGCCGGGAAATCCGCCGCGGCGTGCGGGTCACGCGGGTTCCTTCGCCGGCCTTGGGGCGCCGGAGCCACGGCGGACGCCTCGTCGACTACGGGGCATTCCTCGCGCAGGTCGCCGCGCGGCTCGCGACCGGCAGGCGCTACGACCTCGTCGTCCTGTTGACGACGCCGTCCATGCTGCCGGTGGCGGGCTGGATCGCGGGCCGCATGCGGGGCCGCCGCTACGCGGTCTGGTCGATGGACGTCCACCCCGAGGTCGAGGTCGCGCTGGGGATCCTGCCGAGCTGGATCGCGCGGGCCGTGAGGCCGCTGGATCGGGCGAGCCATCGGCGCGCGGAGTTCGTCGTGGCGCTCGGCCCTCGCATGAAGGAGCGGCTGATCCACAAGGGAGTCCCTGAGTCCGCGATCCGGACGATTCCCGTGTGGAGCCACGACGTGGAGCCGGATGGCGCGGATCGCGCCGGTAACGCGCTCGCCCGGGAGCTCGGGATCGGGGACGAGTTCGTCGTCATGTACTCGGGGAACGCGGGCCTGGCGCATCGGTTCGAGGAGGTGCTCCGGGCGATGGACCGCCTCGCCGGAGATCCGGGGATGGAATTCGTGTTCGTGGGCGGCGGCCCGCGCAAGGCGGAGATCGTCGCGAAGGCGGGGAGCAACCGGAACTTCCGGTATCTCGACTATCGGCCGCGCAAGGACCTGGCGGAGTCGCTCACGCTGGCGGACGTCCACCTCCTCACCCTGCGCGGCGACATGGCGGGGCTCGTGGTTCCGGTCAAGCTCTACGGGATCATGTCCGCGGGGCGTCCGGTGGTGATGATCGGCCCGCGGGAATCGGAAAGTGGCCGGACGATCGAAGAGGTGGGGATCGGCCATGTCATCGACCCCGACGAGGAGGGGAAGGCGGCGACCGAGCGGCTGGTCGATACGCTGCTCGCGCTGCGCGGGGATCCCGAGGGAAGGCGCCGGATGGGGGAACGGGCCCGGGACGCCTTCCGCGCGAGGTTCGAGCGCGGCGTCTGCTGCGCGGTGTGGGAGCGGGTCATCCGCGAGGCGATCGGCCGATGAGCGGAGGGCGCGGGCACCATGCCGGGACCGTCATGACGCTGGGAGTCTTCGCCCTCACGTGGGCGGCGATCCTCGTCCGATGGGCCGACGCTCCCGCGATCTCGATCGCCTTCTGGAGGATGGCGCTGGCGGCGGGACTGCTGGCCGCGTTCTGCGGAGTGTCCCGGATCCGGTTCTGGCGCGCGTGGCGCGGGATCGACTGGTGGACGGGCGCCGGCGCGGCGCTCCTTCTCGCACTCCACTTCGCATGCTGGATCTCGTCGCTGGAATACAC
Source organism: Gemmatimonadota bacterium (assembly GCA_035687725.1). Classification (GTDB taxonomy): domain Bacteria; phylum Gemmatimonadota; class Gemmatimonadetes; order JACCXV01; family JAHWKZ01; genus JAICNR01. Next base: position 26,290 of record DASRVB010000112.1, read on the forward strand.
CTCGATCGCGGCCTCGGGCGTCCTGGTCAGCACGCAGCCCGTGTTCGTGGCCATTCTCGGCCGCGCTTTCCTGCGCGAGCGGCCTTCCCACACGGCATGGCTCGGGATGGGACTCGTGATCGCGGGCACGGTCGTGATCGCCGGCGCGGATTTCGCCATCGACCGGCGCGCGCTCGTGGGCGACGTCCTGGCGCTTCTGGGGGCAATCTGGATCTCGGGCTACTACGTGCTCGCCAAGTTGCTGCGCGCGACCAAGGACCTGATTCCGTACGTGGTCGTCGTCTACGCGGCGACCGCGGCGTGGCTCCTGGCCGGCGCGCTGGCCACCGGGAGCGCTCTGGCCGGATGGGGACCGGGGACGTGGGCGGCACTGGCGGGCCTCGCGATCGGCCCCACGATCGTCGGCCACTCGTCGATGAACTACGCGCTCCGCTACCTGCCGGCCTTCAAGGTCAACGTCGCGATCCTCGGCGAGCCCGTCGGTTCGGCCCTGTGGGCCGCGCTGCTGCTCGCGGAGAGGCCGCGGTCCGCGACCTGGGCCGGCGGCGCGCTCGTCCTGGCAGGCATCTTCCTGACCCTTCAGAGGCGGACCGTGCGCGAGCCCGTCACCGCCGCCAACTTGTAGCGCGAGATGGGATCGCTCCGGAACCCGGCGGGAGTGCGCGTTTGGCGCGGCGAGGAGATCGAGTCGCTCCACCTGGTGGCGGCGGCCGTGGTCGACGGGGGCGGACGAACCTTGTATCGCCACGGCGGCCCGGAGCGGAGGGCCTGGCTGCGGTCCTCGGCCAAGCCGATCCAGCTCCTGCCGCTGGTCGAGGAGGGCCTGGTCGAGCGGTTCGGCTTCGCCATGGAGGAGCTCGCCGTCATGGCCGCCTCCCACGACGCGGAGCCCTTCCACCTCGAGGCCGTTCGGTCGATCCTGGACAAAGCCGGGCTGGACGAGTCGCTGCTCCGCTGTGGCGCGCACGAGCCGGGGAACGCCGCCGCCGCGGAGGAGCTGCGCCTGCGGGGCGAGGGGCCCACCGCGATCCACAACAACTGCTCGGGCAAACACGCGGGCATGCTCATCGTCTGCCGGGCGCTCGGCTGGCCCCTCGATTCGTATCTGGCGCCCAACCACCCGCTTCAGCTCAGGATCTGGCGCACGGTGGCCGAGCTGGCCGGCATGGCCCCGGAAGAGATCGGCAGGGCGATCGACGGCTGCGGTGCGGTGACGTTCGCGATGCCGGTCACGGCCATGGCGCGTGCGTGGGCCGCGCTGGCGGTGGCGGACGCGCGCCGGGAGACGTCCCGCGAGAAGGCGGTCGGCCGGATCTTCGACGCCATGGCGGCCCACCCCGCCCACGTGCGTGGAACGGGACGCCTCGACAGCGACCTTCTGGGGCACGCGGGCGATCGGCTGATCGCCAAGACCGGCGCCGAGGGGCTGTTCTGCGCGGCGCTCCGCGGCGCGCGGGGGGACGGCCCGAGGGCCCTGGCGCTCAAGGTCCTCGACGGCGCCCGGCGGGCGCAGGACCCGGCGCTCATGGCGCTCCTCGAGGAGCTGGGCGAGGTCGACGGCTCGCGCGATCCGGCGCTCGAATCGCACGCCCGACCCACCATCGTGAACCAGACGGGGACGCCGGTCGGGCGGATCGACGCGCGGCTCCCGCTGGAACGCGAGGAGCCCGGGCCCCGCCATCGTCCCGCCGCCCCGGTATCGGCTCCGGAGGCGGAGATGGTCGTCCGGCTGGGCGCGGCCGCGGCCAGCGGCGACGCCGAGCTGCTCGTGGCCGCCCTGGAGCAGGCCTCGGGGATCGCGTCGGACGACATCGAGGAGCTTCTCCTCCAGACCTATCTGTTCGCCGGCTTCCCCCGGACGATCAACGCATTCTTCACCTGGCAGGGCTGGGCGTCGCGGGACGACCGCGAGCGCGGGGAGCGGCGGATCGAATCGAGCTCGGCGGAAGCGCTCCGCGAGCGCGGCGAAGCGCTCTGCCGCCGGGTCTACGGCGACCACTACGAGCCGCTCCGGATCCGGCTCGAACGGCTCCATCCCGAGATCGCCGAGTGGACGCTGGTCGAGGGGTACGGAAAGGTCCTGGGACGGCCCGGGTCGCCGGGGCCGGACCTGCGGGAGCTGGCGGCCGTCGGGTCGCTCATTGCGCTGGACGCCGGAAGGCAGCTCGCCGCTCACCTGCGGGGCGCGCTCCACGTGGGTGTGCCCGGACCCGTCCTCGCAGCCGCCGCCCGCGCGGTGGCAGCCCAGTGGGGAAAGGAGGACTCGGTCGGGACGCTCCTGGCCGAGCTCCGCCTCGAGGAGCCCGCGTGACCCACGACGTGCGGGGCGACGCAGTCGTGGCGGAGGTCGAGGTACGCTATGCGGAGACCGACCAGCAGGGCGTCGCCTATCACGCGAACTATTTCGTCTGGATGGAGATCGGCCGCACCCGCTACCTCGAGGCGCTCGGCTTTCCGTACCACTGGATGGAGTCCGAGGGGGCGCTGTTCTCCGTCATGGAGGCGCGCTGCCGCTATGCGGGAGCGGCCCGGTACGGCGAGCGCGTCGAGATCGCGACCCGCGTCATCGCAGTGCGGAGTCGGAGCGTTGCCTTCGGCTACGAGCTGGAGACCGGAGGACGCCCGCTGGCGACGGGCCAGACGGTCCTGATCGCGCTCGACAGGGAGCGGCGCCCGCGCAGGATCCCGGCCGAGATCGCGCGGGCCCTGGAGCGGGGACCGGCGTAGCGGAAGGAAGGCGGGCGCGAATAAACCGTCGGCCGGCGGTCCGGCGTTTTGCCTGCGGGGTCCCGGGGCTCAGGCCCCTGTTTCTTGCTCGCCTCGCGGGCGCAAGTCCATACTTACGGGCGCCAACCCGACCTTCATGTGGGAGACCTGCGTGCACGTCCTTCCGGCTCGCTCCATTCCGACCCTTCTCGCCGTCCTGCTCCTCGCCGCGGCTCCCGCCTCGGCCCAGTACTCCACCTTCGGAAAGAACAAGATCCAGTACGAAGACTTCGACTGGGAGGTCCTCTCGTCCGACCACGTCGATCTCTACTTCTATCCGGACGAGCGCGAGCTCGCGCTGATCGCCATCGATTACGCGGAGGAGAGCTTCGACTTCCTCAGTCGCAAGTTCTCCTACGTTCCCAAGGAGCGCATCCCGATGGTGGTGTTCGCCAGCCACCAGCATTTCGAGCAGACCAACATCGTTCCGTTCTTCCTGCCCGAGGGCGTCGCCGGCTTCACCGAGTTCCTGAAGGGGCGCGTGGCGCTTCCGTTCAACGGCAGTTACGCGGACTTCCGGCACGTGATCCGCCACGAGCTCGTTCACGTCTTCCAGGCGCGCAAGGGCGCGCACCTCAAGCGGGTCCACCCCGGCGGCTACGAGTGGAACTCGCCTCTCTGGTTCACCGAAGGACTGGCTGAGTTCTGGTCGGGCCCCTGGAACGCGGAAGGCGACCTCGTGGTCCGCGACCTGCTGCTCAACGGGCTCGTTCCCGATCTCCACGAGCTCGACAAGTACGCCGGCTCCTTCGCGATCTACAAGCTGGGGCAGGAGGCATTCGAGTTCCTCAAGGTGCGATACGGCGAAGAGCGGGTCGTCGAGCTGCTCGAGAGCGAGTGGAAGTACAGGAACTTCTCGACCGCGTTCCGCAAGGTGTACGGCGTCAGGCTGGCGGAGGCGAACGACGAGTGGAAGACGCACCTGCGGGAGCGGTATTTCCCGCAGCTCGCCGGAGAGCTACCCGCCGGAACGACCGCGACCCCGGTCGTGACCGAGGGGAAACTCAACTTCACTCCCGCCGTGGTCCCTGCCGGCGTGCTCGGTTCCGAGCCGGCGCTGAGCTACCTGACGCTCCATTCCGGATATGCGACGATCGAGACCGCCGCCCTGACCGGCGTCAACGAGGACCTCGAGACCGTGGTTACGGCCGGGCGCTCGGGCGACTACGAGACGTTCCATCCTCTTCTCTCCACGATCGACGTGAACGGCGAAGGCCGGATCGCATTCGTAGCCAAGGCGGGGGCCTCCGACGTCCTGTACGTCGCGGACCTCAGGTCCGGGGATCGCGAGCACGAGCGCCGGTGGAAGGACATCGTCGTCCTGTCGTCGCCGTCGTGGGCGCCGGACAACCGGCGACTGGTCTTCACGGGCCTTTCGCGGGCCGGCTACGCCGACCTCTACGTGTGGGACATCGTCACGGATCGGCTCGACCGTCTCACGAACGACCGGTATCTGGAGACCGCTCCGCGCTGGTCGCCGACCGGCGAGACGATCGTGTTCGCCTCGGATCGCACCCCGTTCGGGCCGGAGGGGGCGAGGAACCTGTATCTCATCGAGGTCGGCAGCCGTCGTATCCAGCCGCTCACCTTCGGGCGCTGGGTCGACCGGGACCCCGACTGGTCGCCCGACGGGTCCCGCATCCTGTTCGCTTCGGACCGCGCCGGGACGCTGGACCTGTACGTGGTCGACAGGCAGGGAACGGGCTTCCGCGCGTCGACGTACTCGGCCGGGACGATGCACCCGCGCTGGGTGCGGCTGGGGGGCCGCGACCAGGTCGTCTTCAGCGCCTTCGAGAACCAGTCCTACCAGATCTACCGGGTCGACGTCCCGACCGGAGTCCCCGAGACCGTCGCGCTCTCGGTGGATCCGGAAGTGCCCGACTGGGAGTGGGAGGACATCCTGCCGGAGGCCGGCCAGTACGTCCAGCGCGATTACGAGCGGGAGTTCGGGCTGGACTTCGCGTCCGGCGCGCTCGCGTTCGCCGAGGACGGCAGCCGCGGTCAGGGCGCGCAGATGTTCTTCTCGGATCTCATGGGCGATCACCTGATCGTGGCGCAGGTCAACGCCCAACAGGGGCGTACGAACATCTTCTCCGGGTTCACCGGGGCGCTTACGTACGTCAATCTGAAGAAGCGGCTGAACTGGGGAGTCGGGGCCTACCGTTTTCGCTCGTTCTTCGCGTCGCTTCTGGGATCGGAGTTCGGCGGGCCCGTAGGGCAGGAAGGCATCGGCATCCGGAACGACTTCTTCGAGGAGCGCTGGGGGGCGACCGGCCTGCTCAGCTATCCGATCTCGAAGTTTCAACGGATAGAGACCGAGCTGGCCTTCGAGCGCAACAACCTCACCGAGCTGCCCAACGACCTCGACGACATCGAGGACCTCTTCCTGCGCGACGCGTGGCTGACGATCGGCTCGCTGGGGTACGTCTACGACAACTCGCTGTGGGGACCGGTCGGACCGGTGGACGGGCAGCGCGTGAACCTGACCGTCAGCTCGGTGCTGAATGCCTCCGAGGGGACGCTGGAGTCGACCGACGTCCTGATCGACGCGCGCAAGTACTTCCGCACTTCGCTCAACACGACGTATGCGGTGCGCGCGCGCGGTCGATTCGCATCGGGCGACGTTCCGACGTTCTACTACCTGGGCGGGCCGGCCTCTCTGCGCGGCTATCCCAGCTGGATCCTGAGCGGGACCTACAGCGTGCTCCTGAACCAGGAGTGGCGCTTCCCGATCCTGCGCCCGAACTACAACCTCAGCGGTCCGGCCATCCTGCTCGCCAACGGGATCTGGGGAGGGCTATTCGTCGACGTGGGGAACGCCTGGACGGAGAACGGGCTGTACGAGGGGTCGGACGGCGAGCTTCACGAGCTGGGAAACTGGGCGGGCCTGCTGGGGAGCTACGGCGCCTCGATCCGCTATCCCCTGGGAGGACCGTTCGTCGTGCGGTTCGACTGGGCCCGCCGCTTCCAGGTGGAGGACAAGCGGGAGCTGTTCCCCGACGGGCGCGACCGCTCCCACTATTCGTTTTTCATAGGCTACAATTACTAGTCATCCGGCCTGATAGTGGCTGGTCTCTTCATTCCGCTCCCTCCAAGTCGGAGCTTGTATGAATTCGCGCCGGGTATTGGTCGGGCGCACGGTCATCTTTGTGTTGCTGGTGTTACCCGCGCCGCTCTTTGGTCAAGAGTATCCAGCGATCGGGAATTCACTCGCTGATAGCACCAATTATCTGACTGCGCTCAGCAGCGATCTCACCGTTTGGTCTTTCCTCCGCACCCAAGCTCTGGACACGAGACAGCATTCTATGCCCGCATCCCGAACCGAGTTGACGGGGGCCGTAGTGGGAGGGGTGGTCGGCGCCGTCATCGGTCGGCAACTATCTTGTGTCTTTGCCGAAACCGGCTGTCCCTCCCAACCGCTGCCAATCCTCGCTGGCCTTGCGATCGGAGCCATACTCGGCGCCGGTATAGCCTCTGGTCTTTGACGCTTCCAGCTAACTGTCTCGGGGTAGCGGCATGACACTTCGAAGTGTGACCATACGAATGGCGATCCGACCGTAGTTCAGCCGGGACCGCAATGTCCGATCCCGTTTTCCCGGCAGCTCAGGGCGTCATCGGCCGGAAGGCATAGAGGCTTCCGTTCTCGGTCATGACGTACAGCTCGTCGCCGCGGATCAGGGGCGTGGAGGTAAGGGCGCCGTCGAGGCGCGTGGACCAGAGCGCGTCGCCGCGCGAGCGGTCGATCACGACGAGCGTTCCCCCGAGTTCTCCCACGGCCAGGTAATCGCCGCCCACGGCCGGGGCCATCCGCACCGTGGAGTCCTCGAGATCCAGCCTCCAATCGATCGCGTCGCCCATCCAGTCGTAGGACCAGATCGTTCCCTCGTGCCCCGCCAGGTAGAGACGCTCCCCCGCGCGCGTCGGCCCCGAGTAGAACCGCGACGGAAACGACCGCTGCCGGACGACCGCCAGATCGGGGCCGATCTCGAGTAGCTGTCCGCCGAGCGTGGCGAAGACCGCGGTCGCGACGCCGGAGCCCTGCACCACGACAGGATCCCCCCAGATCGGGCCCGCGTCGGGATTGGACGTGTCGACCACGGTGCCGTCGTCGGCGTTCACCGCGTGGAGCACGCCATCGGTCGACGCCACGACCAGCACGTCGCCGAGGAGCGCCGGCCGCGCGGTGACGCGCGTCTCGAGGTCCGTGGACCATAGGTCGAGGCCTTCCTCGCTCCAGGCCCTCAGCTCACCGAGGGTCGATACCGTGAAGATCCGGCCCTCCTCGAGGATAGGACTGGTTGCGAGATCCCCGGCGTCCGCCTCCCACGCAGCCTTGCCGGTGGCGCGGTCCATCGCGATCAGGCGCCCCCCGGTCTCGAGCTCGGGCAGGTAGATCCGCCGCGTCGTCACGACCGGGGCGGCGCTGAATCCGCCGCGGAAGTTCTCCTTGAATCGAACGCGTGGCTCGGGCGTCACGGCCACCAGGTGGATGTTGCGATCGAGGCTCGCGACGAGGAGAAGGGAATCGGCCCACACGAGCGGCGCGGACCCCCCGCGCGAGATCTCCAGCTTCCAGACCTGCTCCCAGGGCTCGGACAGGTCGACGGGAAGCACCTCCGAAGACTCGAGGACCAGGGCGTCATCCTCACCGGATAGGGAATCCTGAGCGAGCGCCACGTTCGAAACGAGGGACGCCGCGCACGCGAGAGCCACCTGCCGGAATCGAATTGACAAGCCCTACCTCCAGACTAGCTTCCCGGCCGAAATGAGCGACTTAGAGAGGGTATCGATCGCCGACCTGCGCGACCACGTTGGAGAAACGGTCGAGGTGCGCGGCTGGTTGTATAACCAGCGCTCCAGCGGTCGGATCTCGTTCCTGCTGGTCCGGGACGGCAGCGGTATGGCCCAGTGCGTACTGGTCGAGAAGGAGGTAGAGCCCGAAACCTGGATCGCGCACCAGCGACTGACGCAGGAGTCCTCCCTCATCGTCCGCGGAAAGGTGCGGGAGGACGCTCGCGCGCCGGGCGGGTACGAGATCGCGCTGGCGGACCTCGAGCCCGTGCAGATCGCCGAGGACTACCCGATCGGTCCCAAGGAGCACGGGATCGATTTCCTCCTCAACAACCGCCATCTGTGGCTGCGATCCTCCCGCCCGTGGCACGTGATGCGCATCCGCGACGAGGTGATCTTCGGGATCCGGGAGTTCTTCCGCGACCGGGGCTTCGTGTGCCTCGACTCGCCGATCCTCACCCGCGCCATCGGCGAGGAGGCCGGTACTCTCTTCGAAACCGAGTACTTCGACCTCGGCAACGCCTCGCTTGCCCAGACCGGTCAGCTGTACGTGGAGGCCGGGGCGATGGCGCACGGCAAGGTATACTGCTTCGGGCCCACCTTCCGCGCCGAGAAGTCGAAGACCCGACGCCATCTGACCGAGTTCTGGATGCTCGAGCCCGAGATGGCATGGTACGACTGGCAGGACAACATGACACTTCAGGAGGAGCTAGTGGAATTCGTCGTGCAGCGGGTTCTCGAGAGGCGACGTGACGACCTGTCGGGGCTCGGCCGCGACGTCGCCGCCCTGGAGCGGGTCGAGCGCCCGTTCCCGCGCCTGTCATACGACGAGGCGGTGGAGCTACTGCGTGGGAAAGGATCGAAGACCGAGTGGGGACAGGACTTCGGCGGCGAGGACCAGACGCTGCTTACCGCCGAGTTCGATCGTCCTCTCTTCGTGCACTCCTTTCCCAAGGCCGCCAAGGCATTCTACATGAAGGAGCATCCGGAGCGGCCGGAGGTCGTGCTCTGCGATGACCTGTTCGCGCCCGAAGGCTACGGAGAGATCATCGGGGGCTCGCAGCGCGAGGACGATCTCGAACGCCTGATCGCGCGTATCCGGGAGCAAGAGCTGCCCGAGGAAGCCTACGACTGGTACCTCGACCTGCGGAGGTACGGCAGCGTCCCGCACAGCGGGTTCGGTCTGGGCCTGGAGCGGACGGTCGCCTGGATTTGCGGGCTCGAACACTTGCGGGAGGCGATCCCGTTCCCGCGGCTCATGAACCGGATAACGCCCTGAAGCCGATCTGCGTGGTGCGGCGCCTTCCGGTGCCCGGCGACGTCAGGCGCCCTTCTCCGCGGACTTGACCTCGTTCCACAGCCCGTCCAGGACGTCCAGCGAAGACCTCTCCACGTCGATGCCGCGCTGTGCCGCCAGCGCTTCGAGGCCGCGGAAGCGAGATTCGAACTTGCGATTGGCGTGACGCAGCGCGGTGTCGGGATGGATGCCCAGGAGCCGTCCCCAGTTGACGAGTGCGAAGAGCAGGTCACCGAACTCCTCCTCGAGAGATTCCGGGGTTCCGGCGGCCGCCTCGCGGTCGGTCTCGGCGATCTCCTCGTCGACTTTTTGTCGCGCGCCGTCGGCATCGCGCCAGTCGAAGCCGATCGAAGCCGCCTTCTCCTGCATCCGGTATGCGCGGACGAGCGTCGGCAGGTGCTCGGGCAGGCGCCCGATGACGCCGGAATCGTCGGCCGCCGTCTTCTCCTCGCGCTTCAGGCGCTCCCACATCGCCTGATGGCCCCGGCCCTGATACTCCGCGTCGCCGAAGACATGCGGATGGCGCCGCACCATCTTGGCGATCAACCCGCCGGCGACCGCCTGCATGTCGAAGCGCGACTCCTCCTCCGCGATCACGATCTGGAACGCGAGGTGGAGGAGCAGGTCGCCGAGCTCGTCGGCCGCGGCGCGATCGTCGCCGCTTTCGATCGCATGCGCGACCTCGTGCGCCTCTTCGATGAGATATGGGAGGAGCGATCGAGGCGTCTGCTCGCGGTCCCAGGGACAGCCGTCAGGCCCGCGCAGCCGGCGCAGGAGCTCCAGCACTCCCTCGAAGCGCGGCTCGAAG
>DASRVB010000113.1:0-2021 GCA_035687725.1 Gemmatimonadota bacterium
GCCGGCGGGAGGAGCCATCGAGGACGGCGAGCGAGATCTCCCGCTGGCGCGAGGTCGTCACGCTGCCGGAGGGCGCGCGCGCGGAGGGGGGTGACGTGGTGCGGCTGGGGAGAACGCTCTACGTGGGCCGCACGGGGCGCACCGACGACCGCGGCATCGCCGCGCTCGGCGCGGTTGCGACGCCCCTCGGCTACCGGGTCGTCCCCATCGATGTCGTGGGCTGCCTCCATCTCAAGTCCGCCTGCACGGCGCTCGACGACGAGACGCTGCTCGCGAACCCCGCGTGGGTCGACACCTCGGCATTCGAGGCGCGACGGACGATCGCCGTCGATGCCGCAGAGCCCCGCGCCGGCAACGCGGTGCGAGTGGGGAGCTTCGTGCTGATCCGGGCCGGGGTTCCGCGAACCCTCGAGCGTGTTGCGGCGGCCGGCTACGACACGCGCGTCGTGGACGTCGGCGAGCTCGCAAAGGCGGAGGGCAGCCTGACGTGCCTCAGCCTCCTCTTCGGGGAGTAGCGCTCCGGCCGCGCACGAGGGCGAAGACTCCGCCGAGAATCACTCCGCTGATCAAGTAGGCGACCAGGCCGACCATGGCGCCGCCCCGCATCGTCGCGGTCGTGAGCGGAGAGAATGCCGGCATGCCGAGGACGAGGGGCATCAGGACGAGGCTCCCGACGATCCACCAGGCCGCGCCGTAGAGGGCCCCCTCACCAGCCAGGCGCGAAGCCCCGCAGCACGAGAGCCAAAGAGGACGCCAAAAAAGGCGCCCATGACCGCGCCGCCGAGCAGGAGCAGGATCCAGGCGACCGCGAGGCTGTCTGACCGGACGATGTGGGCCACCATCAGGATCATCGGCTCGCCCATCGGTGCCGTCGCGATCGACATGATCAACCCGTATGGAAGGGCGGCCAGGATTCCCGCCAGAATTCCTGCTCCGAGCTTCGAGCGCATCGGGATCTCCCTTCAAAAGACGCCGAGGATCATGACGGCATGGAGGCCGCCGTGCGGAGGACTCGAACGTCGATCGGCTCGCTCTTCCCCTTGAGCTCGAGCCGGCGTTGCTCGAGAGACCGGAGATCGAGACCGCCGACCCGAATAGCCGCCTCGCTGACCAGGACCTCGCCGGGACGGGCCAGGGAGGCAAGTCGCGCTCCGACGTTCATGTTGTCGCCGAGCGCCGTAATGTCGGTGACCGTGTCGTCCGCTCCGCTCACCGTGCCCACGTACGCGTTGCCGGAATGCACGCCGACGCCGATCTGCAGCCATGGCCCATCGTCGGTTCCGTGGCCGGCAACTTCGAGCAAGCGCCGGGCCGCGACGATCGCCGGCCGCGCGTGGTTGGGTCCCGTGAACAGGGGCAGATACAGCCCGATCACCTGGTCTCCGACCAGCTTGTCGATCACGGCGTCGCTGTCGATGAGAACGTCGGTCGCCGTCCTGTAGAAGCGGTTCATGAGGCGACCGAATTCCGTCGCGCTCATCTTCTCCGCGAGGCCGGTGGAGCCGCGAACGTCGACGAACAGCATGGAGAGATCGATTTCGGCGCCGCCCGGGCACCGCTGGGCGAAGGCCATTCAAAATCGGCAGAAGCGCGGGTTCTTACCGTACCGGCCGTGGCCGATCAGGGGCATGATGAACCCCCCCAGGTTGTCGAAGGGCGCGCGGCAGTTCTTGCAGCGATCGTTCGCGGGGAAGAGGCTGAACATCCGGCGGCGGGTCCGTATGACCTTGCCGAGCATGGGACCGCTCAGGAAAGCGGACCAGATCTCTTCCGGGGTCGGTTTCGAAGGCAAGAGACCCTACTCGGGAAAGTCCATTCGCCCGACGAGCGCCAGTCGGGTCGATCCTACACCAGGTTACGTCGTGAACGCAAAGGCAGTCAGAGTCGATAGGCCGACTCGGCGGGGCGCACGGGGCGCGAGAACCAGAGCGGACGCCGGAGACCGCCCGGCCTGGCGGGCGCGCAATCTTGTCCTTGTGCGCAGCAACGACCCGGACGACGTGGAGCGGGCAACACGGGAG
>DASRVB010000114.1:0-10498 GCA_035687725.1 Gemmatimonadota bacterium
GACCTCGGCCCGAAGGGAGTCCGAGCGCGAGGCGCGGCCCCCGGCGAGGCGGATCCCCACGACCTCGAGCCCGACCTCGAGCCGATCGATCCGCTCGGTCTCGATCGCGACCCGCTCCGCCTCCGCCAGGCCCGTGAAGAACGCGGTCTTTACGTCGAGGGCAGTCCGGAACGCGCCCTCCCGCAGGCCGGCGCGCGCGGCGTCGACACGGCGCCCGGCGCGAGAGGCACCCGCGAGCTTCCCGAACCCATCGAAGACCTGGTACGTCCCGGTCAACTCGGCGGTGTAGCTCGACGTCGAGAATGTCTGGCCGGTCGGGTCGAGCCGCCCGGTGCTGGAGGTCAGGTAGTCGGCGCTGAGCTCGATCGAGGGAAGGAACGCGCCCCACGCCGCGAGCCGCTCGGCGCCTGCCCTGGCGAGGTCGGCCCGCGCGAACGCGAGGTCCGGACTCTCCGCTCCGGCGACCGCCAGCGCCTCTTCGAGCGTGAGCGCACGTCCGCCCGGCGACTGGCCGGACGCGGGCACGGCCGCTGCCAGAAGCGACACGCAAAGGGCCGGCGAGAGCCTCACCCCTCGACCTCGTACCCGCTCTCGCGCAGCTCCTCGACCGGCGCCTCGAAGCGCTCCATGTCCTCCACGACGCGCCCGTCGAACAGGTGGATCTGTCGCTCGGCGTACTCGGCGTATCGCGGGTCGTGCGTCACCATGCAGACGGTCGCGCCCTCGCGGTGCAGCTCGGCGATCAGCTCCATGACCGCATGCCCGTTCGTCGAGTCGAGATTTCCCGTCGGCTCGTCGGCCAGGACGATGAGCGGATCGCCGACCACGGCGCGGGCCACCGCCACGCGCTGCTGCTGGCCGCCGGAGAGCTGCTGCGGGTAGTGGCTCCGGCGGTGCGCGATCCCCACTCGCTCCAGCGCTCTCGTGACCCGCTCCCGGCGCTCGCGACCGTCCAGACCACCGTAGGCGAGCGGCAGCTCGACGTTCTCGTAGACGGTGAGGTCGCCGATCAGGTTGAACGCCTGGAACACGAACCCGATGTAGCGGCTCCGGATGTCGGCGCGCTGGTTGGGCGAAAGCGATCCCACCGCGCGCCCGTCGAGCATGTACTCGCCCTCGGTCGGCGTGTCGAGAAGCCCGAGAATCGAGAGGAGGGTCGACTTGCCGCAGCCGGACGGTCCGGCGATCGACAGGAATTCCCCCTTCCGGATGTCGAGGTGGATCCCCCGGAGCGCGTACGTCAGCACTTCCCGCGCCTCGAAGACCTTGCTCAGCTCGCGCACCTCGAGTAGCGCCCCGTCCTTGCCTTCCTTCGTCTCGGTCATCGGATCTCGATCCTTTCGGCGTCGTCGTACCTGGAGAGATCGGACAGCAGGATCCGGTCTCCTTCGTCGAGCCCTTCCACGACCTCGATCCGACGGACCGACTCGTGGCCGAAGCGGACGGTCGTGCGGACCGCCTCGCCGTCGCCGACCAGCCGGAACACCAAGGCAGCGGCCCCGCCGCGCGCGAAGGCCGGCCGCTCGACGTGAAGCGCGTCGTCGACCCGCGCGACCTCGATCGCCCCGTCCACGCTGAGGTCCGGCCTGAGGCCCGCCGGCAGCGGCTCCTCCAGCGCCACCTCGACGAGGACTGCCCCGTTCTGGACGTTGGGATCGACCCGCCGGACCCTGCCCGCGACCGAGTCCGTGCGAACGTCGATCACGACCGGCTGACCCGGCGCGACCTCGCCGGCCTGGGTCTGGGGGATCCGGAGATGGGCCTCCAGCCGCTCCGGCCTGGCCACGCGGGCCAGCGTCGCTCCCGACTGGACCCATTGCCCGACCTCGAGCGAGAGATCCTGGAGTACCCCGGTCGCCCCCGCGGTCACGACCATCGACTCGACCCGGCGGCGCAGGAGGTCGCGGATCGCCGAGAGCCGCGCCACCTGGTCCGCCTGGACCGCGATCTCCCGCTCTATCGTGCGGGTCTGGAGGTCGAGCCGACCCTCCTCGCTCCGGCTCCGTGTCGCCAGCGCGTCGGCGAGCTCGCGGGAGCGACGGCCCGCGTCGCGACTGACGAGTCCGCGCGCCGCGAGCGTGGAATCGATTGCCGCCTGCCGGAGCCCCTCCGCCGCATCGGCGCGGGCCGCCGCCGCCGTCGCCTCTTGCTGGAGACGCTCGCTCCGCAGCATGCGTTCGAGCCGCACGAGGTCGCCGCGCGCGGCCGTCAGCTGCTGCTCGGCGTGGAGCGCCTCGAGCTCGACGTCGGGATTGGCGAGCCGAAGGATCACGGTCCCCGCCTCGACGACGACACCGGGCTGGACGAGGACCTCCTCCACCCGCCCCGCCGTCAGCGCGACCACGTACCGCATCTCCTCTGGAACGAGGACCCCGGGACCCCGGACCTGGCGCACGAACGTGCCGCGCTCGACCATGCCGACGAGAACCTCGTCCCGGTCCACGGTCGGCGCCGCAGGGCCGAGACGCACGATTGTCACGATACCGAGCGCGAGCACCGCCGCGAGCCCGACCGAGAGCACCACCCGGCGGCGCTTGCCGGGCGCGGGGTCCCGCGGGATGTCCATCGCGGAGTCGTTCACGCCCTCTTCTACAGGAAGGTGCGTGCCAACCTGGGCCGGATCCTGTCAATGCGAAGCGGCGCTTCGACTTGCGTGACAGGCAGGCCGGATCCGCTCGGTCGGGAAAGCGTCCGATTCCGAAGATCGATGTCCGAAGACGAACGGTCGGGCAGGGGCCTGGCGGGAGCGGACTACTCGATTACCGGCCGTTTCAGCCCGGCAGCTCCTCCTTGTGCTCGGCGGGATCGAACCCTTCGGGAAGCGAGGTCAGGTCCTCGAACTCGATCTTCTCGCCCATCAGCCCCTGGTCGCTTCGTCGGTACGCCTTGACCGCCTCGTCGAGGGCGTTCCACCCGAGGAGCGCGCACTTGATCCGTACCGGGAGCTTGGAGACGCCCTCGAGGGCGCGCAGGTCGCCGAGCGCCTTGTCGCGGCGCGGCTCCTCCTCGCCGCGCATGAGCGCCAGGAACTTGCCCTCGAGCTCCAGCGCTTCGTCGAGGGTCCGGCCCTTCAGCGTCTCGGTCATCATCGAGATCGAGGCCTGGCTGATCGAGCACCCCTGACCGCCGAACCGGGCGTCGGCGATCCGGTCGCCCTCGACCTCCAGCATGAGCTCGACCTCGTCCCCGCACAGCGGATTCCGCATCGAGACCGCGACGGTCGGCTCCGCCATAGGGGACTTGTTCCGCGGCTTTCGATAGTGATCGAGGATGAGCTCTCTGTAGATCGACTCGAGCATCGGGCGGAAGTTCGCGGCCCCTGCCCGCCGCCGCCACCGGCCGGACTACGTCCTGAACCTGACAGACCTGCCATCCTCGCTGTTGTACGCTCGTTCCATGACCACGCAACGGGTCTTTCGCCTGATCGTCATGCTCGTCCTCGCCGCACCGGTGGCTGCCTACGCTCAGGCGGGCGCGGAATCCACCGTCGACCGGCCCGGTATCGGAACGCTCGTCCCCGCCCTCGACCGCGTCGAGAGCGAGACCAACGAGCTCCAGGCTCTCGGGCGGCTCTCGCTCGGTGACCTCCAGGTGGTCAGGGTGGGTAGCGTGATCGGGGGCGAGGAGCGCGGCACCTTCGAGGAGGCCCTCGCCAGGAACCGCACGCAGGTCGAGGAGCTCAGGAAGTTCCTGTCGACCACCGACCTGCAGGTGGTCGGCGCCGACGAGGTCACGATGAGGCTGGGCGAGTATCTCAGCGGCAACGACGTCGGCGTTCGCGAAGTGGTCGCGGTCGACGTCACGGGCGCTGCGGTGACGCTCTTCGTCGACGAGCCCGAAGTCGAGATCGGGGTCGAGAGAACGATGCGGTAGGGTTGCCGGTGCGCCTCGTCGCCGGCGGTCTCTAGAGGTACGCCGCGACCGCGGGCGGCGCGAATCCCCGTCCCGGTGAGGTCGAGCGTCACCCGGGCCTCCGATCCGTCGTACTCCACCTCACCCGGGAACCCGCTTCTCTCGAAGATGCGAATCATGCGGCGGTTGGACGCGGACACCAGCGCGTAGAACACGTCGACTCCGAGCCGGAGCGCGATCCGGGCAAGGTGCGCGAAAAGCAGGCTGCCGATTCCTCGGCCCTGCCAGTCGTCGAGGACGATGAACGCGACCTCTGCCCGGCGCGGCTCCGACCACGGGTCCACGAAGTAGCCGGCGAGCCCGACGATCCGCTCCTCGCCGTCGATCCAGACGGTGGCCAGGATACCGACGTGGACGTCGCGCCAGCACGCCCGGATCGTCTCGGTGGAGAGATGGGTGAAGATGCCCGCGAGCCGCCCGCTGTCATCGGGTCGGATCGCGCGGATCGGGACGAACGTTCCGTCCCGGGTCTTGTCGGAGGCCGTGTAGTTCCGAGGGTCCATACCGGCATCCTAGCCGGCCGCGGAGCGCTCGTCTGTCGGGGGAAGGCGGGTCGCCGGTGTAGGGGATTTCCCGACCCATATGCGAAAAGGGCCCGCCTCTCGGCGAGCCCTCTCGGTTTCTCTGCCCTACCAGAATCGTGCTATTGGACCGTGGCCGGCGGGTTCGACTCCGCTTCGACGATCTGGATCACGTCCGAGACGTTGGCCAGGTACGAGGCATCGATGGCCTCGAGCTCCTGCCGGGACGGCATCGCGGTGCCGATGAGGGCCGCGATGGCCAGGGAGTACAGGGTCGCCGCGATGAAGCCGGCGATGATGGCACGCATTGCATTGCTCCTTTTCCGCTTACGGTATGGTGAATCCTCTTCGCTTTCGCTTCACGTGCTTGTCTACGTCAGGACGGTGGAATCGGTTTCAGAGTTCAAAGTTTCGGGTGGGTTTCGGGCCGCGGATTCGGTCCCTGATGTGGCGGGATCAGCGAGGCGAAAGCCTTCCAGGAGCGCGTCCTGCGTGGCGGTGGCGGGGGGCCCGGTCCCGGCCTGGCGCCTCGAGGCGGGGCTCGGCGGGCCCCCGGTAATCGAACCCCTCGACCGTGCGACGCTCGATGGCGCCGCCCAGCGCCCTCTCGATCGCCCGGATCGTGCCTTCCTCCTCCGGAGAGACCAGCGTGTACGCGTCTCCGGTCATCTCCGCGCGAGCGGTGCGGCCCACCCGGTGGATGTAGTCGTCCGGTGTATGGGGCACGTCGAAGTTGACCACGTGATCGAGCGCCTCGACGTCGATCCCGCGCGCGACGATGTCGGTCGCGACGAGGACGCGGGTGTGCCCGTTCTTGAACGCGGCCAGCGCCGCCGTCCGCTGCCCCTGGCTGCGGTTGCCGTGAATCCTGCCCGCGGCGATACCCCGGGCGACGAGCTTCTTCGCGAGCCGGTCGGCGCGATGCTTCGTGCGGCAGAATACGATCGCGTTTCCGATCTCGCCGCGCTCCAGCAGCTCTCCCAGGAGCTGGACCTTGAGCTGCGCACCTATGGGGTAGAGCGCCTGAACGACTCCGGTCGCGGGCGCGGACTTCCGCTCGACCGAGATCCGCACCGGCTCGCGCAGGATGTCGCGTGACAACCGGACGATCTCTTCCGGCATCGTGGCCGAGAAGAACAGGGTCTGGCGCGGGGCCTTCGGGAGGTGCCGCAAGATCCGCTTGATGTCGGGGAGAAACCCCATGTCGAGCATCCGGTCCGCCTCGTCGAAGACCAGGACCTCGAGTCTCGACAGCCTGGCGTAGTCGTGCTGGAAGTGGTCGAGTAGCCGCCCCGGCGTGCCGACGATCACTTCTACGCCTTTGCGGAAGGCGGACTCCTGAGCGCCGGCCCCCACGCCGCCGAACACGGTGGCAACCCGCACGTTCGTGTGGGCAGCGAGCTCCGCGAAGTGATCGGCCACTTGCGCAGCCAGCTCACGGGTCGGCGTCAGGATGAGGACGCGCGTTCCCTTCCGCGGCTCGTCGAGGAGTCGCTGCAGGATCGGCAATACGAACGCCGCGGTCTTTCCGCTTCCCGTCATCGCGCACGCGAGGATGTCGCGTCCGTCGAGGGCGGGCGGGATCGCCTCGATCTGCACTGGCGTGGGCCTCTCGAAACCCAGGTCCTCGATCGTGCGTAGGAGCCTGGAGTCGAGTCCCAACCCGTGAAAGCCGGGGTGAGCGTTGCCGTCGCCGCTGCGATTTCCATCGCCGTTGTCGTTCGATCGCGCGCTGTCGCGCGATCCGTTCTTTTTCATCGCTTCCATTTCGTCCCTTCAAACAAGAAACCCCGGAACGCCGGGCTCGAATGCCCGTTTCGTCCGGGGCTCGCAGCTGCGAGGCGGCCGGGGTATCCCGTGCGTCCTCGCTCGTCATCTCCGCGGATTCGCCCATTGGCGGCACGCCCGCGGATTCGAATCACGACACGAATATACGCGGATCCGCTCCCTCATGCCCGTTGCAGCCGTCTCGGCGAATCGTAAGACTAATGCCCGAACGACGATGCAGCGTTCGGTCCCTGTCCTCCGGCTCGGCCTTCCGGCCGTCTTTCTCGCGCTCACGACTCCGGCGGCCGCGCAGGACGACTCCGTGCACCTGGCCGATCTTCGGGCGCACGGCCGCGAGCCGATCGCGTTCGTCCTCGATCGGCTCGAGCGCCATGACCTGGTCGTTTTCGACGACGCGCTCCACACGCTGGTCGAGCCCTTCGAGTTCTATCAGCGGCTCGTGCGGGCGCCGGGCTTTCGGGAGCAAGCGCGGTTCCTGTTCCTCGAAGCCGTGCCGCTGAACCAGCAGGGGCACATCGAGGCCTATCTGGCTGCTCCAGACGAAGATCCGCGGCTCCTCTACCCCGCGTTCCAGAACAGCGCCAGCGGGGACGGGTTCCCATACGCGACGTACTTCGACCTCCTGCGGACGATCCACGAGGTGAACCTGTCCCTCCCCGACTCCGAGCGGCTTCGGGTCGTGGCCGTCGGCAGCCCCACGTACTGGTCGGAGGTCCGGACTTCACGGGATGTGGAGGTGTTCCGCCAGGGACTCGACGCCTATGACTACACCATGTACTCGATGATCCGCTCGACGCTCGCATCGGGCGGCAGGGGGATCTTCCTGACCAACACCCGCCATGCCTACCAGGCGATCCGGGACGCCGACGGCTCCCTCTACTGGAACGCGACCACGTACTTCCACGAGCGCGAGCCGGGTCGCGCGTATTCGATCCGCTTCCACGCGCCGCAGCTCGTCATCGAACGTGTGCGCGAGGACACGACCGGGACCCGGACCACGCAGGGCATGGAGCGCATGGACTATCGATGGGAACGGATGGAGGAAGGCGCGTGGGACCGCGCCTACCGCGACTATGGCGAGGCTGTGGCGATTCCGCTCGAGGGCACGGCCTTCGGGGAAGCGCCGTACGTCGGCAACCACATGCTGGACGTCGCGCCGGGTCAGACGATGGCCGACGCCTACGACGCGGTGATCTTCCTGGCGCCCCTCGAAGATCTCCACCAGACCGCGTTCGTCGGATCGATCTACACGCCGGAGTTCCGGGACGAGCTCGCCCGTCGCCTCATGCTGCTCTACAGCGAAGAGGATCTCGCGGCGTTCATCGCCGAGTCCGGCGCCTCCGATCTCGCGGGGGCCATCGAGCGCGCCTACGTGGACCGACCCCAGGAGCCCCTTCCCCAGTCCCGCGACCTGCCACCGCTGGAGTAAACCCTTCCAAGGTTGACAGGTATCTCGACCAGCCTGATTGTGGGCCGTGCGTTCCAGCGACAATGATGATCAGACCTGGGGTTGGCAATCCGACCTGCCGACCTTCTACGGTGCGGAGCCTCGTGTCGTCCGCTTTTCCCTCGAGCGATTCGTCCGGGATGCCGGACCCGAGCAGGTCCGTGCCTGGAGCACCTCTATCCCCTGGCTCCAGGAGGAGTGTCGCTCACTCGTTCGCTGCGACGATTCAGCACGAACGTACACGGCCATCCTGGAGTACGAGCTTCCGCGAGAATCGCGTCGGCCAGACGTGATCATCCTCGAGAACGGGTCGGTCCTCGTCATGGAGCTCAAGGGCAAGGCCTTCCCAACCCGAGCTGACGTAGATCAGGTATCTGCATATGCACGCGACCTGCGCTGCTATCACTCAGAATGCGCTGAGAGACCGGTCGTCCCTGTCCTTGTTCCCACGGCTGCCGTGGACCTCGAGACCTTGATCGACGACGTGTACGTTGCCAGCCGCCTGGGGCTTCACCAACTCCTCCTTCGAATCAGTGCTGAACTGTCCGGTCCGCCTATTTCGCCTCAGCAGTTCCTGGATCCTGATGCATACCAGCCGCTTCCGACTCTGGTGGAGGCGGCACGGAACCTGTTCCTACGGGATCCGTTGCCGATGATCAAGCGCGCACGAGCTGCCACCGACCCAGCCGTGGAACGAATCACAGAGATCGCCCACGAAGCGGCGCGCACGGGCACTCGACGCCTCGTCCTCCTGACCGGAGTTCCAGGCTCGGGGAAGACGCTGGTAGGGCTTCGGCTCGTGCACGCCGGATTCGTAGACGACCTCGCGATCGACCGTGGCAAGGGGAAGCCGGCCGCACCGGCCGTCTTCCTTTCTGGAAACGGCCCCCTTGTGGAGGTACTGCAGTATGCGCTCAAGGAGGCTGGCGGAGGCGGCAAGGTCTTCGTCCGCGGAGTCAAGGATTACATCAAGCACTACAGCAGATCCCGGGGTTCGATTCCTCCCGAGCACTTACTGATCTTCGATGAAGCCCAGCGTGCGTGGGATAGAGACCAGGTCGCGCGGAAGCATCGTTCCCAAGCCCAGGCCGCGATTTCAGAACCCGAGCATTTCGTCCAGTTCGCCACACGAATCCCCGAATGGTGTGTCATCGTCGGCCTGATCGGAACGGGACAGGAAATCCATGCAGGAGAACACGGCGGTCTGATCCAATGGAGGCGTGCAGCCGAAGAATCCTCAGATCCCTCCGCATGGACGATTCATGCTCCTGCGGAAATAGAGGAGGTGTTTCTTGGAGGTGGTCTGCGCACTGTATGGGAGTCGACCCTGAACCTCGACACGGAGATTCGGTTTCACAATGCGAGGGCTTTGCACTCCTGGGTTGAGGGATTCTTATCAAATGAGCATCCCACCTTCGTCGGCTCTCTTGGCGAGACGCTCTGGGAGGAAGGCTACCGACTGCTCCTGACGAGAAATCTCGATGCAGCGAAGAATTACGCCCGCAGCCGGTTCTCCAACGAACCGGATGCGAGGTATGGGCTCCTGGCATCGTCCAAAGCGAAGGACCTACCCGAGTTCGGAGTCGACAACAGCTATCAGACCACGAAAAGGCTTCGTGTCGGACCGTGGTACAACGCACCTCAGGACGATCCTCTCTCGTGCTGTCAGCTGGAAAGTGTCGCGACGGAGTTCTCTTCTCAGGGGCTCGAACTCGACCTGGCGATTCTAGCATGGGGTTCGGATTTTCTGCGGGAAGATGGCGCCTGGTCTGCTCGGCGGTCGGGGCGAACCAAGTACGTCGATGACACCTTGAGCCTTCGTCGAAACGTATACCGGGTTCTGTTGACGCGCGGACGTGAGGGCACGGTTATATACCTGCCAGACGATCCGATGTACGAGGAGACCGCCCAGTCGCTAGAATCTGCCGGCGTGCGACACCTTGAGGGCCCTTCACTTCCACCGGCTTGACTCTGATCTGAAGCTGGCTACGCGGGCGCGGGGATCACCTCGAAGCCGCGATTTTCGAAATCCCGATCGAAGGCGAATGCGCGATCGATCCCTTCTCGACGCATGATCTCGAAGCTGGCCCAGTCGGTGAGCGAGATCGCCCGATCCGCCGCAGCAAGGAGCGCACCCATGGCATGGTCGTGAACCTCGGCGTCCACCCAGACGATGACGAGCCCACCTTCGACGTTACGCTCCCAGTCGCGAACCGCCTCGATTCCCCACCGGCGCTGGAGAAGCGCGATCGTCTCGTGCACGACGTAGCTGCTCGTGACGAGCGTCATTCCCCGCTCTTTCAGGAGCTGCAATGCCCCATTGGCCGCGGGGTGGTTCTCGTCATCACGCACGAGGGTGGCGTAGAGCGCGGATGTGTCTACGAAGACTCGCGCCAATCCTCGTATGCCTCGTCGAGATACCGATCGTGCTCCCGACCCACGTCCTCCGGGGGGCCGTCCTTCCCGTACTTTCCGGCCACCTTGAGCAGGTTGTGCCACGGATCTGCCCGCTCCTGAGCCAGGTACGCCTCGACTCCCTCTCGTACGAATTGAGCCATCGAGACTCCTCGGCGGGCGGCCGCCTCCCGGACGCGCTCGTACTGCGATTTCTCGAATTGGACCTGGGTTCGTATCATGCCATCATGCTTATTCATTATGATATCATGTTATCACATTGGCACGTGTCGGGCAAGTGGCGGCGTTGACTCCAGCCAACTTCAAGCCGATGATGGTCGCCCGCTTCCTGCCAACGGACCTCACGAGGAGCCCCATGCCGGAGCGTTCCCCGCAGAACCCCGCCACGATCGAGTCCCGGCTCACCGAGGAACGG
>DASRVB010000115.1:0-4207 GCA_035687725.1 Gemmatimonadota bacterium
GAGGTCGCTCTCGTACGCGATCTGGAAGCTCAGCTCGTTCCAGATGTAGGGAAATAGAGGCCACGAATAGCTGAAGACCGGCTCGCTGAGGACGAGCGAGTTCGGGAACTTGATCACCCGGCCGCTGGGATGGTCGGTCGACAGGTATTCGCCGCCGAACTCCCACAAGGTCGTGTCGAGGTATCCCACGTCGATGACGTCCCCCGTCGCGTCGCCGATCCGGATCCGGTCGCCGACCCGGTACGGCGTGCGCACCAGGATGTACAGCCAGCCGATGAAGCTGAGGATCGGGGTCTGGAGGGCGAAGCCGAGGATCAGCGACAGGATGCCGAGCGACACGAGCGCCGTGTACCAGCTGGCCGACAGGATGGAGGCCACGACGAACAGGACGACGAGCGCGGCAGCGGCGCGTACCACGCGGCGCAGCGTGAACTCCGTGACCCGGCTCTCGAGCCGGCTGAGGACGAAGGCGTCCACCGCCTTGACCACGGTCATGATCGCGACGACTGCCATCCCGCCCAGCGTGAGGCGCCGAAGGAACGCGTCGATCCGGGGGGCGAGCGGAAAGACCTCGAACCGCAGGAGGTAGTAGACCACCGCGAGGCCGCCGAGAACCAGGAGGTAGGTCGCCACCCACGCGAGCTGGAGCGGACGAACCGGTTCCTTCGGCGTCTCTGTCGCCGTGATCTGCTGGAGCGCGACGCGGACGTCTTCGCGCTGTTCGACCTCTTTCACCGACTCCCCGCCCGGCTCCACCATGCGTCCATAGTGGCCGGCGGGTCGGCGGCCGGCAACAGGAAATCCCGGGCGAAAGGCGGGAAACAAAAGCGCCCCGCCGGCCGCAGCCGGCGAGGCGCTTGGTCTTCGTTGGGAATCGTCGTCTAGAGTTTCAGGACGTTGGAGGCCTGGGGACCCTTCTGGCCGTTCAGGACTTCGAACTCCACTTCCTGACCCTCGGCCAGCGTCTTGAAACCGTCCGATTGGATGGCGGTGAAATGGACGAAGACATCCTCACCGTCCTCCCGCTGGATGAAACCATATCCTTTGGCGTCGTTGAACCACTTCACCTTTCCCGTGGGCATCGGGGGCGATTCCTCCCTGTCGAGGGGATTGCGCTGTGGGGTTTTCGCGAGTGTACCGGACCCCGGGAGAGCGGTCAAGGCCCGGCCCAGACGATGGGCAGCTCCCTCACGCGAGCGAAGCGACGGCGGCTGGAGTAGGTCGGGCGCGCCTCCACGACCACGCTCCGGACCTGCTCCTCCCACCCCGGCGCGCCGGGATCCGTCCAGTCGGTCTCGTCCCAGGACACGCTTCCCCGTCCCGCGCGCTCGACGCCCGCGTCGGCGGTGGCGAGCGAGTCGCCCGCGGCGTCGAGGAAGGCGATCGTGACCGTCGCCGCTTCGGTCAGGAACAGATCCATCGACCAGTCCACCGAACCGCCCTCCTCCCGCGGCCCGCGCCGGACCTCGAGCGGCTCCGACACGGGGCGGAAATCCGTTCCCACGAAGAAGTACTGCGCACCCTCGCGCTCGGCGACGAAGACCTGCCCGAACCGCTTCCAGATCGCGATCCCGCGCGGCTCCTCGAGCGCGCTCTCGGCCGGGCCCGGTCCCGAGAAGGAATCCAGCAACCGGAGCATGGGATCGAGCTTCCAGACCCGACCGCCAGCCGGGTCGCTGACGTAGACGTTGCCGAAGTAGTCGATCTCCACGTAGAAGAAGCGCACCCCGTCTCCGGGCATCGCGCCGGCGTCGACGGCGGCGATCACGCGTCCGCGGGTGTCATAGGCGCGGAGCCTGCCGCCGTCCCGGTCTACGAGGTAGAGCCGGGTGTCGTTCGGCTGAAGCCACGGGTCGAGCGAGTCCATGACCGCGAGCCCCAGCGGTGCCTCGACGTCCGCGGGTAGGGGCCACCTGTCCCCGGTCGTGAGGGGGGGCGGCAGCAGGTCGGTCCCTGCCCCGGCCGCGCCGTCGGGGAACCGCAGGACCGCGCTCGACTCGCGGTCGCTGACCCACACGTCGCCCCTGGTGTCGGCCTCGACGTCGAAGGGCTCGGCCGCTTCCCAGCTCCCGGCCCACGACAGCGCTCGCGCGACGGGATCCCAGCGGAGCCTTACCACGCGCCGGTTCCCCGTATCCGCCACATACACCCGTCCGTCGACGGTGGCCGCGATGCCATGCGGGCGGTCGAGTTCGTCCTGGCCGCTCCCCGGCCGGCCGTAGATCGCCAGCGTCTTCATGCTGGAGTTGTAGAGGACCTCTCCGCGACCCGAGTTGACGCCGAAGAGCGTCAGCTGGAAGTCGTCGCCCCGGGCCTCGGGATCGTCGTCGGAGGCGAACTTGACCGCCGCTACCCCCTGCGGGTCGTCGAACCGCGTGCGATCGCCGAGGAAGAGCTTGAGATGGGGCGGGCGCGCGCGGTGGATCCCGAGCGTGTGGGCGAAGGGGGGATAGACGAGCGTCGTGTGCGCCGGCTGGTCGCCGATCTCGAGATCCGACGACTGCGCGGCGGCCGGTGGGGCGACCGCCGCCAGGCAAGCGACCGATGTCCAGAGCGCGAACGCGTCAGCGCGAAGCCGGCGCGTCCGCGTGCAGCCGGCGGTAGGCGACATACTGGGCGATGACCTTCTTGACGTAGTTGCGGGTTTCCTTGTAGGGGATCCGGTCGATCCACAGCTCGGCGTCCAGCTCCCGCTCCGGGAACTCCCACCAGAGCGCGACATTGTGGGGCCCTCCGTTGTACGCCGCGAGCACCGCGGGCCAGAACCCATCGAAGCGGGCCAGCTGGTCCTCGAGGTAGCGCGAGCCGAAGTGCAGGCTGATCGCCGGATCGGTGAGGATCGGCGGGTCGTAGTCCGGCCAACCGGTCGAGTCCGCGATCTCGGCGCCCGTGGCGGGCATGACCTGCATGAGGCCCACCGCGCCGACCGGCGAGACCGCGCCCGGCCGGAACAGGCTCTCCTGGCGGATCAGCGCCATCACGTAGTAGGCGTCGATCGCGTGCGCCCGCGCCTCCTCGTCGATCGTCGCCGCGAACCCGCGCGGGAAGGCCCACGACTCGCCCGCGCCGTTCTCGCCGAGCCGCACGCCGATCTGGAGGGCGATTCCCGGGAACCCCCAGGCGACGAGGCCCTCGGCCCACTCCGCCAACCGGGCGCGGTCGCTGCCCACGCGGGCGAGACCGCGGACGAGCTCCGCCCGCGCCAGCTCGCGCTCGCCGAACTCGAGGAGCGCCGCCGCCGTCCTCCCCGCGGGGTCGGCCAGGAGCGCCGATCCCTCCGAGCGCGAGCTCTCGGGCGCCGGCCGGTAGCCGGGGTTGTAGAGCTCGATCGAGGCGCCGGGGCGGCCGCCCAGGCGGTCCCGCGACAGGAGCGCATACCAGTCGTCGCCGCGCGACAGAGTGCGCCAGATCTCGCGCGCCTCGACGCGTTCGCCGAGCTCGTAGAGCGTCCTCCCCAACCAGTACCGCGCCTCGCGAGCGCTCTCTGATCCGTCGTACGCGGCGTAGCGCCTCCGCGCCTCGGCGTAGCGGCCGAGCGCGAACGCGAGGTGGGCCGCCCGCATCTCCGAGCGGTCGGCGAAGTAGGAGCCGGGCGCCGTCCGGACCAGGCGATCGAACGCCTCGATGGCGCGGTCGGCGAAGGCGGCCTCGGCGCCGTAGTCGTCCTGCCACGAGTCGGCGAGCAGATAGAGCGCGTCGTCGGCGTACTTGCCTCCGGGATAGCGGACGAGGACCTCCTGGAAGCCCTGTCGCGCGGCCGGGCGATCGCGGAAGGTCAGCGCCATCCGCGCGCGGTCCATGAGGACCTCGGGGACGCGGGGATCCGCGGGCCATCGAGCCAGGAACGAATCGTAGTCGGCGTCCGCCCCTGCGCGGTCCCCCCGGGCGGCCCGGATCGAAGCGCGCAGGAGTCTCGCCTCCTGGAGCGCCGCCTGAGAGGCGCGCGATTCGACCACCGGGGTCGCGAAAGCCTCGGCATCGGCCGGCCGTCGCGCCCGGAAGAGGGCGCGCGCGACCTCGAGCGGCGGAAGATCCAGGCGCGCGCGCAGCGCGGAGTCGAGCAGGACGGCGGCGGCGTGCTCGGGCTCGTGGGCGACCAATCGGCGGCGGATCTCGTCCGCCGACCGCTCCTCACCCTCCAGATCCGCGAGGCGTGCGGCGTCCAGCCAGTGGCGGGCGCGCTCCGCGCCGCTCGACCCGGCCGCGA
>DASRVB010000116.1:0-10960 GCA_035687725.1 Gemmatimonadota bacterium
TGCGATCCGGCGACCTCCAGGTCGACCAGCTCGGCACCCGCCTGCTCGACGATCGGCTCGATGACGGCGATCAGGCGGCTGGGGTCAGGCATGGCTCTCGACGGCCGCGGAAGAAAAAAAGTGGGGATTGCGCCCCACTTCGAATCGAATATACCGCAAACCCGCCCGGCGGCAAACCCGCTAGGGTCCCGCCTTGGAGTATCCCGCGACCGCTAGCATCCTTCCCCCACCGCCCCGTTCACGCCGATAGGAGTGGAGACGCGGATCGCAGGAGGTGCAGAGGGGCGAAGAGGAGATGCGGTCCGGCGCGAGGCCCGCCGCTACCGCCTGGAGCGTCAGAGCAGCCCGCAGGTCTACCCGGGCCGCGCCGCCACTGGCCTCCAGCCAGGCCCCCCGGTGCCCCCGCGCCGCCGTGCCCTCGAGCGCCTCGACGACCTCACGCCCCACCGGGTAGCAGCAGGGGCCGATCGCCGGGCCCCACCAGGCCCGGATCTCGGCCGCCGGAACCTCGAGCTCTCGCTCCAGCGCCGCGATCGCCAACGGAACGATCTCGGCGGCCACGCCTCGCCAGCCGGCATGCAGCAGCGCAACGGCTCCCCGTCCGGGGGCGGCCAGGAAAGCGGGAACGCAGTCGGCGATCCCCACGGTGAGCAGGATTCCAGGGCGACCCGCGAGGAACCCGTCGTAGCCCGCCACGCGGAGCGTGGCCGGGGCCCGCCGGCCGTCCTCCTCAGGCACCTGCACGCCATCGGCCAGGAACAGGCGCGTTCCGTGGACTTGCGATCCGCCCACGACCAGGTCGAATCCCACCGCCGCCCACTCCAGCAGGGCGCGATGGGCTTCGGACACCTTCCGCGCACGCGACTCGGTGTGCCTGCCGAAATCCAGCTCGCTGGTGGTGACAGCCGCGGTCAGCCCCGGCGTGAACGCCGACTCGACACGCGGGAGCCCGTCCTCCCGGAACCGCTCGAGGGGTGTCTCCGTGGAGGCTCGCGGCAGCGTCACGACGCCGACCCGGGCGGCTGCTCGATGCGGACCGCCAGCTGGGGGTACGGGATCGCGATCCCGGCCGCGTCCAGCGCCAGTTTGACCTTCTCCAGGTACTCCGAGAGGATCGGGCCCTCGTGGTGGGGGTTCTTCAGCCACAGGCGAAGCTCCATGTTGACCGACGAGGCCGCCAGCTCGATCACCGCGACCTCGGGCGGTGGACGCTCGCGGACCCGATCGTCCCCCTTCACGACCGCCAGCACGACCTCCCGTGCCTGGGCGATGTCGGCCTCGTAGGCGATCCCGAAGGGGATCACCATCCGCAGCGAGGCCTGCATCGTGTGGTTGATGATCTTGCTGTTCACGATGTTCTGATTGGGGATGATCACGACCTTGTTGTCTCCCGTGTGGATGCGGGTCGACCGCAGCGTGATCTTCTTCACCTGGCCGAACTCTCCGTCGGCTTCGACGCGGTCACCCACGCGGAACGGGCGGTCCCAGAGGATCGTCACCCCGGCGATGAAGTTGGCCAGCGTGTCCTTGGCCGCGAACCCGAGCGCGAGCCCCGCGACCCCGAGCCCGGCGATCAGGCTGGTGACGTTCAAGCCCAGCTGGTCCAGCGCCAGGATCAAGCCGAAGCCCAGGATCGTGTACTTGGCCAGCGTCTCGAGCAGGTTCCGGGCGTCTTCTTCCAGATGCGATCGATCGAACACCGGCCGGATGGCGGTCCGCACCAGCAGGTAAGCAGCCAGGAACGCCGCCAGGACCCCGATCGCGATCAGCGCCTGGAACCCGAAGCGGATCAGCTCTTCCCGAAACTCCCCGGCCAGCCGCCAGAGATCCTCGGTCGACCGCACCTCCGTGACCCGCTCGACCGCGCCGCCGATCCTGTCCAGGGCAGCGGTTGTGTCGGGCGCGCCGGATGGCTCCTGGGCTGCGGCGGACAGGTTTTCGATCTGCATCAGTCGGTGACGCGGTACCGCACGATGTGCCACAGCGCGGCTACGCCGTCACGCCAGGTGATCTTCTTCCCCTCGGCGTAGTCGCGTCCATGGTAGGCGATCGGGGTCTCGTATACGCGGAAACGGTGCCGCGCCACCTTGGCGGTGAACTCCGGCTCGAAACCGAAGCGGTCCGACCTCAGCGTCCCGATACCGTCCAGGACCTCACGCCGAAACACCTTGTAGCAGGTCTCCATGTCCGTGAGGTTCAGGTTCGTCAGCATGTTCGACAACAGCGTCAGCGTGCGGTTCCCGAGGTAGTGCCAGAACAGGAGCACCCGTTGCGGGCCGCCCAGGAAGCGGGAGCCGTACACGACGTCCGCCTGCCCCTCGAGGATCGGTCGCAGGAGCACGTCGTAGTCCTTGGGGTCGTACTCGAGGTCTGCGTCCTGCACCAGCAGGATGCTGCCCGTGGCGGCTTCGAAGCCGCGCCGAAGCGCAGCGCCCTTGCCCCGGTTCTCGGCCTGGAACAGGACGCGGACGCGGGCCGGTTCGCCGGCGGAATCACGCACAACAGCCTCTCCCCGATCGACGGTCTCCAGGTACTCCCGCGACCCGTCCGTCGAGGCGTCGTCCACCACTATGATCTCCTTGTCGTGCGGGGTGGCGGCGACTCGGGATAGGATCGCCTCGATCGTCCCCGCCTCGTTGTAGACGGGAATCACCACCGACAGGAGGGGTCTGGAGTCCGCGTTCATTCGGACCTCTGGAAGAGAATCTTGAGGAGCGGGGGCGTGATCAGCGTAGTGCCGATGACCATGATGAGGATGGCCGAGAACACGTCCTGGGTGAGCACGCCGCCGATAAGGCCGATCTGGGCGAAGATCAGCCCCACCTCGCCGCGGGGCACCATTCCCACTCCCACCGCGAGCCGGTTGAGCTTGCGCCAGAACACAGCGAACCCGGACGCGACCTTGCCCACCACGGCGATGGCGAACAGCGCTCCTCCGATGACGAGGATCTCATGATTCGCAGGGTTCCTCGGGTCCAGGATCGCGATGTTCACGGCCGCCCCTATCGAGACGAAGAAGATGGGCGTGAAGACGTCCGCCACCGGCTTGATCTGCGCGATGATCGCGTCGAACTGGTTCGTCCTCGACAGGATGAGCCCGGCCGCGAACGAGCCCACGATGGGCGCCAGCCCGACACGGTCGGCGAAAAACGCCAGCAACAAGGCGAACGCGAACGCCCCTGTGACCAGCACCCCCCGCACGCGCATGCGGTTCACGAGCTCGAACAGCCAGCGCGCCGTGGACAATCCGACGGCCATCGCGACGACCAGGAATCCCAACGCCAGACCGAACAGCTTCGCGATATCGGGAATGGAAACCTGCCCCGTCTCCGTCAGCGCCACTACGACGGCCAGAATGAGCAGCCCCAGGATGTCGTCGATCACGGCCGCGCCGATGATGATCCGCGCCTCCGCCGTGTGGATCTTGCCGATATCTTCGAGCACGCGCGCAGTGATTCCGACCGAGGTCGCCGTCAGCGTGGCGCCGACGAAGATCGCCACCAGACTGGCGCCCCCTTCGTACATGTGCCAGAAGAGGTATCCGAACACGAACGGCAGGACGACACCGACGACCGCAACCGTGAACGCCGCGGATCCGACCCGGAACATCTCGCGGAGATCGGTCTCCAGTCCTACCTCGAACAGCAGGATCGCGACGCCGATCTCGGCCATCACGTGAATGACCGAACCATAGGGATCGGCCGGATCGACCGGGACGATGCCCAGCATCGAGGTTCCCAGGACGATGCCGGCGACCAGCTCGCCCAGCACCGCGGGCTGGCCGATGCGCTCGAACAACTCTCCCGCGACCTTCGCCGCCAGCAGCACCACGAGGAGGATGAAGAAGATGTGGGCTACGTCGACGAGGTGCGCGGTTCCTTCCATCAGCCGGTCGTTGAAACGCCCTGCATCGCCTTCCTCCTCGCGGATCTCAGTCCAGGAACAGGTACGGTCGCCAGCGCTTGTCGGGAATCGCCGAGTAGAACGTGATCTGTGTATACCGGTGCGGCCGTCGCGGTGGCCTCAGGAGCGGCATGTTTGCCTGCTCGGGCGTGCGGCTGCCTTTGCGGTTGTTACAGCGGATGCACGCGCAGACGAGGTTGGTCCAGCTGTCGCTGCCGCCGAGCGAGCGCGGCACGACGTGGTCGGTCGTCATGGGTCCCCTGCGCGTGGCGCAGTACTGACACCTGTAGCCGTCGCGCTTGAGCACGTTGCGCCGGGTGAGCGCCACCGGCTGGCGAGGCGCCCGGATGTACATGCTGAGCCGCACCACGGACGGCAGCGGCACGGCGCACGACACGGACCGGACCACCACGTCGTAGCGCTCCACGATCTCGGCCTTGCCGAGCACGACCAGCACGACGGCGCGCTGAGCGTGACACACGGTCAGCGGCTCGTAGTTCTGGTTGAGCACCAGCACTTTCTTCTGGAGCAACGGGCTCACTGTCTCCCGTATCCCTCCCGCACTTCGTACGAATAATGCAGCGTGTCCACCCACTCTCCCAGCTTCCACGCCCCAATGCTGACGATCTCCTCCCATGACGCTGAGATGAGAGTCCGGCCGCTGAGATCGCGATGGACCTGCAGGCGTGGCGAAGTCAGGGGAACGTGGAGATCAGCCGCGGTGTCGAGCAGCGCACGGCGCATCTCCGACTCTCCCGCGCCCTCGGACAGCCGAACGGTCTGCGCCATCGCGTCCTCGAATCGCCAGGCCCGAATCTGCGGGGCCGCGTAGCGCGTCGCAATGTAGACGCCGCCTCCCAGCACGGCCAACCAGAGGAGCGCGCGAATCAAAACTCCTCCACCACGTGTCGCAGGAGTTCCTCGGAGATCTTGTCGATGGCACGCTGGATACCGTCCTCGCGAGTCTCCCCCTGCTCCTCGCTGAACTCCCCCCACTCGCGAAGCGAGGCGCTCTCCCACAGCGTCTCATCTCTTACCTGGTCCTCGAGCCGCACATCGACGGTCAGAAGAACGCGCCGGTTGAACACGTCGGGATTCGCGGCCTGACCCGGGTCGTAGGACAGCGCCTCTTCCTCGTAGCTCTTGATCGTCCCCACGACGAGGAGATCGGCATCCTCCTCGTCTCCTACGAGCTGCAGGCGCGATTCATTGAGGAACTCTCCGATGACGCGCTCCGTGAGCTGTTGCGTGAGCTGGAATTCGCGGGTTTCGTTCTGGAACGTGGGGACGTAGACGGTATTGAGATGAGCGGGCACGGGAGAGCGGAACGAGTAGCCGCAGGCCACGATCCCGGCCAGCGCCACGGCAGCCGGGACCCACGCGGGTATCCTGGCTTTGCTATGGGAGCGGTTGGAACGCCGCATCCTCGACCTCCTCGTGCTCGCTTGAGACTTCCAGCACCAGCCACCGATCGCGTGCGAAATCCCGCACCACGACCCGCCGCGGGCTCTCACGGCCATCCACAGTCGCGAACTCCTCGAACTCCACACGATACGCGAGCTCGCCTCCCGTCGCCTGCCGATACTCCACCAGGCGTCCGGATCGGACCGTGAGCGCGTGCAGCGCGCCGGTCTCCCAAATGTAAAGCGTGCGGCGGTCATCGTGGATCGCCGAGGCCGTCCGATCGGACCGCTCCACCAGGCGCCGGACGTCGTAGGCGCCGAGCAGCGCCCCCAGGACCTCGGGCGTGACGAGGGCTCGTTCGCCGGTCAGCTCCGCGAAGCGCGGGTCTCCGAGACGACCGCGCAGGATCTCTCCCTCGCGCGGCAACACCACCGTGAGCGTGTCCCCGAACAGGGCGAACCGCAGGACAGGCGTGGATTGCGGACCAAAGACGTCCCCGCGAGCTGCAAGCGGTCGCGAACGATAGGACAGCGCGCCCTCACCGTGGAAGCGCCGGTTCCCTTCCACCAACGTCACGTCGAAGATCCGCTTGGTGCGATCGATCGCGTCGTGGATCGCCGTCAGCTCCGCCACCAGCGGCGCCGGGTCGCCGCCCGCTTCGAGAGCGCGCCCGGCCTCGGTCGTCAGTGAGGCCACGCAGCCCAATGCCGCGGAAGCGACGAGCATCGCGAAGGGAGCGCACGCGCGGCCGGCCCTCACGGCCGGAGCTGGGCCTGTGCCTGCTCGATCTTGTCGGCGAGAGACGGGGCGACCGATTCCCCGAGCGCGGCGGCCCGGTTGTACCAGACGATCGCCTCTTTGGGGCGACCGCCCGCCATGAGCACGTCTCCGAGGAGCTCGTGGAGCGGAGCGGACTCGGGCGCCAGGCGAATTCCACCGCGGTAGACCTCCTCGGCATCCGCCCATTTCTGCTGTCCGGCGAGCGATTCCCCCAGCCCCTGCCAGGCCGGGACGGACCACAGATCGATCCGCAGCGCCATCCGGAACTCGTCCTCGGCCTCCGCGAATCGATGAACCGCCAGCAGCGCGCGCCCCGCCTCGAGACGAAGGTCGAAGTCCTGAGGCCGTATCGAGACGGCAGCTTTCAGATGCCGCGCGGCCGAGCTCTCGTCTCCACCGGCGCGGTACATGGAGACGACGAGACCGCGCAGTCCGAGGTCGTGCGGGGCGAGGGCGATCGCCCGCTCGTAGAGCTCCAGGGCGTCGGCCTTCCTTCGCGCCCGCGCGGCCGCGTTTCCGCGGAGGCGATAGAACCGCGCGGCGGAGTCCGGCCGCTCGCCGGCGTCGGCTTCGATGCGCTCGGCCACCGGCATCAGCAGGGCATCCACGAGGCCGGGCTCCCCGAGCGAAAGCAGAACCTCGGCCCACTCCAGGCGGGGCAGCACCGCTTCGGGGTCGAGGCGCACGACCCGCTCCAGCACGACGCTGGCTAGCCGTTCATCCCCACGTCGGCGGGCTTCCAGTGCCAGGTGGAACAGCGCCTCGCCGCTGACGTCGGGGGAAATCTCCACGGCTTGCTGGGCGAGGACCGGCGAACGCGCCGCCGGCAGCGAGAGGAACAGCGGAAGGAGAGCCGCGAAGGTCGGGAGCAGCCGCCTCACGCACGGGAAGATAGGATCGGCTACCCGCCCGGCCAACATTGGCGGCACCGGCGGACCGTCCGCATCTTGTGCGCCATGCGAGGGCACATCCTACTGCCGTGCGCGCTCCTGGCCGCGCTCGCCTTCGCTTCCTCCTGCAGCGAGGAGCTCCCGCCGCCGGAGCCCGCCGGCCCGACGATCGAAGAGCGGACCTTCACCAGGGCGCTGTCCGATCTGATAGTGGCGCGAATCCAGCTCCTTCCCGACACCGCGGCCTACGCACGCCGCGCCGAAGAGATCCTCCGCGAGCACGGCGTCTCCGAGAAGGAGCTGCGGACGTTCGTGGAGGTCCATGGACAGAACGACGACCTGATGACGAGGGCCTACGGCCGGGTGTCGGCGCGACTCGACACGCTGTTCCCGATCGTGCAACCCGGTGCGGAGGTGCCTGCGACGGCCGATACGGCGACTCCCTGACCCTGCGACGCGGGCTCCGGCTTCAGATCATTCCCACTCGATCGTGGCCGGTGGCTTGCTCGAGACGTCGTACGTGACGCGGTTGACCCCGCGGACCTGGTTGATGATCCGGTTGGAGATCCGCCCGAGGACTTCATAGGGGAACGGGAACCAGTCGGCGGTCATGCCGTCCCGCGAGGTCACCGCCCTCAGGGCGACCACGCTCTCGTACGTGCGGGCATCGCCCATGACGCCTACCGCGCGCACCGGCAGGAGTACTGCGAACGCCTGCCATATGCTGTCGTAGAGGCCGGCGGCGCGGATCTCCTGCAGGTAGATGGCGTCGACCTCGCGCAGCAGATCGAGCCGCTCGCGCGTCACCTCGCCGAGCACGCGGATCGCCAGGCCGGGACCCGGGAAGGGATGGCGGTCGAGAATCTCCTCCGGCAGCCCCAGCTCGCGGCCGACCTGACGGACCTCGTCCTTGAACAGCTCGCGGAGCGGCTCGACGACCGCCAACCGCATTTCGTCGGGAAGCCCGCCCACGTTGTGGTGCGTCTTGATCGTCGCCGAGGGTCCCTTCACGGAGAGCGACTCGATGACGTCCGGATAGAGCGTCCCCTGGACGAGGAAGTCGATCTCGCCGAGTCGCTCCGCCGCTTCCTCGAACACCTGAATGAACCGGTGTCCGATCCGCCTCCGCTTCTCCTCGGGATCTGTGACCCCTTCCAGGTCTGCCAGGAAGCGATCACCCGCATCGACGACCTCGAGCGGGAAGTGCAGGTGCTCGCGGAACGTCCGCTCCACCTGCTCCCGCTCTCCCTTCCGAAGCACGCCGGTGTCGACGAATATGCAGGTCAGCCGGTCCCCCAGAGCGCGATGGACCAGCGCCGCCGCGACCGCGGAGTCGACGCCCCCCGACAGCGCGCACACCGCACGCCCATCACCCACGCGTTCCCGAACGGACTCCACCGCCCGGTCGACGAACGAGGCCATCGTCCAGGTCGGCTCGCAGCCGCAGATGTCGAACACGAAGTTCGCGAGCATCTCCTCGCCGCGTTCGGTGTGCGCCACCTCAGGGTGGAACTGGACCCCGAAGCGACGCGTCTCCGGATTGCCGAACGCGGCGATCGTCCCGTCGGTCGATACGGCATAGCGCATGTAGTGGTGCGGCACGGAATGGATCGAGTCGCCATGGCTCATCCAGACCGAGATCTCATCCCCCGGCTCGAAGCCCGCGAGCGGGCCGAGCGGGTTCTCGACGACGAGCGGGGCGCGGCCGTACTCGCGGGCCTGGCCCTGCCGGACTTCGCCACCGTCGACCTGCGCCATGAGCTGCATGCCGTAGCAGATCCCGAGCATCGGCTCGGTGCGGTCGAACAGCCCGGACGCCGGGTGCGGGGCGCCTTCCTCGTGGACGCTCATCGGCCCGCCGCTCAGCACGATCCCCGCCGGTCGCCATTGGCGGATGAGCTCGGGGTCGAGATCGAAGGGGTGGATCTCGCAATAGACGCGCAGTTCCCGAATCCGCCGCGCGATCAGCTGAGTGAACTGGCTTCCGAAGTCCAGCACCAGGATCCACTGACCTGGCTCGCGCTGCGCCGCGATGGACGCGTCGCGTTGAGCTGTCGCGGTCCGCTCAGAACTCATGGAACGTCACCTCGTGGTCTTCGGTGTCGTAGATCGCGAGCGAACCGATGCCGCCCAGCCAGCCGCATGCCTCCCCGGGGTTGACGACCAGAACCTCCCCGACCCTCCGCTCGTCGCGCTCGTGGGTGTGGCCGTACACGATGAGGTCGTATTCCTTGCCGGCTGCCACGTCGATCACGCCTCGCGGCTCGTGCATGACGAGCACGCGTCGCGCGCCCAGGCGCGTCTCCCACCACTGGGCCTCCAGCCGCGCGCCGATCTCGGCGAACGCGCGCTGGATCTGGTAGATGTCTCCGTCGTTGTTTCCGGTGATCCCGTGCAGCGGGGCGTCGAGCCTTCCGAGCTCGCGCACGGCGAAGGGCGAGCAGTAATCGCCGACGTGGATGACGATCTCGACCTCGGCGCGGTTCAGGATCGAGACCGATTCGCGGATGCGGAGGACGTGGTCGTGCGTGTCGCCGATCAGGCCGACCCTCACGCCGGTCCCCGCTCGAGCAGGCGGCCGGCGAGGGTGTCGACGTCGGTGCGCTCCTCCCGTCCGCTGGCGAGGTCGCGGACCGTCACGACGCCCGCTTGCCGCTCGCTGGTCCCGATCACCACCGCGACGCGCGCCCCGGCCTGGCCGGCGCGCCTGAGCGCCTTTCCGACCGCCTGGTCGC
Organism: Gemmatimonadota bacterium; assembly: GCA_035687725.1. GTDB lineage: Bacteria > Gemmatimonadota > Gemmatimonadetes > JACCXV01 > JAHWKZ01 > JAICNR01. Next base: position 9,713 of record DASRVB010000116.1, read on the forward strand.
GCAGCGACAGCTCGACCCTCAGCCCCATCGCGCGCATCCGCGCCGCCGCGCGGATCGCCTCCGCGCGATCGTCCGAGGAAACCGGGATCACCCAGGCGTCGCAGCGCGGCTCGGCGGCCGGCAGCCGTCCACGCGCCTCGAGGAGCTCGAACAGCACCGCCTCCCCGAGGCCGAAGCCCACGGCCGGCAGATCCTCGCCCCCGGCCACGCTGACGAGGTCGTCGAACCTGCCGCCGCCGCACAGCGCGCGCAGCTCTCCCGCCCGGTCGTACATCTCGAACACGATGCCCGTGTAGTAGGCGAGCCCGCGGACGACGGCGGCGTCGAACTCGCAGAACCCCCCGACGCCGTAGGCGTCGAGGTACCGCGCCAGTTGCTCGAGCCGTTCTACGTGGGTCGCCAGGTCGACCTCGTCGCCGGCCAGTTCCCGGCGCAGGCCCTCGAGGTGACGCCGCCCGACCGCGTGGACCAGTCGCGCGGCGGTGTGGGCGGGAGCTCCCGCCTTCCGAACCTCGGCCTCGGCGGCCTCCGCGCCTCCGCGGAGGAGCTTGTCGAGACCGGCGTACGCCGCGGGCCGCTGCTCCTCGGCGAGGCCGAGCGCGTCCATCACCGCCTCGAGCAGCCTCCGGTCCGAGTAGCGGACGACGAAGTCCTCCTCGCCGAGGCCGCAGGCGCGGAGGACCTCCACTCCGGCAGCCATGATCTCGGCGTCGGCCTCGACGCCTTCGACGCCGATGATATCGAGGTTGAGCTGCCAGAACTCCCGGAAGCGGCCGCGCTGTGGACGCTCGTACCGGAACAGGCGCGGGATCGAGAACCACTTGATGGGCTTGGGGAGGCCCTGGCTGCGGGCGGCGATCATCCGCGCCAGCGAGGGAGTCATCTCCGGCCGCAGGGCGACCTGCCGGCCGCCCCGATCCTCGAAGGCGTACAGCTGGCCGACGATCTCCTCGCCCGATTTGCGCGTGTAGAGATCCAGGGCCTCGATGACGGGAGCGTCGTACTCCTCGAAGCCGAACCGCAGCGCGGTGTCGCGCCAGCGATCCTCGATCCAGCGGCGGACCCGCATCTGCTCGGGGTAGTAGTCGCGCATCCCGGGGAGCGCCGCGACTCGGGTCATGCGGCTACTGGCGGCGAGACGGCGACCCGCTCGTACGGCTCGCCCTCGGTCGCGAGGCGGAGCGCCACGAGGGCCTCCCCCACGGTGTGGAACGAGCCGGTGACGAGCACCGCGTCGGCCAGGCCGGC
>DASRVB010000117.1:0-5654 GCA_035687725.1 Gemmatimonadota bacterium
AGTCGAGCTCGAGGGAATCCGTGAGATCGGTGACGAACGGGGCGACCGCCCGCTCGGTGAGACGGTGGCCGCCGAGCGTTTGGTTGACGGTGTCGAGTAGCCGGTAGGCCTCGGCGATCTCCTCCGGGGATCCCTCGCCGGCGTCCATCCGCTCGACTCGCTCGGCTCCCCGGCGCCGGAGCGGCGGGAGGATCACGGCCCGCGGGCCTCGCCGCGTGCCACGCTCTCGACCGGCTTCCCGAGCCAGCGCTCGCCCCGCATCGCGGCGATCCCGTACAGCGGCCGCCAGGGATCGAACCAGTCGGCGGGGACGATCACGACCTCGCGCTCGGCGCGCGTCCAGGTGGAGGGATCGCAGCGGGGCGGCTGACAGACGGGCTGCACCTCGATGCCGAAGTCCACGTCGACGACCGGGGGAGCGCGATACTCGACGATCGATTCTACCCGTGCGCTCTTGTCGACGGTGTGGAACATCAGGAACTCGGGGCGCAGGTCCTGGTCCACGTCGTACGTCATGACGACGTAGTCGATGGAGTCGCCGCGGCCGACGGAGAACCAGAGATAGCGGCGGGAATCCGCGTCCCGGCCGTAGCCGATCGACTCCCGCTCGTCGGCCAGCAGTCCGATCAGATAGACGCCGGTCACGACGCCCGAGTCGAATGACTCGAGCCCCACGCCGCTGTCGGGCGTGGACAGGATCTCGTCGGCGGAGCGGACCGCGTAGCGGACTTCGGGGGGTGCGAGCCGGAGCGCGTCTCCGGGACGCTGTGCGCGTGCGAGCGCAGGGAGCACAGATGTCATCGCGACGAGCGTCCCGGCTGCGCCGATCGCGCGCGCTCCGCCCGGGCTACGCGTCCTTCTTCACCGCGATCGACTTCGGCTGCAGGAACAGCAGCAGATAATCGCGGCCGCCGGCCTTGGAATCGGTGCCCGACATCTTGAAGCCGCCGAAGGGATGGACGCCGACCAGCGCGCCGGTGCACTTGCGGTTGATGTACAGGTTCCCGACGTGAAACTCGCGCTTGGCGCGCTCGAGCTTGGACTCGTCACGGCTGTACACGGCGCCGGTGAGTCCGTACTCGGTGCCGTTGGCGATCTCGAGCGCGTGGTCGTAGTCGCGCGCCTTGATGACCGCCAGGACCGGCCCGAAGATCTCCTCCTGCGCGATCCGGGCGTCGGGTTTCACGTCGGCGAAGATCGTCGGCTGCACGTACCAGCCGCGCGCGGGATCGGCTTTGCCGCCGAGGACGAGTGTGCCCTCGGCTTTTCCGATCTCGATGTATTCCCGGATCTTTTCGAACTGAGAGCGGCTCGCCACCGGTCCCATCCAGGCGCCTTCTGTCACCTCACCCGACTCGATCCTAGCCGCGCGCGCAACCAGCCGTTTCAGGAACTCGTCGTACAGCGCCGCGTCGACCACGGCGCGCGAGCAGGCCGAGCATTTCTGTCCCTGGAATCCGAAGGCCGAGATCGTGACCCCCTCGACCGCCTGATCGAGGTCGGCGTCCGAGTCGACGACGATGGCGTCCTTGCCACCCATCTCGGCGATGACGCGCTTGATGTGCGTCTGCCCGGGCTGATGGCGCGCCGCCCGCTCGACCGTCTCGAGACCGACCTCGCGGGAGCCCGTGAACGCGATCATGTGCACGTCCTGGTGCTCGACCATGCGCTTGCCGAGCACCTCGCCCGGACCGGTGATGAAGTTGAGGACTCCCGGCGGCAGCCCGGCCTCGTCCATCACCTCGACGAGCCTCCAGCCGATCGTCATCGTCTCGCTAGCGGGCTTCAGAACCACCGTGTTCCCGGTAACGATCGCGGCGACGGTCATGCCGGTCAGGATGGCGAGCGGGAAGTTCCACGGAGGAATGACCGCCGCGACACCGAGTGGCAGGTACACCATCTCGTCGATCTCGGGCTCGTAGGGAACGAGCGGGTACGGATCGTACGCGTAGTGGAGCATGAGGTGCGCGTAGTAGTCGCAGAAGTCGATCGCCTCGGCGACGTCGGCGTCCGCTTCGGCCCACGACTTCCCGATCTCGAAGCACTCCCAAGCGGCGAGCTCGAGCCGCCGGCGGCGCATGATGTCCGCGGCACGGAAGAGGACCGCCGCGCGCTCGCTCGCCGGCACGTCCTTCCACGTCACGAATGCCTCGTTCGCAGCATCGATCGCGCGGTCCGCGAGCGCCTGCCCACCGGCGGGGAACACGCCCACGATCCGATTGGGCCGCGAGGGGTCCGTCGAGTTGCGCGTCGCCTCCAGCCGCACGTCCTCGCCACCGACGCGGGCCGGGTATTCGCGTCCCAGCTGGCCGGCGACGTGCGCGATCGCGTCGCGCATCCGATCCGCGACCTCCGGATCCGAGAAGTCGTGGTAGGACTCGGGGCGATACTCGGCGAGGCGCTCCTCCAGCGTAGAGGGAGCCGTCCTCACGTCCATCGTCGTCGTGCCATCGTTCATCGGGGACTCTCCTGAGACGAGATTGCGGCGCGGCGATCTGCGCCTTCGAACAAGGTCCGCCGGGCGGAAAGGACCGTCAACTCAGATCCCGACGACGGGAAATCCATGCAGTCATGAGGGTCAGATGCATCAAACGTGCATCACGTGCACCGGGTGGAGATGCGAACCTTGTCGACGAACCGCAGATGCAGGCGGTCGTCGGCGGTGAGCTCGGGATGGAAGGTCGCGACGAGCGCCCGGTCGGTCTCGGCCAGGACGATCTCGCCGTCTTCCCGGGCCAATACCTCGACATCTTCCCCGACCTCCTCGATGACCGGCGCACGGATGAAGACGGCATGCAGCGGACCGCCTTCGAGGCCTTCGACGTCGAGATCGGCGGCGAATGATTCGCGCTGCCGGCCATAGGCGTTGCGCGCAACCGTCATCGGCACGAGCGAGAGGTGAGGCGCCGGCGCGCCGTGGACGTCGGTGGCGAGCAGGATCGCGCCCGCGCATGTGCCGAACACGGGCATACCCTCCGCACCGCGGCGGCGAACGGCGTCGAGCAGCCCCTCGTAGTCCAGAAGCCGGCGCAGGGTCGTCGACTCGCCTCCGGGAAGAACGAGGCCGTCGATGTCTGCGAGATCCTCGGGCCGGCGCACCCACACGACCCGGGCGCCCGCGCGCTCGAGCGCGCCGGCATGCTCGGAGACGTCGCCCTGCACTCCGAGGACGCCAATCGTGGGAGCGAGCGCGATCTCGGACGCCGCTGGACGGTTGGACTCACGGCGCACGGCGGAGTCGCCGGGGCGGGGAAGGTCGTCGATGCGGGCCATGGAAGGAGTACCGCGGCGCTCAGGTGGAGCGGGTCTGCATGAGCTCTTCGGCGGCGAGGCGGTCGAGGCCCTTCATCGCCTCCTCGGTCCCGAGCTCCTCGGTCACGCGCGCCAGGATGTCGGGGTCGTCGTAGTGGGTCGTGCCGAGGACGATCGCGCGTGCGAAGGCGTCGGGCTTCTCGGACTTGAACACCCCACTCCCCACGAACACGCCGTCGGCGCCGAGCTGCATCATGAGCGCGGCGTCGGCGGGGGTGGCGATGCCACCGGCCGCGAAGTTGACGACCGGCAGCCGGCCGGTCTCGGCGACCTCGACGACGAGGTCGAGCGGCGCGGCGTGCTCCTTGGCGGCGACGAACCGCTCGCCCTCGTCCATCGACGCGAGCGCGCGGATCTGGCCCTGAATGAGCCGCATGTGGCGCACGGCCTCGACGATGTTGCCGGTGCCGGGCTCGCCCTTGGTGCGGATCATCGACGCGCCCTCGGCGATCCTGCGCAGCGCCTCGCCCAGGTTCCGCGCGCCGCAGACGAACGGCACCGTGAACGCGTTCTTGTCGATGTGATGGGTCTCGTCGGCGGGTGTGAGGACCTCCGACTCGTCGACGTAGTCGACGCCCAGCGCCTCCTCGATCCGCGCCTCGACGAAGTGGCCGATCCGGCACTTCGCCATGACCGGGATCGTCACCGCGTCCATGATCTCCTTGATGCGCGTGACCGGCGCCATGCGGGCGACGCCCCCCGCCGCGCGGATGTCGGCCGGAACGCGCTCGAGCGCCATGACGGCGACCGCGCCCGCCTCCTCGGCGATCCTGGCCTGCTCCGCCGAGACGACGTCCATGATCACGCCGCCCTTGAGCATGCGGGCGAGGCCGCGCTTGACCTCGGGTGTGCCGGTCTCCCGGCCTGTCTGTTCGGGGGTCATCGCTCCGTCTCCTGAGGCGCTGTTCCAAGATCAAGATACATTGGGCGCCGAGGGCCGCCAAAAGCGCTGCGCCGGTGGCCGCTGTGATCGCCAGCCGGAGCCGCCGAAGCGCAGCCCCGAGCGCGCGGCGCCGCCCCGGCAACTACATTCGCGGCGTCCATGATCCGCCCCATGCCCTCCGAGCCGCGCCGCATCCTGATCGTGCGCCTGGGCGCGATCGGCGACGTGGCGCGGGTGCTCCCCATGTTGGCCGGCCTCCGGAGACGCTTCCCCGAGGCCGAGATCGACTGGGTCGTCCAGTCCAAGGCCGCCGATCTCCTCGAAGGTCATCCCGAGATCGCGCGGCTGTGGGTGGTGCCCTTCCGGAGCTGGAGCGAGGCCTTCACGGGCGCGGCCTGGCGACTCCGGCGGGCGATGCGCGCTCGCGGCTACGATCTCGTGCTCGACTTTCAGGGGATGATCAAGGGCGCGGTGTGGGCGGTCGCGGCCGGCGGTCCGGGTGTCCGCGTGGGCTGGGGGCCGGGGCACTCCCAGAACCTGGCGTGGCTCTGGTACCACGGCGTACGCACGCCGCCGGGCCGGCGAATCAACCGGCACGTCCGCCACCGCGCTCTGGTGGATTGGCTCGGCGCCCCCGACGTCCCGGCCACTCCGCCGCCGCTGGAGAGCGAGGCGGGCGGCGTGGCGGAGTTCCTGGACCGGATCGCGGCCGAGCCCCGGCCCTGGATTCTCGCCTGGCCCGGGTCGAGCAAGACCGGGAGCCACAAGCGGTGGCAGCCCGGGCGGCTGCGGGAGGCCGCCACCGCGATTCGCGCCCGGACGGGCGGCACGCTACTCGTCGGATGGGGTCCGGCGGAGAAGGACGAGGCGCTGTCGTTCGCGGCCGAGATCCCGGGAGCCATCGCGATCCCCCCGACCACGATCCCCGAGCTCGCGCTCCTCCTGGAGCGCGCGGACCTCTACGTGGGGATGGACACCGGGCCCATGCACGTGGCGGCGCTCTTCGGCACGCCCGCGGTCGGCGTGTTCGGCCGTTCGGATCCGGAGATCCACGGCCCCGCACCGCACCTGCCCGGGCGCGCCGTCGGTGGTCCCCAGGCACGCGAGTGGAAGACGCGGGCGCGGAAGGGCCTTCCGCCCTTCGAGGATCCCGAGCCGGCCGCGGTCGTCGAGGCGGCGCTCGAGCTCCTCGCGGATGCCGGCCGCCCGCCGGGCGCTCTTCGCGAGTCCACGGATCGGTCGGGCGGCCGGTGAGAATCCTGTTCGTCAACGCAGTCGGCTTCGTCGGCGGCGCCGAGACCTGGATCGTCCATCTCGTCCGACGGCTGACGGCTCGGGGACACGCGATCGAGGTGGCCCACGATCCGGCCTCGCCGCTCGGCGGGCTCGCCCGCGCGGCCGGCGCTCGCGCCTGGTCTCCCCTGGGCGGGTTCCGGGGCGTCGTGCGGAGCGCGGCGGC
>DASRVB010000118.1:0-14967 GCA_035687725.1 Gemmatimonadota bacterium
CGTTCCCGACGTATCGGAGCGCGAGGAGTTCATCGCCTGCTTCCCGTCGACGCGCTCGGAGATCGTGGTGCCGATCGTCGGCCTCGACGGCGTGCTGGGGGAGATCGACATCGACTCCGACGAGCTGGATGCGTTCGACGACCTGGACCGGACGCTCCTCGAGGACGTGGCGGAGCGGCTCGCGAAGGTCATGACCGGGGGCGTGTGAGTGGAGCCCTCGGCGCCGCGCTCGTCGCGGCAATCGCCATTTCGGCTCCACTAACCGCCCGCGCGCAGGCCCCGACGCTCCTCGAAAACGCCCGCGTCTGGACGAACGAGCCGGCCCGTCCCGAAGCGACGAGCCTCCTGGTCGTGGACGGCCGAATCGAGGCGGTGGGAACGGAGGCGGCCCCCCTGGACGCGCCGCCGGGCGCGACGCGGATCGATCTCGGCGGACGCCGCGTCGTGCCCGGGCTCAACGACGCCCACACGCACTTCTTCGACGGCGCGTTCGCCGTCCTGTCCCCCGATCTCCTGAGCTCCGATACGCCCGAGGAGCTGGTCCGGCGGCTCGGGGCGTTCGTCGCGAGCCAACCGCCCGGGCGCTGGATCGTGCTCCCGGCCTCGTGGGATCACGAGCGGTGGACCGACCATCCGCTCCCTTCCCGGCAGCTGATCGATCCGGCGACCCCGCGAAACCCGGTCTGGATGCTGCGTCCCGACGCCCACATCGGACTGGCGAACTCGCTGGCCCTGGAGGCGGCTGGGGTCGACCGGAACACGCCGGACCCGGCTGGCGGCCAGATCGATCGCGATCCCGCGGGGGAGCCGACCGGCATCCTCCGCGACGCCTCGGGGCTCGTGACGCGGGTCATCCCGAGCCCGTCAGAGGACGAGTACCGCGAGGCGCTCGACGCGGGGCTCGCACACGCCGCGCGGCTCGGCGTCACCACGCTCCAGGACATGTGCTACGACCCGGGCGTGGTCGGAATCCGTCTCCTCGAGGAGTACGCGCGGAACGGCAGGCTCACGGCGCGATTCACGTGCCAGGGCTGGCTCGCCGACTGGGAGGAGGAGTCGCGCGGCGGCCGGAAGACGGGGGACGGCGACGAATGGGTGCGGGTCGGCGGGCTCAAGTCGTTCTCCGACGGCGGGCTGGGGGCCTCGACCGCGTACTTCTTCGAGCCGTACGAAGGCGAGGCCGAGTACCGCGGGTACCTGGACCCCATGATGATGCCTCCCGACACGTTCCGCGCGCGCGCCGCGGGCGCCGACCGCGCCGGGTTCCAGCTCGTCACGCATGCGATCGGCGACGCGGCGATCTCGATGGTCCTCGACGAGTACGAGCGGATCGCCGCCGGGAACGGAGATCGCGACCGCCGCTGGCGAATCGAGCATGCCCAGCACATGGCGGCCGAAGATTTCGCGCGCATGGCCGCGCTCGGCGTGATCGCGAGCGTCCAGCCCTATCACGCGATCGACGACGGGCGCTGGGCGGAGCGCAAGATCGGTCCCGAGCGCGCGAGGACGACCTACGCCTTCCGCTCGTTCCTCGACGCCGGCGTGCCGCTGGCGTTCGGCACCGACTGGCCGGTGGCGCCGCTCGATCCCATGCGCTCGATCTACGCGGCGGTCACCCGCCGGACGCTGGACGACGCGCATCCCGGGGGCTGGGTTCCCGAGCAGAAGATCAGCCTCGATGACGCGTTCGCGGCCTACACCTCGGGCTCGGCCTACGCCGATGGGACCGAGTCATGGAAGGGCCGGCTCGCGCCCGGCTTCGCCGCCGATCTCGTCGTCCTGTCGGAAGATCCGTGGGCGATCCCCGCCGAAGACCTGGCGGAGGTCGAGGTGGTGCTGACGATGGTCGGCGGGAAGATCGTGTACCGCTCGGAGGAGCTCAGCGGAAGCTGAGAATCCGACTAGGCATTCCTCGGATCAGCCAGAAGGCAATTTCAGGCGACCGCGAAGGTAGGCTGCGACCGACGCGTCATCGGCTTGATTTTTCGCCACCGCCATCGTGAGCGCGAAGAGCCCGGCCGGAGGGACGTGCAAGGGCGCCCCGTTCAAGGTCAGGAAGACCAGAGCACACGCAAAGACCCATCCGCTTGTTGCCATCGCGAAAGCCTTGTGACCTGAGATTATAGTCACACAGTCAAGGGGGCAGTCGGTTCGACCGACAGGTTGTTAGTTGGAAGGAGAACGGGAAAAAGCCGCGAGCAAGGCCTCGGCGCGCTCGGAGCCGCCGAGGTCGGACCACGAAATAGGCACGTCGGGCTCGATTCCCTCGATCTCGTTCGTCCCGTCGATCCGGTATCGGGCGCAGTCGGGCATCCACACCTCGTGGCCGCTGTTCGGGAGCTCGAGCGGCAGCCCGCCGTCGAGAAAGCCGCACCCGGCTCCGTACGTCCGCTCGCCTATCACGGTCGCGGCCCCGTTGTCCTTCAGCATGGCGACGAACGCCTCGGTCGCCGAGGCGCTGCCGCCGTCGGCGAGGACGAAGAGCGGCCCGCTCCAGACGCCGGCCGGAACGTCGCGGCCGAACGGGGAGTAGAGCTCCTCGGCGAGCGAGGGATCGGCGCCCGCCAGCGCTCCCGGCGCCAGCCAGTCGAAGACCCCGGTCGCATAGGTCTCCGTCTGGAAGAGCTGGCTGCATCCGGGATCGGCGCCGCGCCAGAGGGACGCGCGATCGCACGGCGCCCGCGCCTCCGCCAGGCGCGTGGAGAGGCGCGCGCGGGCGACTTCGAGCAGCTCTCGCGAAGTCGCCGGGAGGCCGGAATCCGCCAGCGCGGTCTCGACCGCCGCCAGCCGCTCCTCGATGGGACCGATCGAGCGCGGGTGGCGCACCGTCGTCGCGCGCATCGCTCGCAACGGGCGTGTGCTGAAGATCCGCGTCACCGGGTCGACCCACTCGCTCCCGCCGCCGTTTCCGGACACGTCGACGACCAGCACCGCCGCGCCCGCGGCCTCGAGCGCCTCCACGCGGCGGGCTACACGGCCCGCGAGGGCGTCGCTCGCCCGGCGCCGGAAATCCCACAGGCAGTCGTCGTCGCAGGGCCCCGTGTGGCGCTCGGACTCCCACGTCTCGACGCACTGCGCGCGGTAGCCGTCCTCGCCGAAGTGCTCGATCCGCAGCAGGCCCGCGCGGCGGCCGTCCGGGAACGCGAACGTGCCGGCGGGGAACGGTTCGTCGTCCGGCAGCGGCGACCAGCCGGGGAGCCGGTCGACGTCGAATTCGAAGTCGTGGCCGCGGTCACGATAGCCGAGAGCCTCGCAAGCGTCTTCGGCGGATGCCCCGGCGGGGAGCGCGTCGGCCGCGCCGGCATCTTCGTCCTCGTCTTCGAAGAGGCGGAATGCCCATGCGATCCAGGGAGGTCGCCTGCGCGCGATGCTGAAATGGGGATCGTCGAAGGCCTCGACGAACCGTTCCATGGCGTCGGCGGCGTCGCCGTCCGAGCCGGCCGCGCGGATCGACTCCCGCGTCCGGCGGTCGAGCTCGGCCAGGTCGAGGCCGCGGTGCCCGGCGTTCCACTCCAGGTTCGCATAGACGAGCCCCATGTGAGCCTCGAGGGCGTCGAGGTCCTCGAGCCAGGGCTCGGGCCGATACGTTCGGTCGCCCACGCCGATCGCGAACGCCGCCGCCAGGGCGGTACAGGCGAGCACGAGCGCAACGCGCGCGGCCGTGGCGATCCGGAATCGGCTCATCGACGGGGGAATACGACTCGCGTCCGCGATCGTTAACCGGTCAGGGCGCCGGCTGGCCGACCTTCGAGGAGAGCCATCCCTCGCGCAGGCGGACCTGGCGCTCGGTCGCCTCGTCCACTGGGACGACCGTCCAGCGCAGGTTGCCGCCGTCTCCCAGAGTCACCTGGCGCTCGATCTCCTCGCCCAGTCGCCTTACGGTGACCGTCACGGTGTCGCCCGGAGAGCGCTCCGAGAGGAACGAGCCGAGGTCCGCGGAATCGACGGCCTCGCCGTCCAACGACACGAGCACGTCGTCACGCATGATTCCCGCGATCAGTGCGGGCGACTCCGGAAGGACGCCGACGATCGTCACGTCGTTTGCCTGCTTCCGCAGGCGCCAGCCGAAGGTCGCCGCGGGCGCGTTCGAGTCGGGAACCTGGCTTGCCTCGAGCCCCACGACCTCCAGGGTCTCGGCGTACGGGAGCTCTTCGGTGCCGGCGACGTACCGCGCGAAGAACTCGTCCAGGGACCGGCCCGACACCTCCTCCGTCGCCGCCTGGAATCCGTCCTCGGGATAGCCGCTGCCCTGCGCGTAGTAGCGCTCCATGAGGAGTCGCATCACGTCGTCCAGCCCGGCGGAGCCGTCGGTGGCGTCGCGGATCGTCAGGTCGAGCAGCATCCCCAGGATCGACCCCTTGAGATAGAAGGAGACGCTCGAGTACGGGTTGGCGTCCCCGTACCCGCTGTGCCACGCGGTCAACGAGGACAGCTCGACGCTCGTCACCAGCCGGCCGGGCGTGTTCTGGAGCGCGTTGATCGCGTTGCCGTTTTCCCGGTAGAACTTCTCGTCGTCCAGCAGCCCCGCCCGCCGCCGCAGGATGCTCTCGTAGTACGATGTCACGCCCTCGGTGACCCAGTGCAGGCGCGTCAGCTGCGGAGTGGAGTAGTCGTAGGGCCAGAGGGCCGCCGGCCGGGCGCGCTTGACGTTCCAGGCGTGGAAGAACTCGTGCGCCAGGATCGAAAGGAAGCCGTCATAGTAGTCCGGGCTGCTGAAGGCGATGTCCTGGATGACGTAGGAGGCGCTCGACTCGTGCTCGACGGCGTGGCCGAACGGGTAGGGGACGAGCTGGAACAGGTGCCAGTACTCGTCGAACGGCGCCCCGCCGAAGATCGCGACCGCCTCTTCGGTGATCCGCGCCACGTCCGCGAGGATTCGCTCCTGCGTGTACTCGCCGAGGTTCAGCTCGCCCTGAACTACGCGGAACACCAGATGGTACGGCATGCCGTCCACCTCGTAGTCCCAAACGACGAGGTCGGGAGCCGCGATCGTTGGCGAGTCGACCAGGCGATCGTAGTTCGGAGCCGAGAACGTGTGGTCCGCGCCCGGGACGGGGTCGAGTTGCGTCGCGACCCTCCAGTCCGCGGGGCCCGCGATGGTCAGCGTGACCGGCGCGCCCTTCCGCCCCTCGACCCAGGCCAGGAGGTTCACCGGATTGAAGTACGCCGCATCAGGCGTGAGGGTCGAGCTTCCGGCGTCGAACGTGTGCGCGTAATACTCGTACGCGAGCGTCACCGAAGCCGCCGAGCCCGGCTCCACCCGCCAGGAGTCGAGGTCGATCCACTCGGCCGGGAGCGGGTTCCCCCGCTCGTCCGTGGCGCGGACCCCCTGCACGTTCGCCGCGTAGTTCTGCACGATGTAACGGCCGGGCCGCCAGGCGGGCAGCGAAAAGACGATCGGCTCGCCGACGGCTCTCGCGGTCACCGTCACCTCGTACAGCTGAGCGGCCGGGTTGGACCACCCGATCGTATAACGGATGCCATCGGACATTTCGGGCTCCTGAGCAGGGACTGTATGCGCAGCGAGCAACGAGAGCGCGGTGAGGATCAGGCTCGAACGAGACATCGGATCTCCCATCAGATGAGGTCGTACTCGCGACCGCGCTCGACCATGGTAGCGGCGCGGCCGCGTGACTGAAGGACTCCGGCGAACGACTTCATGACCGTCGGCTCGCCGTGCACGAGCCACGCATGCGCACGTCCGGTTCCCTCCAACCAGTCCAGCAGATCGTCCTTGTCGGCGTGCGCGGACAGCCCGTTGATCGTGTGCACGCTTGCCCGGACGTCGATCTCGGATCCGTAGATGCGGACGTGCCTGGCGCCGTCGACGAGCCGCCGGCCCAGCGTTCCCTCGGACTGGTACCCGACGATGACCAGGCTGGCCTCGGGCTTGTGGAGCTGGTTCCGCAGATGGTGCAGGATCCGGCCGCCGGTCATCATGCCCGAGCCCGCGATAATGATCGCGCAGCAGTCCAGATCGTTCAATTTCTTCGACTCCTCGACATCCGCCGTGAACTTGAGCGTGGGCGGCTCGAACGGGTCGCGCCCGGCGGCGAGCTCGGCGGCGATCGGCTCCTTGAACTCGTTGGCGCCCTCCTCGTACAGGCGGGTCATCTTCGTTGCCATCGGGGAGTCGACGAAGACGTCGACGCGCGGGATCCTGTCCTCGAGCATCATCCGATTTATGTGATAGAGCACGATCTGGGCACGCTCGAGCGCAAAGCTCGGGATCATCACGACGCCCCCCGAATCGACGCCCTTCCGGATGACGGAACGGAGTTCCTCCAACGTGTCCTGGAGGGATCGGTGCGTGCGATCGGCGTAGGTCGTCTCGACGATCACCGCGTCGCACTCCCGCGGGTGCTGCGCATTCTGCTGGATGGAGCTCTCGCGGTTGCCCAGGTCGCCGGACGCGACGATCCGGCCGTCGGGCGTCTCGATCTCGACGAACGCGCTTCCCAGGATGTGGCCTGCCGGCCGGAACACGGCGCTGACGCCCTGGCCGAGATCGATCGGCTCGTCGAATGCAGCCTCGCGGAAAAGCCCCAGCGTCTTGGGGATGTCGCCGGGGACGTAGAGGGGCGGCTCGATGTCACCCGTCTCGCGAGGCCGGTTCCCGGCCTTCCGCACTGCCCGCTCCCAATCCTCCTGCTGGAGCTTCGCCGCATCCTGCAGGATGACCTCGGTGATCGAGCGCGTGGAGCGGATGGCGTAGATGGGGCCGTCGAATCCGCCCTCCGCGAGGAGCGGCAGCCGGCCGCAGTGGTCCAGGTGACCGTGTGTCAGCAGCACCGCGTCGATCTCGCTCGGGTCGAACGGGAAGGGCTCGTGATTGAGCCGCGCGATCTCCCGGGATCCCTGGAACAGGCCGCAGTCGACCAGGATGCGGCGGCCGCGGGCCTCGATGCGATGGCAGCTCCCGGTGACGGTGAGAGCGGCTCCTGCGCTGAGTAGCTTCACGAAGCGACGGGCTGGGGGCTGGGCTGCGGTGAGGCCATCGCCCGACGCGGAAGGAGCGTCGTGGCGGCCAGGTACCCTGTAGTGTTCAGCGCCGTGGCGGAGAAGTCCCACAGCATGTCGACGGCGGCGATCAGGATCACTCCCTCGATGGGAATGCCGAGCGCCAGATACGCCGGTAGGGTCACGTGCCGGGCGTGCTGGTTGGGGACGCCCACCGTGGTCACCGCCAGCAGCATCACATAGCCGACGAAGACAGCGTAACCGATCGGGTCGATCGCGATCCCGTACACCCAACCCAGAAACAGGAGCTTCCCCGGCGAGGAGACGACCCGGTTGGGCTTGAAGGTCGACGCGGCGAAGGGGATGCCGAAGCCGACCACCCGCTCGGAGAGTCCGAGCCGGCCCCTGGCCTCTTCGACGAGAGTGGGAACGGTGGCCAGCGATGAGCGGGTCGCCAGCGCCAGCAGCTGCCCCGGCCAGGCGGCCTGGAAGAACCGCACGACGCCTACCCGCCCCATGACGCCCGCCAGGATCGAGAGTCCCAGGATCGCGATCACCATGACGACGGTGGTCATGACTGCGAACGAGACGAGCGCCCGGCCGGCGTCCAGACCGATCTCGCGCGCCGCGGCGAAGGCCAGCGCGAAGATCGCCACGGGACTGACCCGAAGGAGCAATGCGATCACGACGAGCATCGCATCGGCCACCGGCTTGAAGAACCCCAGCACGGGCACCCGGGAGGCGGCCGGCAGGCGGGTGATCGCCGCAGCGAAGACGATCGTGAACACGACGATCTGCAGGATGTTCTCCTCGGCCGCCGCGGCGAAGGGGTTCGTAGGCACGATCTGGACCAGCCAGTCCGCCACGTCGAGGCCGGCGGGAACCTCACTGGCAGTCGCGCCGGCGGACTCCAGCCCGGACAGCGATCCCGGAGTGATCCCGAAGGCCCGTATGAGCGGCGGGAAGGAGAGCGCGGAGAGCGCCGCGATCGCGACGTAGACGGCCAGGAAGACACCCACCGCCGCGCCGCCCATGCGCGCGACCCCGAACCGCTCGTGCGAGCCGACGATGGCTACTACCAGAAGCGAGATCACGAGCGGCAGGATCACCATGCGCAGGCTCCGCACCCAGAGGGTCCCGAGCGCGTCGATCACCGAGACCGCGGTTCGGAGCGCGGCAGGGCCCTCGGCCGGGGCGAGCGTTCCGGAGGCGACGCCTGCCGAGAGCGCGATCAGGCTCGCGATCGTCAGGGTGCGGCCGAAGGAGAATCGTTCCACCGAGAGATTCAAGGCGGCTACATCCTAGATCGTCGCGGCCGGGTTGAAAAGAGCGCCTGGCTTCCGCAGCGCCACGACCGGCTGCAGATTGCCGATGTGAACGCCCACGCGCCTTCCCCGGGACATCTCCTCTCCGGCGGCTGCCTCTGCGGCGCGGTACGCTACGTCGTCAGCGGGCCGTTCCTGCGGGCTGGTCACTGCCACTGCTCGCGCTGCCGGAAACACAGCGGCGCGGCGGCCGGGATCCAGGGTCGCGTCCGACGGGAGGATTTCCGGCTCGTCTCGGGCGCCGAGCGGCTGGTCGTGTACCGCCCCGCGCCGGAAGCCGCGGTCAAGGTCTTCTGCGAGGTGTGCGGATCGAGCCTCTTCGGCGGGACGTGGCCGGACGGGGACGAGATCTCGATCCGGCTGGGGACCGTGGACGGAGACCCCGGCATCCGTCCCCAGTTCCACACCTTCGTCGCCTCGAAGGCCGCCTGGCACGAGATCACCGACGACCTGCCCCAGCATCCCGAAGGGCTGCCACCCGAAACCCGCGAGGGTCCCGTACCGTAGGTCCAGGACATGCGCTTTGTTTCTCTGGCGGGGACCCTGGCGACCACAGTCCTGTTGACCGCTTCGCCGTCCGCTGCGCAGGAGAGCGCGTCTCCCCTCACCCTCGAGCCGTTCGTCCTGCGGGGGTTCGACGGTCTCGAGACCGTCGCCGAGCTCGGCCGGCTGACGGTTCCGGCCGACCGGGATGCTGCGGAGGACGGGACGATCGAGCTCGCATTCGTGCGGCTTCCGTCGGTGGCCGACGAGCCCGGCTCCCCCATTGTCTTCCTCGCCGGAGGCCCGGGCGTCCCGGGGATCGTGATGGGGCAGGTGCCGCCGTACCGCGCGCTGTTCGAGCGCCTGCGCGGCCTAGCGGACGTCATCCTCCTCGATCAGCGCGGCACGGGTCGCTCGACGCCGTCGCTCGATTGTCCCTCCGAGGCACCGCTACCGGCGGACGCCCTGCTCGACCAGGAGCGCGGGCTCGCGGGGCTCCTGCCCCCGCTCGAGGAGTGCGCGGCGCGTCTGCGCGCCGAGGGGATCGAGCCCGCCGGCTACACGACCGCCGCCAGCGCGGACGACATCGAGGACCTCCGCGAGGCGCTGGGCGCAGAGCGGGTGAGCCTCCTCGGCTTCAGCTACGGAACCGAGCTCGCGCTCGCGTACGCTCGTCGCCATCCGGAAGCGGTGGACCGGCTCGTCCTCGCCGCCGTGCGGCCGCCATGGAGCGTGGTCAAGCTGCCCTCGGCCTACGACCGGGTGATCGCAAATCTCTCGGAGATCGCCGCGCGGGACTCCGACGCGGAAATCTCGGACTTCGCCGGTGCCCTGCGGAGATCCCTCGATCGCCTGCAGACGGATCCGATGGCGCTCACGATCGAAGACGGCAGGACGGGCGCGCCGGTCGAGCTGCGCGTGGGAACGCTGGGACTCCAGGCGATCCTCCAGGGAGCGCTCGCAGACGGGCGGCGCATGCCCGCCGCGGTCGCGATGGTCGCCGCGCTGGATCGCGGCGAGCCGGAGCCCTTCCGAAGAGAGGTGGAGAGGCTCTACAACGGGCTCGGCGCCGGGATCGGGATGATGGGGGTTGCGATGAACTGCTCGGCGGGCTGGTCGGCCGAGCGCTTTGCACGCGCCACCGACGAGGCTCGGACGGCGCTTCTCGGCGGAGCGCCGAATCTGATGCTCGCCGCCGAGGCGTGCGCGATCGCGGGGAATCCGGATCTCGGGCCCGGCTACAGGGAGCCGATCGCCAGCGACCGGCCCGCGCTCTTCCTGAGCGGCTCGCTGGATCCCAACGCTCCGCCGGCGCAGGCCGAGGAAGCGCTAACCGGCTTCCCGAACGGCGTGCACGTCGTCGTCGAGAACGGGAGCCACGAAACGCTCCCGGCCGAGGACGTTCAGTCGCTCGTCGCCGATTTCTTCGAGGGAGCCGATGTGGCCGGCCGCACCGTCTCGCTTCCCCCGCCCGATTTCCCCACTCCCGCCGAGATCCTCGCGCCGCCGGGCGGCCCCGCGCCCTGAGTCGACCCGTCCGGGGGAGGCGCCCAGAAGTCCCATGCCGCCCGCGCGATCGCCGCGATCGTCCGCTCGGCCGCCTCGGTGTCCCGACGTGACTGGCGGGTGAGGACAACGACGATCAGGTGGGTGCCATCGGGGAGCTCGACGATCCCGGCGTCGTGGGTAGCCGCCTCGCCGTAGCTACCCGTCTTGTGCCACACGGCCGTTCCGGGAGGAAGCCCGGCCGGGATGCGGGTGTCGATCCAGCCGTTCCGGAGGTGTCCGAGGAGAAGCTCCGTGCTGGTGGGCGACAGGAGCTCCCCGCGCCACAGGCGGTCCAGGAGGTCGGCCACTGCGAGGGCGGACCCCGCGTCCTGGGGATGGCGGGCGAACCGAGCGACGGCCTGCGCGCGAACCTCCGGCGCGGAAGCCTGCACCCGCGCCGCGAGGCGATCGGGCGTGCGTTCCTCCTCCGGGAAGGAGTCGCCGATCCCGTAGAACTCGATCAAGGTCTCGCCCTCTTCGCGATCGATCCGGATCCCATCGAGGGCGAGCGCGCGCAGGGTGTCGGTGACCGCGCGGGGACCGCCCGCGAGTCGCAGGAGCGCGTCGCTGGCCGTGTTGTCGCTGTCCCGGACCTGCGCCTCCAGCAGCCGCGCCACCGTGTACGCGCCGCCGCCGTCCGGCTCGTTGGGCGCGAGCGTCGAGCGCCCGATCCGGAAGTCCCAGGGCACGAGCCGCACCGTGTCGCCGAGCGCGATCATCCCCGCGTCGACTCGGCGCAGGACCGCGAGGGCGATGGGGAGCTTGTAGACGCTGGCGAGGAAGAACGGCTCATCGCCCCGGGTCGCCGCGCCGAGGCCGGTCTCGAAATGGAGGACGGCCGCGCCGACGTCGCCTTCGAAGTCCGCCGCCAGCGCCGCGATCTCGGCCTGGAGCGATCCCAGCGTGGTGTCGGCGGGAAACAGGGTGGCAGTCTGGAGGGCGGTCGCCAGCAGGCAGAGTGAACTGGGGAACCGGGTCACACGCCGCCTCCGGCTTGCCACGCGAGAAAAATCAACGTCGCGAAGCGTAAACCACCGTGTTCTTCTCGTTTCATTTAGTAACCCACTGATCTCGAGCGCCCCTCGAACTGCGCACCATTCGTCAGGAGAGCATCAAAATGCGTAGAGCCTACTGGCTTATAGTCGTTGCCCTCACTCTTGGCGGCTGTGAGGGGGGTGGCCCACTGGGGTCTGGTGGCGACGGGTTTAGAGACAATTCCACCAGGCTACAGACGGCCAGCGACGACACGGATGGGGATCTTCATCCCGACGAACGAGACAACTGTCCGTTTATTCAGAATACCAATCAGAACGATACCGACTTCGACGGTGTTGGAGACACATGTGACGGTGACAAGGACAACGACACCGTCCCAAACGGGCAAGATAATTGCGAACACGTTCCGAATACCACGCAAAGCGACGTCGACAACGATGGCTTTGGAGATGCATGTGATAGTCCCGACGACACGGATGCAGATGGAGTGCAGGACTCGATAGACAACTGCCCTGGGCTCCAAAATTTCAATCAGAGTGACATCGACGGGGATGGAGTCGGAGACATCTGCGACCCCGACAAAGACGACGATTCCATTTCCAACGAGCATGACAATTGCCCGAATACGCCGAACAGCGAACAGCAGGACACCGACGGGGATGGATTCGGAGATGCGTGCGATAGCCCGGATGACTCCGATGGTGATGGTGCGCCTGACGCGACGGACAATTGCCCGGGCCTAGTGAATTCGAATCAGAACGATACCGATAGTGATGGGTTGGGCGACGCATGTGATCCCGACAAGGACAACGATTCCGTGATTAACGAGGGAGACAACTGTCAGCACGTCCCCAATACCAATCAGAGCGACATCGACAACGACGGGTTTGGTGACGCGTGCGAAGACGACGATGACAATGACGGCAGAATCGATATCAATGACAACTGTCCTGTAACCCCGAATCCAGACCAGGCCGATGCGAATGGCAATGGCGTCGGCGATGCGTGCGATGAACCGGACTCGGATATCGACCAGGTTCCTGACAGAGTCGACAATTGCCCGACGGCCCACAACTCCGATCAGGCTGATCTTGATGGAGACGGGATCGGGAACGCATGCGACTCGGATCGCGACGGCGACGGGGCAGCGAACGCGATAGACAACTGTCCTGAAACACCTAACCCTCAACAGACGGACGTAGATGGAGACGGAATCGGCGACGCATGCGACTCGTTGATCGACAGTGACGACGATGGCGTAGCGGATGCGACGGATAACTGTCTCATGACGCCTAATGGAGATCAGCGGGATACCGACGGCGATGGATTCGGCGATTCTTGCGACAGTGACGATGATGGGGACGGCGTTCCTGACACCAGCGATAACTGTCCCACGATGGCCAATGCCGACCAGAGCGACATCGATGGCGATGGTATCGGGAATGCGTGCGACCCGATTACGGACAGCGACGGCGACCGAGTAATCGATTCGAGAGACAACTGCCCCCACGTCTTCAACCCAACACAGATCGACTCTGATCGTGATGGGATAGGAGATGCCTGCGAACCCCAGGACGCGGATGGGGACGGGGTGCCTGATTCGAGTGACAATTGCCCGACTACCGCCAATTCAGATCAGAGTGATGCTGACCTTGACGGTGTTGGAGATGCTTGCGATCCGTTGACGGATAGCGACTCGGATGGGGTGAGCGATTCCAGCGATAACTGTCCGGGCTCGCCAAATCCCGATCAGGCGGATGTCGACTCAGATGGCATTGGAGACGTCTGCGATCCATTTACCGATAGGGATGGTGATGGAGTTTCAGACGCGGACGATAATTGCTCTGCCATGGCAAACGCCGATCAATCCGACGCCGACGACGACGGCCTGGGTGATGCATGTGACCCTACAGTCTTGGATCTCACCCCCGCTGAGGCAGTGAACTTGGTAGGCCAGAACCATACAGTCACGGCAACTCTGCGCTCGGCGACCGGTGTGCCGCTGGAAGGCCATACGGTATTGTTCGGAGTATTCGAAAGAGCTTCGATCCGCGGGAGTTGTGTGACGGCCGGGAACGGGCAGTGCACTTTCACATTCGCCGGACCCACAAAGAAGCCCGGTAACGAAACGATCGGTGCACTCGCTGACGTCGATCGAGACTCACAGGTAGATGCCGGTGAACCTTGGGATACCGCGGAAGTGAGATGGCGCAAGCACTAGTCGAGAGAAGCCCGTCGAACTGCGGGCTGTAGCCGATTGAACAGGCCCACGGAAAAGCCCTAAACCCGCAAATCGGGCATCAAAAAGGACAGGGGCCCCTGAACCATGGGCCCCTGTCGTGTTTGTCATTGCGTTCACCCCCTAAGTCGGCCCGTGAATCCAGGGTTCAGGAGATCTATATTGAGCCATGTAACAGGCAGCTTGCTGATTTTTGCCCATTTGCACGAGCGCGCCTCGGAGTGAATCATGTGCGATGAGCGGGTTTGTTTTCTGTAACCGTCTGCCGATCGACACGAGAGAGGGAGTGTCATGAGTTTGACGAAAACGGCATCCGCAGACCCGCGGACCGGGATGGATCGAGCGGAACGGCTCATCTACGATCTGCTGATCGAGCTAGGCGAGGATCCAGAGCGGGAGGGTCTGCTGAAGACCCCTGAGCGTGTCATCCGGGCATTCAAGTTTCTCACCGAGGGCTACCGCAAGGACGTCGACGAGCTGTTCAACGACGCCTTCTTCGCGGAGGATTACGACGAGATGGTCGTGGTCCGGGACATCGAGCTGCATTCTTTGTGTGAACATCATCTCCTGCCATTCTTCGGGAAGGCCCACGTGGCCTACATCCCGGACCGCCGGATCGTCGGGCTCTCCAAGATCCCGCGGCTCGTCGACCTGTTCGCGCGCCGCCTCCAGGTGCAGGAGCGGATGACCAAGGAGATCGCCGAGGCGATGATGGACAAGCTGAATCCCCGCGGAGTGGCGGTCGTCATCGAGGCCCGCCACCTGTGCATGGTGATGCGGGGAGTGGAGAAGCAGCACTCGAGCATGACGACCAGCCACATGCTGGGCGCCTTCCGCGACTCGCAGTCCACGCGCATGGAGCTCATGAACCTGATCGCGCCGCGGTCGACGTGAGCCGGTCATGAAGCTCCGATCCGGCATCGCCGCCGTGGCGCTGGCGCTCTTCTTGCTTGCCGCCTGTGAGGGCGCGCCGCGCTCGAGCCCCGAGGGCTCGGTGCGGAGCTTCCTGGACGCGCTCGCCGCGCAGGACCGCGCGGAGGTGGAGGCATCGTTCACGGCGGAGACGCGCAGTCTCGTCGCCGAGGTCGAGAGCCTGAGCCGCAGGGCGGAGCCCGCCAGCGGCCAGCCCGCCATCACGATCCAGGACTGGTGCCGCGCGTTCTGCGGGGGGAACGTCGAAGGTTCGACGCTGCATGGCGACTCGGCGATCGTGGTCGTGACCGTGGAGGGGGATCCGAACGAGATCCCGCTCGTGCGCGAGGAGGACGAATGGAAGATCGATCTCGCCGAGCGGCTGCGCCCGGCGGTCCAGATGCTGCGGCTGACCGTGAGCCAGGCCGCGATCGACACTCCCGGGGCGCAGGTGGATACGATGGCCGGAGCCGCGCCGGATACGATTCCCTGAAGCGGATCGCC
>DASRVB010000119.1:0-5064 GCA_035687725.1 Gemmatimonadota bacterium
CTCCTCCCAGGCGGCTGCCGTCCATCCGCCGGCGACCACCGCGGCCGGGTCGGGCGCGGCCTCTCTCTCCGAGTCGAACAGGAACGCGCGATAGACGTGGCGCCGGTGCGAGTATGCGTGGGGAACCTCGGCAAGGGGGCGTACGCGGACCGCCGAGTCGAGGAGCGCCGCCGCCGCCCGCTCCGCCGCCGCTCCCGCGCTCTCGCCTCGCTCGACCACGCGGGCCGGAAACTCCCACATGCCGCCCAGCATCCCGCGTTCGGAGCGCCGGACCATGAGCGCGCGTCCCGTCGGGGATACGACGACCGCCACGCCGAGCCCGAAGGAAGGGACCGCCGGTCGCCGGGAGCCGCCGGGGCGCTCGGCCACGGTTTCGCGGCGACGGGCGAGGCAGGCCCCCTCGAGCGGGCATTCGTCGCAGCGCGGCGACCGCGCGAGGCACACGGTCGCTCCCAGCTCGATCAGCGCCTGGTTGAAGTCCCCGGGGCGCCCGCGCGGGATGAGCGGGAGCGCCCGCTTCCGGAGCTCCGTCGCCGGGGGATCGGCGAGGTCGAAGAGCCGGGCCAGCACGCGCCGGGCGTTGACGTCGATCGCCGGCTCCGGCCGGTCGAAGGCGATCGAGGCGACCGCTCCGGCGGTGTACTCGCCCACACCAGGCAGCTCGCGCAGCTCATCCACCGTGTCGGGGAGTCCGCCACCGGGGCGCTCGCGCACGATGCGCGCCGCCGCGTGCAGGTTGCGCGCGCGCGAGTAGTAGCCGAGACCCTCCCACTCGGCCAGCACTTCGTCGATCTCGGCCTCGGCGAGCGATTCGAGGGTGGGGAACCGCGCGAGCCACCGCTCGAACCTTGGAATCACGGTCTCGACCCGCGTCTGCTGAAGCATGATCTCCGAGATCCAGACGCGATACGGGTCGCGGTCCCGCCGCCACGGCAGATCACGGAGAGCGCTGTCGAACCAAGTGAGCAGCGCGCGCGAGAGATCGTCGATGTGCGGGGTCACGGCTGCGAAGATCGGCGCGCCGCCGGGGCGCTTCAAGTTGTAGGCCGCCTGGGCCGGGCTTACCTTCGCGTGCCGATGAAGACCCCCGCCCAGATCTTTCGCGAGTACGACGTTCGCGGGCTCGTCGACGAGGATCTGTCCGACGATCTCGTGCGCTCGCTCGGCCGCGCCTTCGCGACCTTCATGCGCCGGGAGACCGGCTCCGACAGCGTCACGCTCGCTCTCGGATGGGACGTGCGGCCGTCGTCCGAGCGCCTGCGGGACGCCTTGACCGATGGCATGGTGGCGGCGGGCGCGCGCGTCCTCGACGTGGGTCTCGTGCCGACTCCCGTCCAGTACTTTGCCTGTCACCGTCTCGCCACCGACGGTGGGGTGATGATCACCGGCAGTCACAATCCCCCCGAGTACAACGGGTTCAAGCTGGGGTACCGCGATCTCCCGCTATCGGGCGAGGAGATCCAGCGCGTCCGGGAGCTGATCGAGGCCGACGATTTCGCGTCGGGCTCGGGATCGGTGGAGGAGCGTCCCGTCACCGAAGACTACTGCGACATGGTGACATCCAAGGTGACGCTGGCCCGGGAAGTGAGGATCGTGCTCGATCCCGCGAACGCTTGCGGCGCCCTGTTCGCCGGCGACCTGCTGGAGCGGATCGGAGCCAGCGTCGACCGACTCTACGACGAGGTCGACGGCACGTTCCCCAATCACCATCCGGATCCCACGGTGGACGCGTACGTCGTCGACCTGCAGGAGCGCGTCGTAGGGATCGGTGCCGAGATGGGAATCGGGTTGGACGGCGACTGCGACCGGATCGGAGCCGTCGACGCCACCGGGCGGCTCGTCCGCGGCGACCAGCTGACGGCCGTCTTCGCGCGGGAGCAGCTCGAGCGCACGCCCGGCGCCCGGATCCTCTACGACGTCAAGTCCTCGCGGGCTCTCGAGGAGGACATCCGCGCGCACGGCGGCGTGCCGTTCATGTGGAAGACGGGGCACAGCCACGCCAAGCGGAAGATGAAACAGGAGGGAATCCCCTTCGGCGGCGAGATGAGCGGCCACCTGTTCTTCTTCGACGACTACTGGGGGTTCGACGACGCCATCTACGCAGCGTGCAAGCTGTGCGAGATCGTATCGAAGTCCGAATCCTCACTGGCCGAGATCGTGGGATCTCTCGCGAGCTACCCATCCACTCCCGAGGTGCGGATCGAGACCACCGAGGACAGGAAGTGGAGGATCGTGGAGGAGGCCAAGGAAACGTTCGGCGCGCGGTACGACACGGTCGAGATCGACGGGGTCCGGATCTCCTTCGACGAGGGCTGGGCGCTGCTGCGCGCCTCCAACACCCAGCCGGTCGTCGTACTGCGCGCGGAAGGGAACAGCGAATCCGGGCTTGCCGCCATCAAGGGCCGGATGGAGGAATTCCTCGCGAAGCACGGGATCGAAGAGATTCCTTGGGGCGGCTGAACCGCAGGCTCGCGGTCATCCTGGGGGGAGCGGTCCTCCTGGCGCTGATCGTGGTGGGGTCGGTGGTTGACACGATCGTCGACGTCCTCTGGTTCGGCGAGCTCGGATACGAAGACGTGTACTGGACGGCGTTCAAGGCGCGGCTGGTCGTCCGGCTCGTCGTCGGCGCCTTCATCTTCCTGTTCTTCTTCGTCAATCTGCGTCTCGCAGCCTCGTCGTTCGGGTCGATCCGGCGCCGCATCTCGAACATCGAGATCCACGAGGAGATCCCCGGGAAGTGGCTCACGCTGACCGCGCTCGCGGCGGCGGCATTCCTGGCGTTCCTGTTCAGCGCGGCCGTCAGCGGACACTGGCTGGACGTACTCGTCTGGACGAGGCGCCAGCCGTTCGACCTCGTGGAGCCGCTGTTCTCGAAGAACGTGGGGTTCTACGTCTTCACCCTGCCGCTCCTGAGGCTCGCGCAGAACCTGGCGTTCCTGCTGCTCGTCGCGGCGCTCGTCATCCTGGGAGTGCTGTACGTCACGAGCGGCGGGCTGGAGATCTCGGAGAACAGGATCCGCTTCCGCGCCGGGCCCCTGCGTCACGTCGTCGCCAATCTGGCGCTCCTGTTCCTCGTTCTGGCCTGGGGCTACCGGCTCGACCTGTACGAGCTCCTGTTCTCCTCGCGCGGGATCGTGTACGGCGCCTCGTACACGGACGCGCACGCGCAGGTGCTCGGCTATCGCGTCCTGGTGGCGCTATCGCTGGCCGGGTTCGGCGTGACGGTCTACGACGTCGTGCGGGGACGATACGGCCTCGCGCTGACCGCTTTCGGCGCGCTGATCCTGGGCGCCATCGTGTTCAAGGGACTGTATCCGGGCGCGGTGCAGCAGTTCGAGGTCGAGCCCAACGAGATCAACAAGGAAGCCCCCTACATCGCTCGCAACATCGCGTACACGCGGCGTGCCTTCGATCTCACCTCCATCGAGGAGCGGCCCTTCGACGTGGCCGGGAGCCCGTCCCCGGAAGTGCTGAGCCAGGCCGACAGGACGCTGTCGAACATCCGCCTCTGGGATTGGCGGCTCCTGCTCGACTCCTACAGCCAGCTCCAGGAGATCCGGCTCTACTACGAGTTCGAGGACGCCGATGTCGACCGCTACGATCTCGGCCAGGGACCGCGCCAGGTGATGCTGTCGGCCCGCGAGATGGCCGTCGAGGAGCTCCCGCCGCAGTCCCAGACCTGGCAGAACCAGCACCTGATCTTCACCCACGGATACGGCCTCGTAATGAGCCCGGTGAACGAGGTGACGAACGAGGGGCTGCCGAAGTTCTTCCTCTCCGACATCCCGCCGACTGCGCAGGACACCCTCGCCGACGAGCTGCGCGTGACGCGGCCCGAGATCTACTTCGGCGAGCGCACGTTCAACTACGCGCTCGTGGCGACGCAGGAGCACGAGTTCGACTATCCGCAGGGCGACCAGAACATCTACACTTCGTATGCGGGGACCGGAGGGCTGAGGATCGAGTCGTGGTGGAGAAAGGCCCTCTTCGGCTGGTATCTGGGATCCCTCAAGTTCCTCCTGACCGATGCGATCGACGCCGACTCGCGGCTCTTGCTCAACCGGCAGATCCACGAGCGGATCCGCCGTCTGGCTCCGTTCCTGGAATACGATGCCGACGCGTACCTGGTGCTGCTGGACGGCCGCCTGCTGTGGGTGCAGGACGCGTACACGGTGTCCGACCGCTATCCGTATTCGGAGACGGTAGCGGCGTTCGGCGACCGCGTCCGGCTCAACTACATCCGCAACAGCGTCAAGGTCGTCGTCGATGCGTACCACGGAAGCGTGACGTTCTACGTATGGGATCCCGAGGATCCCATCCTGGCCGCATATCGCGCCGTTTTCCCCGCGCTCTTCGTGCCCGCAGACTCCATGCCCGAGGGACTGCGCGCGCACATGCGCTATCCGGAAGACCTGTTCACGATCCAGGCCGAGGCCCTCAGGTCCTATCACATGGAGGACGCCAAGGTGTTCTACAATCGCGAGGACCTGTGGAACATCCCCAACGAGATCTATCAGGGTCAGCCGCAGACGATGGCGCCGTACTACGTCCTCGTGCAGCTCCCCGACGACGAGGAGCTCACGTTCCAGCTGGTGCTGCCGTTCACGCCGAACCGCCGCGACAACATGATCTCGCTCCTGGCCGCCAAGTCCGATCCCGGAAACTACGGCCAGCGCGTGATCTACGAGTTCCCCAAGGACCGGCTGATCTACGGCCCCATGCAGATCGAGGCCCGGATCGATCAGGATCCCGTGATCAGCGAGCAGATCACCCTCTGGAGCCAGAAGGGGTCGAGCGTGATCCGCGGGAATCTGCTGGTCATCCCGATGGGGAACAGCGTCCTGTACGTGGAGCCGCTCTTCCTCCAGGCCCAGCAGAGCCAGCTCCCCGAGCTCACGCGGGTGATCGCCACGTACGGGACGCACATCGCGATGGAGCCGACGCTCGAGGCGGCGCTGCTCCAGCTGGTCGGGCGCTCGGCGGGCGCGGCCGCGGCGCTGGAGGTGGCCCAGGAGATCGGCCTCGCCGAGGCGGGGGCGGTGCCGCCGGCCGAGGCCCCCGGAG
>DASRVB010000120.1:0-6222 GCA_035687725.1 Gemmatimonadota bacterium
GAAGATCGTCGAGGGAGTCGCAGGCTACTTCGAGGGCGAGCCGGTCGACCTGCCGCTGGAGGAGCCCCCGGACTCGGCCTCGGAGCGCGACCACCGTATCGTCCGCGTCGACGACCTGCCCTGGGAGTCCCAGAGCCGCGGACCGTTCGGCTCCGAGCGCAAGCGCATCGCACGCGCGGCCGGGGCGCGTAAGCTCGGCTACAGCGTTTACCGCATCGCGCCGGGCGGCCGTCCGTACCCCTTCCATTTCCATCACGTGAACGAGGAGTTCTTCTACGTGCGACGGGGCTACGGACAGCTTCGCGACAAGGACGGCACGCGAGATCTCGATCCCGGTGACGCGTTCGCCTGCCCGCCCGGCCCCGAAGGCGCGCATGCAATACTCAACACCGGCGACGTGCCGCTGGAGATCTTCGCGCTGTCCACGATGGAGGAGCCGGAAGTGAGCGAGTACCTGGACTCCGACAAGCTGTACGTGATGGTGGGGTCGGCGCCCGGAGGCGATCCACGCGAGCGCGCGGTGGATATCGTCCTCCGGCGCGGCGACGCAGTCTCGTACGAGGAGGGCGAGCGCTGAACGCGGTTGGCCGCAGGCGCCACCCGAAACAATGAACCGATGGAGGACACGGATGAAGAAGTCGCGGATCGTCGCGATCGTAGCTATCGCCGGCGCGGGGCTTGCGTTTGCCCAGGGAGCGCGCGCCCAGGAGATGACGCCCGAGATGATGGAGACGTGGGCCAGGTTCTCGAATCCCGGCGAGCACCACCAGATCTTCAACGAGATGGCCGGGAGCTGGACGCACAAGGTGACGATGTGGATGGCACCGGGCGCCCCGCCCATGGAGTCGACGGCCACCTCGACCTCCGAGCTGTCGATGGACGGCCGCTGGCTCGAGGACACGTTCTCGGGCACCATGTGGGGGATGCCCTTCGAGGGCCACAACCTGCTGGGCTACGACAACTTCCGGGAAGAGTACGT
Source organism: Gemmatimonadota bacterium (assembly GCA_035687725.1). Classification (GTDB taxonomy): domain Bacteria; phylum Gemmatimonadota; class Gemmatimonadetes; order JACCXV01; family JAHWKZ01; genus JAICNR01. The sequence continues at coordinate 980 of DASRVB010000120.1, forward strand.
ATCGATCTGGCGGGACAACCTCTCCACCGCCCCGATGATCAGCCGCGGAACGTACGATCCCGCGACGAAGACGTTGACGATGACCGCCACGGTCGACGACTTCATGAGCGGCGCCAGGGACGTGCCGGTCCGCCAGGTGATCACATCGCCGGATGCGACGCACTCGACGATGGAGATGTACATGCCGGGGCCGGACGGCAACGAGTTCCTCAGCATGCGGATCGAGAGCACAAAGACCCCGTGATGGCCGGCGGCCGCGAAGCGGGCGCCCCGGTCGAGGTCGCCCGCTTTCGCTGGCGGCACGAGGCGGAGATGGCGCTCGGGATCCTCGAGGACGAGGGAATCCCGGGCGCCGTCCTGGCCGACGATGTGGGCGGCGTCTACCCGGGCATCGGAAGCGCGCGCCTCATCGTCCCCGCCGAACATGCCGATCGAGCGCGCGTGGTTCTCGCCGAGCTTGCTTCCAAGGAAGGGGAGGAAGACGGCCGCGTGTGAAATCTCCTCGTCCAGTGAAATCTCCGCATCCGATGCGCTGCTCGGTATCAGCGGATCGGTCGGGAGGACCCAGCCAATCCAAGGAACACCAGAATCGCCCGGTTCAATCGCAGAACGTCCTCGTCATCGAGCCGCCCGATGCTTGACCCGAGTTTTTCTTTTGGGACGGTGGTCAATTTGTCCACCATCAGGCGGCTCGGTACACGCAGGCCGTTCATTTCGTTCGGTTGGATGGGAATGCGGAAGAGCGGAGCTTCCGTAGGATCTGTAGTAAAAGCGCAGATCGTCAGAGAGGATGTGGCGTCGAAAGCGTCATCCTGGATCACTACGGCAGGTCTGGGTTTGCCGGCATAGTCCGCCCCGCCGGAAACCGTCCATATCTCGCCACGTCTCATCCATCTCCGAGTTCTGAGATGGAATCGATGAATTCCTGGTCCCTCCGCGCTTCCTCGCTGCGCGCAGCCAAACTGGATTGCCGATGGGCCTCCGCCCTGAACTCTTTGGACCGGACGTCGGGCACCCAAATCTGGATGGGTCGCAACCCTTGGCGGCGGAGCCGGTCCCGGTGCGCTCTCACCTTGTCTCTCGACGACCTCGACGAACCGGACTCGGACATGCTCGAACTCCGCTGGGGTACGATCCCGCTGGGGGTGGTTACATGTAACCTAGCCTGCCATTCGTAGGTATGCAAAGGGCCTGCCGTTGCCGAAGAGACTTGCTCAGTGCAGTACGAGCGCCGGCAGCTCGTACGCGGCTCGCAAGAGCGACACCGGATGGACGACGCGGACCGGCGAGCCGATCGCGCGCAGGCCGGCCGCGATCTGCACCATGCAGCCCGGGTTTCCGGTGACCACCATCTCGGCGCCCGTCTCCACGATACGATCGATCTTGCGCCGGCCGAGTTGGTCCGCCGCCTCGGGGTGGGTCAGGTTGTAGATCCCCGCCGAGCCGCAGCACCAGGTCGACTCGGCGAGCGGCACCACGTCGAGATCCGGGATCGCGGCCAGCGCGAGCCGGGGGGCGCGCGCGACGCGCTGGCCGTGGATCAGGTGGCAAGGGTCGTCGTACGTCACCCGGATGCCGAAGGAGCGGACCGGCCGCCGCAGCCCTTCGCCGACCAGATGCTCCGTCACGTCGACGACGCGCGCGGAGAAGTCCGTCGCGCGGTCCGCCCACTCGGGGTCGTCCCGGAACAGCTCGCGGTACTCTTCCAGGAAGGCGCCGCACCCGGCCGCGTTCGACACCAGCGTCTCCGCGCCCGACTCCTCGAACGCCGCCACGTTGGCGCGCGCCTGGGCGCGCGCGTCCTCGCGTCGCCCCTGATGGGCATGGAGCGCCCCGCAGCACCGGAATCCCTCCGGCGACACGACCCGCCATCCGTTGTAGGCGAGCACCTGTGCCGAGTCGGCGTTGACCTCGGGGAACAGGATCGCCTGCACGCAGCCGGGATGGAGCGCGACCGTGCCGCGCGCCCGCGGGGCCGACTCGCCCGCGACGTCGGCGGGCGCGAGCTCGGCCGGGATACGCCGCCCGCGTGACTGGCGCGGGACGGGCGGAGCGAGCGAGAGGAATCGCGCGATGTCGGGCCGCCAGCGCTCGAGGCGCCTAGACCACCAGTGCATGCGACCCAGGGTCCGCTGGTACAGGCGCAGGAGCCGCGCGCCCATCCGCAGCCGTCCCGGACGCGCGAGGGCCTCGAGGAGGAGGTCGCGCGGAAACGCGGCCGGACGACCGACGGCCCCGGCGGTCTCGACCGCGGCGCGCGCGTCCTCGAGCAGGAGCCCGAACTCGACCCCGGCGGGGCAGGCGGTCTCGCACGCCCGGCATCCGACGCAGTAGTACATCGCCTCGGCGAAGGCGGGGTCGTCCATCGCCATCTCTCCGCGGGTCACCGCGCGCATGAGCCCGATCCGGCCGCGCGGATTGGCGCGCTCGAGCGGAGTCATCGCGAACGTGGGACAGGATGGCAGGCAGAGCCCGCACTGGATGCAGCGCGCGAGCCGGTCGCCGTCCACGTCGAAGGCCGGTGAGGCGGCGGTGTGATGGACGGACGCGGCTGCCGCGTCGGGCATGGGCGGGGCGGAGGCGTTCAGGCCAGCGCCTCCGCGTAGCGCGGGTGGCCGAGCGGCGGATGCTCGCAGCGCGGGCCGGGCTCGAAAACCTTGCCGGGGTTCAGCACGTGATGGGGATCGAGCACGGCCTTGATCTGGCGCATGAAGCGGACCGACGCATCGCCGACCTGTCGAGCCAGGAACCGGCGCTTGGCGAGCCCCACGCCGTGCTCGCCCGTGATCGTGCCGCCGAGGGCGATCGCGGCCGCGAAGATCTCCTCGAAGGCGGCCTCCGCGCGCAGGATGGCGTTCCGGTCGCGCACGTCGGTGAGACAGGTCGGATGGAGGTTCCCGTCGCCCGCGTGGCCGAACACCCCGAACGTCGCTCCGTGGCGGTCGGCGATCTCGCGGATCCGGACCAGCATCTCGGGGACGGCCGAGCGGGGCACGGTCGCGTCCTCGAGGATCGCCGTCGGCCCGAGCCGGGCGAGCGCGCTGAACGCCGCGCGCCGCGCGCTCCGCAGGTCCTCGGCCTCCTCCTCGCTGGTCGCGCGCCGCACTCGCCGCGCGCCGAGCCGGCGGCAGATGGCGCCGACGGCGTGGGACTCGTCCTCGACCGCGGCCGGGTGGCCGTCGACCTCGATTAGGAGGAGCGCCTCGAGTCCCTGGGGGAGTCCGAGATTTCCGAAGGCCTCGACCGCGCCGATCGTCACGGCATCCAGGATCTCGAGCGTGCACGGGACGATTCGCTCCGCCAGGATCGTGGCCACGGCCTCGCCGGCCGCCGCAAGCGAGCCGAAGCCGGCGAGGAGCGTCCGCGTACGGACCGGCTTGGGAACGAGCCGAACGAGCACGCGCGTGAAGACGGCGAGCGTGCCCTCGCTCCCGACGAGCAGGTCCTTGAGCCCGTACCCCGCCACGTCCTTGACGGCCTTGCCGCCGAGCCGCACCCACTCGCCGGTCGGCAGAACCGCTTCGAGGCCCTGCACGTAGTCCTTCGTCACGCCGTATTTGAGACCGCGCAGGCCGCCCGCATTCTCGGCGACGTTCCCTCCGATCGTGCAGACGCGCATCGAGCCCGGATCGGGTGGGTAGAAGAGGCCCTCGGCTTCGACCGCCGCGTGGAGATCGGCGGTGACGACGCCAGGTTCGACCCACGCGGTGGCGTTGGCCACGTCGATCTCCTGGATGCGATTCCACGACGGGAACAGCAGCACCACGCTGGACTCGGTGGGCACGGCGCCGCCCGACAGACCCGTGCCCGCTCCGCGCGGGACGACCGCGAAGCCCTCCTCGTTCGCGAGAGCGAGGATGGCGGCGACTTCTTCGGCGTCTGCGGGGATCACGATCGCGGCGGGGGTCTGGCGCAGCAGCGGGGTCGCGTCGGACGCGTAGGTCAGGAGGTCCTCGCGCGCGGTCAGCACGCGACCCTTGTGCGTGGCCTCCTGGAGCCCGACGAGAGCGCGATCGGTGAGCACGTCGTGATAGTATCGGTGGTAAGAGCCGCGCGGCCACTCTAGCTTCCGATGCATGCGGATCGCAGTGTGCGTCGCAATCGTGATGGTCGCCGCCGCGTGCTCCCAGCGCGTGACGACCGAGGAGGAGTTCGCGCGAGAGGAGCGCGAGCGGCCCCTCGTAGCCGTGCCGATGGGCGCGCCGGCGGGGAGCGCCGCACCGCAGGGTGCGCCCATGAGCGCACCGGAACCGTCCGCCGATCCGGCGCAGACAATCGCCGGTACGATCGATGCGCCGACGGGCGCAGGCGGCGGGGTCCTGTTCCTCTTCGTGCGGCCGGCCGGTGCGACCGGCGGACCGCCGCTCGCCGTCCAGCGGATCCCCTCGCCGACCTTCCCGCTCGCGTTCGCGATCGGTCCTCAGGACGCGATGGTCGCGAGCGGCGTCTTCCCGGAGCGCGTGACGCTCGAGGCCCGGCTCGACGGCGACGGCAACGCGATGACCGAAGAGCCCGGCGACCTCTCCGCTCGCAGCGAGACCGCGCCCGGCGCGTCGGGCGTCACGCTCGTGCTCTCCGCCGAAGGCGCGTGATCGTCCGTCCGCTTCCGGACGGTTTCCTCTGCATCCGACAGCTCGACCACGCGGCGCTCTCGGGGGTGCTCGCGCGCGCATGGGGCGGGAGGGTGCCGCCCCTCGCGCCCCGCGCGCCGGTCGAGCTCGCGATCGCGCGTCACGATGCCGGCTGGGCGGAGTTCGATCGCGAGCCGGTGTGGAATCCGGCGACGGGGCTCCCGCACACCTACCGCACGTATCCTGACACCAACGCGCTCGAGGTCGCGGAGCGCTCCGTCGCGCTCGTCGGCGCCGAGGACCCGTACGCGGGCTGGCTCGTCAGCCGCCACTTCGCCTCGTTCCACGCGGGATCGGAAGCGCCGGCGGCGCGCGTGTGGGTGACGGCCCAGGTCGGCCACCGGGCCGAGCTCCTGTCCCGCGCTTGGCCGCTCGTCGGGCGGGAGGCCCTCCACCCGCACGTCCTCGAAGCGAACTTCGACTGGCTGCAGCTCCTGGACGCCCTGTCGCTCGCCCTCTGCGAGGCGTGGGACGACTGGGAGAGCCGCGAGACGTGCGCCGAGTACGGCGAGCGCACGACGACGTTTCGCTACCGGCGCATGACCGCCACCGACGATCCGCCACGGGTCGAAGGAACGGTCCATCCCTGGCCGTTCGCGCGCACGGAAGTGC
>DASRVB010000121.1:0-15806 GCA_035687725.1 Gemmatimonadota bacterium
CCCTTGGAGATCGACTTCGACACGATCTCGCTCGTCGTGTGCGGCGCGGCGTGGACCATCTTGCCGCCGGCGTCCTGGTGCTGGCCGGGCCCCGCGTACGCGATCGACATGATCTCGCCCGACGCGCCCGGCTCCATCAGATAGCACGACGGGTACTTCATCGTGACCTTGGAGCCGAGGTTTCCGTCCAGCCACGCCATCCGCGCGTCCTCGGCCACCCGCGCCCGCTGGGTGACCAGGTTGTACATGTTGTTCGACCAGTTCTGGATCGTCGTGTAGCGCACGTTCGCGCCCTTGTTCACGATGATCTCGATCACGCCGGAATGGAACGAGTCGGTCGAGTACGTCGGCGCGGTGCAGCCCTCGATGTAGTGGAGCTTGGCGCCCTCGTCGGCGATGATCAGCGTGCGCTCGAACTGGCCCAGGTTCTCCGAGTTCACCCGGAAGTACGCCTGGAGCGGGATATCGACCTCGACCCCCTTCGGCACGTAAATGAACGACCCGCCCGACCACACGGCAGAGTTCAAAGCGGCGTACTTGTTGTCGTGCGGCGGGATCACGGTCGCGAAGTACTGCCGGAAGAGATCCGGGTGGTTCTTGAGGCCGTCCTCGATCGAGTCGAAGATCACGCCCTGGTCGGCCAGCTCGTCCTTGATCTTGTGGTACACCATCTCGGACTCGTACTGGGCGCCGACGCCGGCCAGCGACTTGCGCTCGGCCTCGGGGATCCCCAGCCTGTCGAACGTGCGCTTGATGTCCTCGGGGACGTCCTCCCACGAGCGGCCTTCCTTCTCCGACGGCTTCACGTAGAAGTAGATCTCGTCCATGTTCAGCCCCGAGAGATCCGCGCCCCACGTGGGGACCGGCTTCTTCTCGTAGATCTCGAGCGCCTTCAGCCGGAACTTGAGCATCCACTCGGGCTCTTCCTTCATCGACGAGATCATCTCGACGACCTTCTTCGAGAGCCCCTTCTCGGACTTGAAGACGTAGTTGTCTGGGTCCTTGAACCCGTACTTGTAGTCGTCCAGGTTCAGCGCCGTGACGTTGGTATCGATGGGCATGGTCTTCGCCTCCCTCTACGCGGTCGCGAGCTCGCCGCGGATCGCGTCGTATCCCTCGGCCTCGAGCTGGTGCGCGAGCTCCTTGCCGCCCGATCGGACGATGCGGCCCGCCACCATGACGTGCACGAAGTCGGGGGTGATGTAGTTCAGGATCCTCTGGTAGTGCGTGATGATGAGGACGCCCATGTCGCCGAGTTCCCGGTGGAGCCGGTTGACCCCCTCCGAGACGATCTTGAGCGCGTCGATGTCGAGCCCGCTGTCGGTCTCGTCGAGGAGCGCCAGCGACGGGGTCAGCATCGCCATCTGCAGGATCTCGTTGCGCTTCTTCTCGCCGCCGCTGAACCCCTCGTTGACGTAGCGCTCGGCGAACTTCTCGTCGACCTGAAGCAGGTCCATCGACTTCTTCAGATCGTCGTAGAAGTCGAACACGCCGATCTCCGCGCCGGTCCGCGCGATCTTCGCCTGGCGCAGGAACTGGGCGATCGTGACGCCCGGGATCTCGCTCGGGTACTGGAAGGCGAGGAACAGGCCCTGGCGGGCGCGCTCGTCGACCTCGAGCTCGAGCAGGTCCTCGCCGCGGAACTGGATGCGGCCCTCTGTCACCTCGTACGCGGGATGGCCGGTCAGCACCTTGGCGAGCGTCGACTTGCCACTCCCGTTGGGTCCCATGAGCGCGTGGAGCTCACCCTCGCGGATCGTCAGGTCGACGCCGCGGAGGATCTCGTCGCCGGTCTCGGCCACGCGCGCGTGGAGGTTCTCGATCACGAGCAGGGGTCGCTTCTGGGTCATCCGTTCCTCTCCGTTTCGATCGCCGCGTGTCCGGCGGCGGTTCCTATGCGCCCAGCCGCGGCCGGGGAGTCCCATGTGATGTCGATCAGCTCGGCGACGCCGATTTCGCCGCCCTCGAGCAGGTCGCTGATCCGGATCTGGTCGAGGAGCGCGTCGATCTTCGTCCGGAGCGCGTACCAGACCGGCCGGATCGAGCAGTCGTGCGACGTGTCGCAGCGCTCCGCGCCGACCGGGTGCTGCCGGCAGTTGATCTCGAAGGTCGAGCCCTCGGTCGCCTCGATCACGTCCTTGACCGAGATCTCGCGCGGGTCGCGGGCCAGCTCGAAGCCTCCGCTCACCCCGCGCACCGAATTCACGATCCCCGCCTGCCGGAGCCGCCGCAGGATCTTCTCGGTGTAATCGGCGGGAAGGTCCTCCTTCTCCGCCATCTCGCGGGCGGCGACCGGCCCCTCGGCGCCGAAGCGCGCCAGGTGGAGGGTGCAGATCAGCCCGTACTCGGCCTGGGTCGTGAACCGCATCGTTGAGAGAGAGTATCAATCCGGAGTGATTCAGTCAAGATTCGGGAATCATTCCTGACGGGGATCAGGCGAGGCGAGTCGTCCGAAGCCCTGCGACGGTAGCACGGAAGGCGCCGTCTCCGCGGAAACATGCATCCGAACATGGTCATTCCTATCGTCTCCGCGGAAACGCCCCGCACCACCCGAACGAGTCGACCTTGACGCAGTTCGGAGTCGCGTTACCCAGGGCGCGTGCTCGCGAACGCCGCCTTCTCCGCCGTACTCACGTCCTTCTCCTAGGCGGGATTCCGTTCGCCGCTTATTTCCTCTGGCACTGGCTCCGGCACAAGCGCGGACTCGGAGAGGTGGCGCGGCGTGCGGGGCTCCAGCTCGGCGAGCCGAAGTACATCGCGTACTCCGCGGCCTTCGCCGCGCTCTCGGTCGCCGTTCTCCTTGCCTGGTCGCCGCCGATCGAGGTGTTCACACGCGAGGGTTCGCCCCAGCGGGACTTCGTGGGGCTCGGGATCACCGAGACTTCGGTCGCGATGGCGCTCCTCTACGGCGTCGTGAAGACCGGCTTCGCCGAGGAGCTCCTCTTCCGCGGGCTCGTCGCGGGGAGCCTCGGACGCCGGCTGCCGCTCGTCTGGGCGAACCTCCTCCAGGCGCTCGTCTTCCTCCTGCCGCACCTCCTGGTTCTCACCATGATGCCCGAGATGTGGGGGCTCCTGCCGATCGTCTTCGGGACCGCGCTCTTCCTGGGCTGGGCGCGGATCCGATCCGAATCGATCCTCGGCCCCTGGCTCGTCCATGCAGCGGCCAACGTCGCGACCTGCCTCAGCGTGGCGGCGCGGTCGGGCTAAAGGATCGGTGGGTCTCATCCTTGAACGAGAGCGGCCCGCCGGTGAAGGCGGGCCGCATCTCGATGCGAGGCGCAGGGCCTCGCGTGCTGGAGCTGGATCTCAGATACCCGGCCAGCTCGACCAGTTGCTGCAATGCCCGCCGTTGTCGGCTCCGGCGAGATCGATCCGCGGACCGGCATAGGCGGCGGCCATCACCGCGTCCGACGTTTCGTACAGAACCCCATCGAACCGGACGAACCCGGTGCCGAAGTGGGCCTGGCTCAGGCCATGCCCGGACTCGTGGAGGGTGATCGACTCGATGTCGATCTCGCGCCCCGGCTCGTCGATCCCGTCGTCGATCTCCCAGTTCCAGAAGGTCACCGGCACGCAGGCCTGACAAACCGCATCGAAGAAGATCTCGCGAAACGCGACGTCGATCGCCCCGTTCCCATCGATGTCGGTCGGGTTTCCCTCATCGTCGATCCAGATGAACGTGTGGGTCGCCGCGATCGTGCCGCCGGCATACTCCACTTCCTGCCAGCCGCCGAATTGGATGTCGGCCACGACGAACGGGCTGCCGCCGAGATTGCTCAGAAAGGCGACGACGCCGAGATCGACGGGCGAAGCCACCTGATCCAGGCCCGGATCGGAGCAGCTCACGGCGTCCCAGGTTCCGACGGCGTCGAGGATCTCCGCGGTCGTCGTGGATGCCGGCACGCCGTTGTACGTGACGCCGTCGAAGGGGTCGACCGCGAACGTGATCACGTTCGGGTCATTCGACCATCCGCCGCCGGCCACGCCGCGGCGCGGATCGCCGGGGACGAAATCGTGCGCCAGCTGCTTGTTCCCCACGTTCTTCCAGACGACGGTGATCCCCGCCTCGTCCGGGTTGTCCGTGATCGTCTCGATCATCGACAGGCGGTAAGGAGCGTCCTCAGCCGCGAGAGCGGCGTTCGTCGAGACGATCACGGCGGCGGGGTCGAGAACCTGTGAGCCGCCGCTTTCGCCTTTGCCCTTGCCGGCCGCCGGGCCCAGGCTGCCGGAATCGTCGGGCTGCACAGGGATCGAGCCGTCCTGGCTGCAGCCTCCTAGTCCGAATGCCAGCACCGTCACGACGGCGAGCGTCTTCCACCGGTTGGTGGCTGATATCATGAGAACTCCTTTGTGGTGTGATCTGTGCGCGGCGCGATTCTGCCGCGGAAGCGAGCGCAACGATGATATCTCTTCGCAGAAGACCCTGTCCATCAAGGACATACGCCATTCAGGGTAAAGTCGGGAGGCGGCAGTATGGTCGGTGTGGGTCTTCCCAAGCCTCTCCGGTTGGCCGGAGTGGCCGCAGATATCGGGACCCTCGAGCGTCTCGACGGGAGTGGGCATCTCTTGCTATCTATCTATTCTGATTCCAGTCCGCCGGTCCTCCCCCGTCAAGGAGACTGCTGCCATGGCCCCGTCCCGCCCCCTCGTTCGGCGCGGCGGCGCGCCGGCAATCGTCGCGGTTTGTCTCGTTACCGCGCTCGCCGCCTGCTCCAGCGATGGCGGCAACGGCCCGATCCCGCCCGAGGACTCGATCATCCCGGCCGCGATCCAGGCCCAGATCGACGCGCTCTTTCCGACCGGCAACTTGAACGAATCGGCGACGATCCACGTGGAGGACGTGCTGGAGAGCGCGGACGCGGGCCAGACCGCAGTGGCGCAATCGGCGTTCGTCGGCTTCGTGGCATTCAGCGCGGACCAGGCCGAGGCGGGCACGCTCCTCGATCCCAACGGCGCCGCGCCTCCGACGATCGAGGACGCGCTCGTGAACCTCGCCGACGACGTGGCGGACGAAGCCGGGCTCGCGATCCCGCCGATTCCCGACGAGGCCTTCGGCGAGTCGGGCGCGCTGGCCGTCCTCGACGCATCGGGAGGCACGGTCGTGACCGGCGACGGGAACGGGGGCCTCCAATTGCCGGCCGGCGCGCTCCCCGGCAGCACCCTGATCACGATCGTGCCGATCCCCGCGACGGGCGATCCCGAGGACCACGACGGGCCGCTTCCCACTGGCTTCGACCAGTATCCGCGCTTCTACCAGATCGAGACGTTCCCGCCGATCTCCACGCTGGCGCAGGAGGGCGTCGTCGGCATCTGTGTGGTCGATCCGCCGGACCCCTTCGCGCCCACGCCCGAAGTGGCGGCGCGGCTCCGAATCGCGCACCCCGATCCGGACGATCCGCTGACGGTCGAGATCCTGCCGCTCGCCGACGCCCCGTTCCTCGACTGCGACGGCGCCTCCGGCAGTCTATCGCCCGCGGCGCCGGGAGCGATCGGCGGGAGGATCAGCGCCTTCAGTCCCTTCGCCGCCGTCGACCCGGCCGGCTCGGCGCCCCTGATCACGTCGGTTACTCCCAACCCGATTCACGCCTCGACGGCGGGCGGAACGGAGACGCCCTTCGACGTCGCATTCGCTGATCCGGAAGGCGATGTGGCCGTCTTCCGCGTGATCGAGATCTCCGATCCTCAGAATGCGCTCGTACCGGGCGAGTTCCCCATCGACGATCTCGCGATCGGAACTTCGGGTTCGTTCACGCTCACGGTGGGATGCAGCGAGACGCCTCCTGCGAGTTGCCAGACCGGGACCGTGATCGTCGACTTCGTTCTGATCGACGCGGCAGGCAACGAAAGCGAGCCCTTCCGGGTGACGATCGTGTTCGAGTGAAACGCCTCGGCGGCGTCTAGGAGGGAACTCGACCGGCGGGACTGATCACGCGGCGGTAGATCCAGCCACCCGCATACAGCGTGAGGCCAAGCACGACGAGGATTCCGACTCGGACGAGCGGCTCGGCGCTATCGAGATCGGAGAAGACGACCTTGAGCCCGAACGCCGCGAAGATGCCGAGCGTGGATCGGGCGAGCGTCCGATCGTCGCTGGCAGTGGCATACAGGAGCCAGGCCAGGCCGATCGCCGCCCAGGCGCAGGAGAGCCACAGCCGCTCGAGCGTCGTATCGGGACTCCCCAGCCACTGTTCGACCAGCCATCCGGTCGCGGCGAGCGACATCGTGTGCGCCAGGCCCAGTAGAAGCCAGCGCCATGTGACATTCGCCTGCTCCTGCTCGCCCGTGCCTCGGGATTCGAAGTACAGGACGTACAGCAGGGTCGGGTAGCCGAGGAAGAGGGCGGAGCGGCCTACCACTGCAACATCGTCGGGCATCGTGTAGGGAAACGCGACGCCGACATAGCCGATCAGGAACAGGAACGCTCCCATCGCCAGGATGGGCCACTCGCGCGCACGGTGCATCGAGGGCCGGAAGGTGATCGCCGCCGCGACCACGAAGGCGACCAACGGCCGCCACCCCGGCGGCACGAGCTCCGAGTAGACCGCGTGAACGAAGACGATCGCGGCGAAGGCGTGCGCGACCTGGAGGCTCGCGCGCGGGACTTCCTCGAGCGCGGCTCGTCCCACCGCCCAACCGGCGTAGACCGCTAACGCGAGCGCGATCCCCGCCAAGGGCGCGATGTCCGGATGCTCGGTCTGCCCGATGCCGGGGTACGCGCCTCCCAGGATTTCGTTTTGCAGACCGTAGAAGAAGAGAAGCGCCGGCAGGTGTGCCCAGGCGAGCGGCTGTGTCAGCGCCTGTCGGGCCCGCGACGACACCAGAACGGCGGCGACGACGAACACACATGCCTGGAACCAGAGAAACGCGGCCGCGAACCAGCGCGGGACGGCATGGAAGTCGAGCTGCAGGAGTCGTGCATCGATGGCCGCGTCGACGGTCGCGTGCACTTCGCGCTCCCAGCCCCACGCGAACACGAGGACGAAGGCGTAGGCTGCCGCCAGGTACAGGCCGCGGCTCTTCTGCCAGACCGCATAGGCGCCGTATGCGACGTTCCAGATTCCCAGGTAGATGGCGAGCTCCTGGATCGAGCCTCGAGGCAGGAGCGCCGGCGTCAGGTACGTCCCGACCAGCGCGAACGCGACGTAGACGGGCTGCCGAAAGAGCGCGTGGAGGACGAGGGAGAAAGCGGCCACAGCGCTCGCCGCCACGATGGCGGGCCAGGGACCGATCAGGCCGTGGTACACGTGCGCGCCGTAGACCGCGACATAGAGGACCGCGATTCCACCAGCGCCCAGCAGGCTCGAGTAGCGGATGTCGCGGGGACGCAGCGCGAACGCACCGCCGATCATCGCGATGCCGGCGATCGCCGCGATGGCGACCTGAATCCAGGGGGTGAGCCAGCCTTCGACGATCGCGAGACGAACGAAGTACGCGGCGGCGAGCAGCAGCGCGGCGGCCCCCGCCCAGCCCAGGATCGTCGAGGCGGAGATCCCAACCCGAACTCGCGACTCCGTCCTGGGCGACCCCTCCCGAACGGCAGAGGAAACCGCCACGATCGGTGGCCGCCCGGCCGGCGCGGCCTGTACCTGGCGGCCCAGGAGCGATTCCAGCGCGGCGAGTCGCTGCTCGATCTCCGACAGCCGATGGTCGATGGGATCGACGACCATACAAGCAGTATAACCGTTCGGCGCCGTTCCGCGCGATCGAACAGGGGAGCTCGAACGACGAAGGGGCGGACCGAAGTCCGCCCCCTCGCGCGCCCCTTGATTCGGGGCGGAGCCGGAGGATCCGATTACATCGTGCTGGCGCCCGGCGTGCCGCTGTCGGTCACCGTGAACGGGATGTGCATCCCCGCCACCGCGTGGCCCGGGACGTAGCACACCATCGAGTAGTCGCCAGCCGCGTCGGTCGTGAACGTCAGCGTGGCGGTGCCGCCCGGGGCGGTGCCGACCGTGGGATCAGGCGTGATCGCGCCCGCGAACGCGGGCTCCGGGGCGTCGAACGTCGCCGGCCAGCTCTCCTGGGCCTCGTCGATGCCGAGGCTGTGCGGCTGGGTGGGATCGGCGTTCGTGAAGTTGATCGTCACCGAGTAGCCCTGCGGGACGCTGATCGAGCCGTGCCCGGCGTAGAGGCCGTTGTAATTCCAGTAGTTGTTGACGTCGCTGCCGCCCGCCTGGATGTCCATCGTCACCGTCATGGCGGTGGCGTCCACGGTCATCCACTCGGGAGTGCTCATCGCGCCGCCCATCTCCGGCTCGGCCATCGCGGTGGTGTCCATGGCGGTCGTGTCCGCCTCCATGCCCTCTTCGCCGTTCTGCCCGCCGCAGGCCCAGAGGCCGGCGACCAGGATCGTGCTCAAAATCGTGGTGAACTTGCGCATCTCGATCTGCTCCATGGATACAGTTCCCGGGTTGTCGAACCCCAGTGTAGGCGAGCGAGCGAAGCCGCGAATATAGCGCATGGCGCTATGAGGGGTGCAACCGCGCGTGTTCGGATCATGTTCGGGCGTGCGACCGGGGAGGATCACTCCGGGTCGGAGCTCGTGTGGTCGTGGACGATCAGCCAGCGGCCGTCGATCTCGCGGAACACCAGCGTGAAGATGCCGCCCGGCGACTCGCCGCCGTCGTACTCCAGTCCCCACCTTCCGAGCGCCCAGGCGCCGCCGTCGCCGAGGGGATGGATCTCGAGGTCCGTGAAGGTCAACCGGCCCATCGTCTCGGGCGACGTTCCGTAGCTCGCCACGTAGCGATCGAGCGTCGTCTGCCAGCCGCGCTGGACGTTCCCTCCCGACGTGAAGACGAGCTCCGGACTCCGCCAGTACCCGTCCATGAACGCCTCGAGGTCGCCGCGGTTCCAGGCCGCGGCCTGTTCGGTCAGGACGCGCTCGATCGCCGGTCGCGGATCCCCCGAGCCGCCGCCTGCACCCCCGCCCGTCGCGCGCCCGCCCGCGCACGCGGCGACGAGCACCATGCCGAGGATCGCCGCACCCCTCACGGCGCTTCCACCGCCTCGAACGTCAGCGTCACCTCGGCTCCATCGCGCAGGACGACCATCCGCCATGGTGCATCGCGCGGCACCTCGCGCAGGGCCTGGACGTAGTCGTAGATCGTCTCGGTCCGGCGCGCGCCGACTTGCATCACGCGGTCACCGGCCCTGACGCCCGCGCGCACGCCGGGCGATTCCTCGACCAGCGCGTCGATGGGGACCCCGGCCATCCCGTCGGCCGGCCCGGGCACCACCCCGATCTTGAGCGGCGGCGAGACCTCGGACTCTTCCTCCTCGACCGGCTCGTCGATCTCCCGCGGCTGGAACTGGCGCGGGTCGAAGGCGAGCCGCCTTGGCCGCTCCGCCAGCTCGGCGACCACCGCGCGGACGACGCGCGAGACCGAATGCAACCCTTCCATGTTCAGGCGCTCGAGGTCGTCGCTCGCGCGATGGTAGTCCTCGTGGACGCCCGTGAAGAAGGCGAGCACGGGGATTTGCCGGAGGTAGAAGGCGACGTGATCGGACGGTCCGTATCCCTCGTCCATCTCGACGATCGGGGCGCCGACCTCCGCGTTCGCGCGCTCGAGGATCTCGTGCCATCCCTCCGACGATCCGACGCCGTAGACAGTCAGCTCTTCGCCCAGCCTGCCGATCATGTCCATGTTGATCATGGCGGTGACGTCGGTGATCGGCCACGGCGGGTTGGAGACGAAATACGCCGAGCCCAGCATCCCCTCCTCCTCGGCGCCGAACGCGACGAACGCCACCGTGCGGTCCGGACGATTGGCGGGATGGGCGAAGTACTGCGCGAGCTCGATCAGGGCCGAGACGCCGCTGGCGTTGTCGTCGGCGCCGTTGTGGACGTCGCCGGGCACCGGGTCGAGCGAGCCGGGACCGCCGAGCCCGAGCCCGTCGTAGTGCGCGCCGACGACCACGACCTGGCGCGCCAGCTCGGGATCGCGCCCCGGCACGACGCCGATCACGTTGTGGGTCGTACGGAGCCGCGGGCGGAGGTCGGCGCGCAGGTTGACGACCGCGTTCTCGATCGGGCGGCTGCGTGGCTCGCTCTCGCGATTGATCAGATGCTGCCACATCGAGAGATCCTCGCCCGCGACCGCCACGATCCGGCGCGCGACCGCCTGGGTGACCGACAGGGCGACGATCCCCAGCGTGCCGGGCTCCTCGTCGACGGAGAAGGGGATCAGCTTGTCGATCTCCTCGGTCGCCGGGCCGTTGACCAGCAGGATCGCCCGGGCGCCGTGCGCGCGCGCGTTGGCGGCCTTGTAGCGGTCGGAGATGTAGCGGCCGAAGCGGCTCGCGGGTTTGTCGCCCTCGGGCGAGAGCCTGAGCACGAGCACGATCTTCCCCTCGACGTCGATCCCCTCGTAGTCGTCCCACCCGATCGTCGGGGCGGAGATGCCGTATCCGGCGAACACGACCGGCTGGACGATGCGGTCGGCGACCGACCCGGCGAGCGGCAGGAAGTCGCGGCCCGGCTGGAAGCTCGAGCCGATCCGGCTGCCGTGCTGGACGACGAGCCGGTTCTCGGGACCGAGCTCTACGCCGATGGGGAACTCCAAGCTCTGGAGATACGTCGGATAGCCGGGTGCCGGCTCGAGGCCGGCGTCGCTGAGTGACTGGACTATGTAGCGCGCGGCGCGCTCGGCGCCGGGCGTTCCCGCGCGCCGGCCGGCAAGCGCGTCCGACGCCAGGTGGGCGACGTGCGCGTTCAGCTCCTCGACGCTGGGGAACGGCGAGCCCGCGTCCGCCAGCCCTCCACTCGGGGCCCCGGCCGCGATCTGGGCGCGGAGGGGACCGGCGAAGAGGGCCGCGGCGGCGAGGAGGCACCCCGCGATGAGGGCCGCCCGTACGGGATTCGCGGTGCGCGGCATCGACAGGTAAATATGCCCGCCCGCCGTTCCGTTGGCGAACGGATCACGCAACGGAGAGAGGCGAACGACGCCGACGGTTCATTCGAACCATCCGGGCGCCTTGTCGGCGAGTCGCGCGTGCTCGATCTCGAAGTCGCGCCGCAGCGCCCGCACGGACTCGGGGGACGCCACGCTCCCGATCTCGAGCATCCGCAGCTGATCGGCGGTCACCGGGGGGTTGGGGAGCGCCTTCTCGGCCAGGCCCGCCAGCGCCTCGAGCGGCCCGGTCGGAAGCGGCACGATCGCCGGCCGCCGCCGCCCCATCGCCTCGGCGAGCGCGGCGACGATGTCCCGCAGCTCGAGGATCTCGGGGCCGGCTACTTCGTACGCGGGTTCGGGCGAGCGCTCCATGCGCGCCGCCTGGAGGAAGCACTCGGCGACGTCGCCGACCCAGACCGTCTGGAGCCGCTGCCGGCCGCCACCGGGGAGCGGGATCGCCGGGCTGTAGCGGACGGCGCGGGCGAGCGGCCGGAAGAGGTCCGAGTCCTGGCCGAAGACGATCGAGGGGCGGAAGATCGTCGCCGACAGCCCGCTCTCCCGGACCACCCCCTCAGCTTCCCACTTGGTGCGGAAGTAATCCGTCGCGTCGTGCGCCTCGGGGGCGCCTAGCGCGCTCATGTGGACGTAGCGCGGCACGCCCGCGCGCGCGGCCGCTTCGAGCACGGCCCTCGTCCCGCCGACGTGGACCGTATCGAAGTCCTGCTCGCGCGTCGGGGCGATGATCCCGACCAGGTGGATGACGGCCGTGACGCCCTCCATCGCTTCGTCGAGTTCGTCGGCCTCGGTGACGTCGCCCCGGAAGAGCTCGACGTGGGGAAGCCGTCCCAGCTCCTCGGCGCGGTCGGGGTGTCGGGCGAGCCCCCGCACGCGCCAGCCGCGCTTGCTGGCCCGGCGCAGGATCTCGCTGCCGATGAAGCCCGTGGCGCCCGTGACGAGGATCATGCGCGCTTGACGAATCGGGCGCGATGGATCGGCCGCCCTTCGGCGCGATACTTCCGCTCGTAGTTCGTGAGGTCCGTCATCTCCCCTTCGGACACCGCGGTCTCTTCGAGGCTCGGCTCGGCGGCGAGCGACGCACGCGCCTCCTCGAAGTACTCCTCGTGATCGGTCACGAAGCGCAGCTCGCCGCCTTCCTCGAGTGCCTCCGCGGCCGCCGACACGAAGCCCGGCTGCATGAGCCGGCGCTTGTGGTGGCGCTTCTTCGGCCACGGATCCGGGAAGTACACGTGAATCGCCCGGACCGATCCCGCCGGGACATGCTCGCCGAGGAAGCGCGACGCGTCGGCGCGCGCGACCCGCACGTTCTCGAGACCGCGCCTGCGGACACGATCGCGGATGTGCTCCGCGTAGGGAAGCGCCCACTCGATCGACAGGAACCGGTGGTCGGGCCGCGTCTCGGCGGATTCGACCAGGAACGTCCCCTTGCCGGACCCGATCTCGATCTCCACAGGCCCCCGCGAGCCGAACACTACGCCCCAGTCGATGGGACGCGGGAGCCCTCGCGAGGGGAGCATCGGGTCCCACTCCGACGGCTCGGGATCCGGCCGCCATGTCCAGCGGCCGCTCAGGAACTCATCGATCGTCGAATGCGCGACGTGCGTGTCGGGGTCGGCGGCGGTCAGCGCCTCGGCGACCAGCGCGACCATGCGCTTGACCGACGGCTGGGGGTCTACCCGCGGCACCGGGTAGGGGCGAACGACGATCGCGCCGTCGGCCTCGCGCTGCGCGAGGTGGACGAAGAACCGCTCCGGCCGCCCGCCGACCACGACCAGGCACTCCGCCAGGCCGTGCTCGTCGTTCCGGTTCAGGAATACGTCCCGCATCCGCCACACCGTCCCCCCCTCCTCGACGACGAAGGGTTCAGTGCGCTCGACGATCCGGTACAGCGGCGTGTGGGTCTCGAGGACGACGTGCGGCATGGAACCAAGGTAGATGGGAGGGCAGGTTCAGGGAAAAGGGATCAGACCGCGGCGACGCCTGCAGGCCGCGATTGCAGAGTCAGTGGTCGACCTGTCCGACGACCCATTCCGTCAGTGTTCGCACGAATTCTTCACTGATGGCGCGGCGAAACGGACGGCCCCGGGAAGTTTGCACGACCGTGTGGCCATGGCCCTCCTCCGGTAGGACGACCGCGGTCACGGCATCGTTTCCTCCGCGAGCGAGTGCGGCCCGGGTTCGTTCGATGACGACTGCCGGAGGGAAGACCACGTCGCGCTCGCCCATGAGGACGAGTACGGGCGACGTAATCTGCTCGAGGTCGCGTGTCGGATCGTAGTTGAACTGCAGAACGCCGTACAGCCGCAACACGGCGAGGGATTGTGCCGCTGCTCCCGTTCCATATCCCGGAAACCAGGGCACGGAGTCGGCCCGAAGCTGTTGCATCGTCGAATCGAGCCGCTCCCAGCCGACCCCGGTCCGCGCGACCGCGAACTTCTCGCGTTGAAACGCCGTGGCGCGCTCGATTTCGCTGTCCGAGAACCCATCCACACGCATGAGTGCACCCGTGCGATAGGTCTCCTGCTCTGCGGCGCTGACTCCGCCCCCCGAAATGGTTACGAGAAAACGAATCTCGGGATCGCTGGCCGCGACCTTGGTAATGATCCAGGTTCCTTGGCTCTGACCGATCAAACCGATACGGCTGGGATCGATGAGGTCGCTGCGGCTGCGCAGGTAGCGTACCGCGCCCGCGACGTCGCCCGCCAGATCGTCCCAGGATGCGAGGTCGTGGCTCGCCCCGATGGATTGGCCGACTCCGCGTTTATCGTACAGGAGCGAGGCGACGCCGCGCGCAGCCAGCGCACGCGCCTCGAACTGCCAGACTTCGCGTGTGTCCGGATCGGAACCGGTGACGAATACCGCTGCCGGGTGCGGTCCCGGGCCATCGGGCAGGACGAGCTTTCCCGCGATGCGGAGGCTGTCACCAGCGCTGGGAAAGGCGACCGGGGGCTCGCGAAACGGGCTCGCGCAAGGCTCCGACGACAGCACGATCGGGGACTCATAGGTCGTGATGCCGATCCGGCCCCGCAGCACCGGTCTGTCCTCATCGCGCGCGACTGTTCCACTGAACCGAATGTGCTCGGCGTCCCGCGGTATGCCGAGATTCCCGATGATGCCCAGGCCGATGTCAGGAGGAAAGTCGAGAGTCAGCACGCCGTCGCGTATGGTTGCCGCCGCGCTGTCGCTGTACGGACTCGGAATCGCCAGATCGACGAGGCGCGACTCCGGAAGCGAGAGCGCAACACGCAGCGAATCGGCGTCGCCTCGCGTCTTGATCTGCACCGTCACCGGGAGTCCCGCATCGGGATGGATGTCGGCGACGCCACACCAGGTTCCCTCGAACATCGTAGCGGGAGTGTCCTGTGCGCCGAGATGGACGGGAAGGCCCAGCAGGGCCCAGATCGTGAACAGCGCGGTCGCCGGTTGGATCGATCCCATGATTCTCCGAGGTTGCAAGCAGTCGACGACGGGATGCCGACGTCTTGCAACAGACTATCCCATGGGACGCTTCCGCGTCTTGAACGATCGAAAGGCCCAAGCCCTCAGGGTTGTCCAGCTCTGACTCCGGCGTGCTGAGCCCGAAACTTCGCGGGGGGAAGTCCCACGGAGGCGCGGAACTGGCGCGTGAAGTGACTCTGATCGCTGAACCCCGTGGAGAGGGCGATCGTGCTGATGTCGGCGTCGCCGCGGATCAGCCGATCGCGCGCATGCTCGACTCTCTGGCGTCGCACGAATTCCCCCGGACTGCAGCCGAAGGCGGAACGAAAGGCCTGGCAAAGATAGACCGGATGTACCTGTACGGAGGCGGCCAGAGTGGCAATCGACGGCGGTGCGCGAAACTCCGCGCTGAGCCGGTCGCGCACCGTTTCGAGCCACCGGCGATTTCCGGCGACCGGACTGCGACGCGTGGTCCGGCGTCGGGTCCACTCGGCGGCGATGTTCAGCAGAAGACTCTCGATCAGCAGAACCGGGGGATCGGGCTCGGATAGCAGGTGCATGATACGTCGCGCCCAGCCCGGTGCCGGCCCGGCAGCACAGATCGTCACGTCGTCGAAGATTCGCTCCATCTCTCGCCCCTGGATTCGCCGCGGGTCGACCACCTCTATCAACAGGCAGCTTGCGCCCGTCGGCCCGTATCGATTCGCGTGCGCCGCGGAAGCGGGCTTCGACAGCAGCATGCCCGCAATGCAGTACTCGTCACGATGACGGAATGTCTCGGTCAGTGTACCAGATGAGACGTAGGTCCAACTCGGCAGATCGTGATCGTGGCGCCGGAGGGCGAAGTCGGGCGGGTATTGCGCCTGGGTCAGTACGAATCCGTCGAGATGGAGCGAGCGTCCTCGAAGCCCATGCGTGACCGGGGCACGACTCGAGTGTGGCGGCTGCATACCGAATTCGATGGCAATGGCCGCCTATTGGTTGGAATGTCGGGCTTGGTTCTTCCGGGCCCTCAACCGGCGATCTCTTCGCCGCCGTCTACGCCGATGATGTTGCCCGTGATCCAAGCGGTTTCCGGACGCGCGAGCGCGACGAGCGCGCGCGCCACGTCTTCAGGCGTCGTCAGGCGGCCGTGGGGATTGCGGCGGGCGGCGGCCTCCACCATCTCGGCGGAGCCGGGGATCTTGCGGAGCGCGGGCGTGTCCGTGACGCCGGCGCGGATCGCGTTGGCGGTGATGCCGCGCGGAGCTAGTTCCAGCGCGAGCTGGCGCGTGTGGGCTTCGAGGGCGCACTTGGCGGCCGACACGGCGCCGTAGGAGTGCCAGGCGTGGAAGTCGCCGGTCGAGGTCATCGAGTAGATCCGGCCGCCCTCCCGCATGAGGCCGTTCTCGATCAGGTCCCGCGCCCAGTAGAGGAGCGAGTTCGCCATCACGTCGAGCGTCATCTCGAGCTCGC
>DASRVB010000122.1:0-16910 GCA_035687725.1 Gemmatimonadota bacterium
CCCGCCTCCCGCCTGCTCGTAGGTCATCCCGGTGGCGCCGAGGAAGCTCGGCCAGGAGTCGCCGTACCCCGGATAGTAGAGATCGAAGTCCTCGCCGGTGAAGTACGGCCAGCCCCTGGCATCGAACGCCGCGGCGTTCGCCTCCCCGAAGATCCGCCCCCACTCCCCCGTGCTGGCCGGGTAGTAGCCGTGGATCGGAGGCGCGGCCGGAAAGAAGAAGTAGGTCGAGCCGGCGTCCATCTCGTGAAAGTCGACGTGCACCTGGGGCATCGTGGCGAGGTAGGCGGCGAGGCGGGCGCGCGTCTCGGGCTGCACGCCCCACCCCCAGTCGCGGTTCAGGTCCGCGTACCAGTGGTTCGTCCGGCCCGACGGCCACGGCGGGCGATGCTCGCGCGCCTCCGGATCGGGATCCGGGAGGGGCCCCGCGACCGAGCGGAACCATGCGGCGTAGCGCTCGTGGCCGTCGGGGTTGAGGAGCGGGTCGACGATCACCACCGCCCGCTCGAGCCACTCCCTGACCTCCGCATCCCGCGAGGCGGACAGATGGTAGACGAGCTCGAGGGCGGCTTCCGTGGACGACGCCTCGTCTCCGTGGACCCCGAACGAAAGCCAGACGAAGATCGGCCGGCCCGCGACCGAAACCGGCTCTCCATCGACAGCCGCCCGATTCGCCGCCTTGAGCGAGTCGAGACGCGCCAGGTTGTCCGGCGCGGAGATCCAGACGAGCCAGAGGTCCCGACCCTCGACCGATCGACCGTAGCTCTCGAGCCGGATCCGGTCGGAGGCGTCGGCGATCCCCTTGAGCACGGCCTCGACGTCGGCGTGGAGGGAGAAGCCCGTGCCGGTCTCGAACCCGCGCAGCGCGGCGACCGTGGGCGCTTCCGGATCGTACGGCCCCGGACTAGGAACGAAGGGTTCCACCTGCGCTCGCGCAACGCCGCAAACACTCAGCAGCAGCAAGGCGACAACCATGGTTTGGCAGGACCGCAGGATGATCAAAACGCCTCAGATGCAAGGCGCGCGACGAGGCTCTTCCGAGGCGTGGTGATTCCCACGCCGCAGGAAGAACGAGGAGCGCAACGCCCCAGATGAGGCGTTTTCATCATCCTGCCACCTTCATATCCAGCGGCGCCGGCGGAAATAGAAGAGCAGGCCCCCGGTGACGGCCAGCATGACTCCCCACACGAAGAAGTAGCCGTAGCGCCAGTGGAGCTCGGGCATGAAGTCGAAGTTCATCCCGTACACGCCCGCGATGAACGTGAGCGGCAGCATGATCGTCGCGAAGATCGTCAGCACCTTCATGACCTCGTTCAGCCGGTGGCTGATCATCGAGATGTGGGCGTCCAGCGTTCCGCTCAGGACGTCGCGGTACGAGTCGGCCACCTCGGCCAGCCGGTACGTCGAGTCGTAGAGGTCGCGGTAGAACACGACGGTCTGCGGCGTGATCTCCTCGAACTCGTTGCGTGCGATCCTGCCGAAGAGCTCGCGGTGCGGCGTCAGGGCGCGCTTGATTTCCATGACTCTTCGCTTGAGGCCCAGGATAGCGTCCAGGGTGTTCTCGTCGTCGGCCGTGAAGATCCGATCCTCGACGGCCTCGATGTCCTGCTCGATCCGCTCGAGCACGGGAAAGTAGAACTCGATCATGTGATCCAGGATCTCGTACAGCAGATAGTCGACCCCTCGGAAGAGGTCGCCCGTCTCGTCGTGGTCGTACTTGGTGAGCACGGCCGCCACGCTGCGCATCGGGCGGCGGTGGTAGGTGATCAGGTAGTTGGGGCCCAGGAACGCGGCCAGCTTGATCGTCTCGAAACGGCCCGCGGGAGGATCGAGGTCGACGCCCCGGAAGATAAGGAACAAGTACGGCCCGAAGTCCTCGATCTTCGGCTGGTGCTCCGGGGTGAGGCAGTCCTCGATGGCGAGAGGATGGAATGCGAACGGGTCTTCGAGGAGCCGCAGCTCTTCGTCCGTCGGCGCCTCCAGGTCGATCCAGATGGTGGCCGGTGAATCGCGGGTCCAGCCGGAGGCCGCCAGGCCGGAATGGCGTCGAGCCGGGGAGCCCGGATCGAATCGCGTGACCGTGATCAAGGCACGGCGGGTCGTCCGCTCAGGGAGTGCAGTCCACGCACCGGAAGGCCGTCGGCAGCTCCTCCAGGCGCGCGCGCGGGATGGGCTTTCCGCAGATCTGGCAGTACCCGTATTCCTTGCGGTCGATGAGACCGAGGGCCGCCTGGATCTTCCTGAGCTCTTCGGTCTCCCGGTCCTCGAGCCGGATCAGAATGTCGCGGTCCTTCTCCTCCTGCGCCCACTCCTCGAGCTCGCGCGGTGTCTCCTCGAGCCCTCTGAGCTCGTCACGGAGCTCGTCGAGCCGGCGCGTGATCTGCTGGCGCTGATCGAGGAGCTTCTGGCGGAAGTGATCGAAGAACGCCGCGTCCCGGCCTGGGGCCCGCTTCGAAGTCGTCTTCGACCTGGCCGGCCTCCGGGCCGGCGTCCGCTTCGCGGCCGGCTTCTTCTTCTTGGCTGACCCCTTGCGGGCCGGCTTGCGGGCGCCGCGAGTCGTCTTTCCGGCGGAGGCCTTACCGCGCACCGCCTTCTTCCCCGAGGCCTTCTTGCGGGCGGACTTCTTCGTCGACTTCTTCGCGGACTTCGATACGGCCTTCTTCCGGGAGCTCTTCCTGGCGTTCTTGTTCGACTTCCGGGACGCTCCGGAGCCCTTCTTCTTCTGCGCCATGACCTGCTCCCGGGTGGAGAACGATGGAAAAACGGGGCCGCTATGATAGCGGCCGCTATCGGGTGCCGCAAGGCGCCGCGTGTCGGGCGCGGTGGACCGGCAAGCTAAGGCAGCAGTCCCCTCAGCCTCCGCAGCCATCGGCGCCACCCCGGGGTGTCGCGGCTCCCCGCGGATTCCCCCTCGAGGAGCGACTCGGCGTCCCTTCCGACGAGGACGGTCACGTCCAGGTACAGGGAGGTGTCGATCTCCGATCGGATCGGGACTCCGCGCAGGGCGGCCGCCACCTCGAGCGCCCGGCCGCGGGCGCCGATGCGATCGATCACGACCGTCCTCGGCTCGTCGAACTCCTCCGCGTTGCCGAAGTCGACGACGTCGAACCCCGCCTCCCGGAGGTACTCGGTGACCTGGGCGGCCGCGCCCGGGATCCCCGAGCCGTTCCGGACCTGGACGCGGATCCGGGCGCGCTCGAGCGAGGAGCGAGCCACGGAATCGGCGGGCTCGGCTGCCGGCGGGTCCACACCGGCGTCGCTTCCGCCGACGTGCCGCATCCACGTCGAGGCGGCGAACGCCCCGAGGACGAGCGCGAAGGCGACGATCGCCGCGGTCTCCAGGCAACCCGTCCTCGAGCGCCGTCCTCGCGTGGCGGTTCGGCGCGCGGTCACGGGGAGTTCGATCTCCCGACCCAGGCGTTCCACGTCCGGATCGAATCCGGATGGATCGGGCGCCGTTCGTCGACCGCGCGCCGCATCCGAAGCACCAGCACTTCCAGCGACACGGCGGCGAGCGAGTCACCCTTAGAAGCGGCCCGCTCGAGCAGCCGGTCGGTACCGAGCTCGGCGGCGAACGCGCGTTTGGGCTCGCAGAAATCGGCCACGTAGAGCGCGCGCCCGACAGCCCCCCAGTCGGGATGCCCCGTCGGGTGATGGCGCACGGCGACCAGCACCTCCGCGTCCGCCTCGCCTGTCGCGGACGGCGCCCACGCGGCCGCCGCCTGCGCATGGAGCAGCACGGGAGCATACCGGAGCGCCCAGGAATCGGGCTCTTCTCCCGCTGACCGGATGGCCGCCACCGATTCCTCGACAGTCGCGCTCCTCCAGGCGTCGTGGAGCCACGCGGCCCGGAGCGCGGCCGCGCGCCGGTCGTGCTGCCAATGCCGGGCGACGGCGCCGATCGCGTGGGCAACGGATTCCACGTGAGCCAGACGTTTTGCGCCGAGCCGCGGCGCGACGATGGCCCGGAGTTCCTCCGGCGTCAGTCTGCGCCCTGCCGCACGTAGGGCTGGACGATCGAGCCGTGCGGGATCGTCGTGTGCGCGATCAGGTTCCATCCTTTGAGCTCCACGCCCCGCCCGAGGTGTGCGTTTGCGATCCGCGTGAACGGCCCGATCACCGACTCGCGCCCCACGCTCGAGACGCCCTCGATGATGACCCCTGGGTAGATCACGGTGTCGGGACCGATCTGCACATCGGCGTCGATCAGCGTCGTGTCGGGCGAGACGAACGTCACGCCCTCGCGCATGAGCCGGCGGCGGATCCGGTCTCGCAGCACCGCCTCCGCCTCTGCGAGCTGCGCGCGATCGTTGACACCCATGAGCTCCTGCGGATCGGCCAGGAGGACCGAGCGCGCCGGCGTCCCGGACTCGGCCAGCATCTCCATGACGTCGGTCAGGTACATCTCGCCCTGGGCGTTGTCGGCGGAGAGTCGATCGAGGAGCGGGCCGACGGCTCGCCACGAGAAGCAGTAGACGCCGGTATTGATCAGCCGGATCCGGCGCGTCGGTTCGTCCGCGTCCTTCTGCTCGACGATGCGTAGCACGCCTCCCTCGGGGTCCAGCACGACGCGCCCGTAGCCCGTGGGGTCGGGAAGCTCGGCCACGAGCAGGGTGCCGCTGGCCTCGTGCTCGCGGTGGACGCGCACCACCTCGTGAAGCGTCTCCCGGGTGAGGAGCGGGGTGTCGGCGCAGACGACGAGCACATCGCCGACGAACCCCGCCAGGGCCGCGGACGCGCAGCGGAGCGCGTGCCCGGTTCCCCGCTGGTCTTCCTGCACGGCGAACTCGACCGACGGCAGGCCGGCGAGGGCGTCCTTGACCTGTTCCCGCTGGTATCCCACCACGCACACGACCTTGTCGGCCCCCACCTCCTGCACGGCCAGGAGCACGTGGCGGATCATCTGCCGGCCGGCGAGGGGGTGGAGGATCTTGATGAGCGCGGACTTCATCCGCGTCCCCTGCCCCGCCGCCAGGATGACGGCCGCGAGTGGCGTCGACCGATCAGCGCTCATGGGGCTCCAGCACGACGTTGTCGATCAGCCTGGTGCCTCCCACGTGCGCCGCGACCGCGGCCACCGCGGGCCCGGAAAGCCGCCGCACCGGCCGGAACGAGTCGCGCTCGACGATCGCCACGTAGTCGATGGAGACCTCCGGATGTCGCGAGAGCTCCTCCCGCATCGCCTCGAGGAGCCGTTCGGCGTCGTCGACCCCCTGCCGAGCGAGCGAGCCCGCCCTGTCCAGAGCGGCGTGGAGGGCCAGCGCCTCTTTCCGGTCCGCCGAGCTCAGGAACGCGTTCCTGCTCGATAGCGCGAGCCCGTCCGGCTCGCGCACGGTCGGCCCCACGACGATCTCGATCGGGAAGTCGAGATCCGCCACCATGCGCCGGATCGCCGCCGCCTGCTGGGCGTCCTTCTGTCCGAAGATCGCCACGTCGGGCTCGACCACGTGGAAGAGCTTGGCGACGATCGTGAGCACGCCGTCGAAGTGACCGGGCCTGTGCGCGCCCTCCAGGTCATCGGTGATCCCGCGCATCGTGACGGTGGTCAGGAGCGGCTGGGGGTACATGACGCGCGTCTCGGGCGCGAAGACGATCGCTGCGCCCCGCGCGGCCGCCAGGCGCACGTCCCGGTCGAGGTCGCGCGGGTAGCGGTCGAAGTCCTCGTTCGGACCGAACTGCGTCGGATTGACGAACACCGACACGACCACGATGTCGGCACGCTGCCGCGCGAGGTCGACGAGCGAGAGATGTCCCTCGTGGAGCGCTCCCATGGTGGGGACGAGCGCCACCCGCCGTCCCGGGCGGAGCCGTCCAACCGCGCTCCGGCACTCCTCGATCGTGTTCGCGACGAGGACGTTCACGGGTAGGACTCTTCCTCGCCGGGAAACGATCCGTCCCGCACCTCAGCGGCGAAACGCGTGAGGGCTTCGCGGACGATCCGGTCGAGATCCGCGTAGCGCCGCACGAAGCGGGGTCGGAAATCGGGGGTCAGGCCGAGCAGGTCGGGCGTCACCAGCACCTGGCCGTCGGTACCCGGCCCGGCGCCGATCCCGATCGTCGGGATCTCGAGATCGGCGCTCACCTCGGCCGCCAGCGCGCGCGGGATCTTCTCGAGGACGACCGAGAAGCAGCCCGCTCGCTCGAGCGCGCGCGCGTCGGACCGCAGGCGGTCGGCCTCGCTCGCTTCGGAGGCGCGCAGGCCGTAGCCACCGAAGGCGTGCACCGACTGGGGCGTGAGGCCGAGGTGCCCCATGACGGGGATCCCGCAGCCCACCAGCCGTTCGATCGTCTCGGCGAGCGCCGCGCCGCCCTCCACCTTCACGGCCTGCGCATCGGTCTCCTTCATGACGCGGCCCGCGTTCCGCAGCGTCTCCTCGGGGCTCACCTGGAAGCTGAGGAACGGCATGTCGACGATCAGGAAGCGGTCGGGCGCCCCCCGGCGCACCGCGCGCGCGTGGTAGATCATGTCGTCGAGCGTCACCGGCAGCGTGGTACGATGGCCGGCAAACACCTGGCCGGCGGAGTCGCCCACCAGGATCGCGTCGATCCCGGCCTCGTCCAGGTAGCGCGCCAGCATCCAGTCGTAGGCCGTCAGGACGACGATCTTCCGTCCCTCGGCCTTCATCCGGCGAAACGTCCGCGTCGTCACGACCTTGCTCATGCAGCCACCGGCGTCGGGAGCCATGCCTCGGGCGCGCCGGCCGCCCGGCAGAGCTCGAGGAAGAAGGGCCGGGCCGCGAGGCGCGGGTGCGGAACGGTGAGGCCCGACTCGTCGATCGAGAGGCCGTCGTAGAGCAGGATGTCCACATCGATCGTGCGCGGACCGCGCCGCGGTCCCGCCGAACGGTCCCGCCCCAACCCCAGCTCGACGCCGAGACAGGCGTCGAGAAGGGCGCGCGGAACGAGACGCGTGTCGACGGCCAGTACCTGGTTGAGGAAGCGCGGCTGGTCGGTGACGTCCACGGGATCGGTTTCGATCACGGGAGACAGCGCCGCCAGTCGGAGACCCTCGCGCGCGATCAGGGCCGCGCGCGCCGCGCCCAGCCGCTCGACCCTGTCGCCGAGATTCGATCCCAGGCTGAGGAAAGCACGCCTCACGGCCGCTCGATCTCGATCTCGACCTTCGCGACCGGGCCGGGGAGGACCGCTTTCGGCTTCCGGCAGCGGATGCGAACGCTCGCGACCCCCTCCAGCGCGAGGAGTCGTCCCGCGACCCGCTCGGCGATCGCCTCGAGCAGGTGCGGCGCTCCCTCCGCCTCGTCCTCCACGGCGTCCGCGACCGCCCGGTAGAGGAGGCGGTAGTCGAGCGAGTCGGCGAGATGATCGGATCGCCCCGCCGTCGCCAGATCGGTCCGCACCTCGACGTCGAGCTCCAGCGGCTGCGGCGTCGTCCGCTCGTGCGGAAGGTCGCCGATCAAGGTGAAGAACTGCAGCCCTTCCAGCGTGATCGTGTCGGACACCCGCGCACCCACTCAGCGGACGAACAGGATGCGGACCATCTTCTCGCTTCCGCCTGATTCCAGCCGCGCGAGGTACACGCCGCTCGGCACCGTCGCGCCGGCATCGGAGGCGCCGTCCCACGTGACGGCCTGCTCCCCGGCGATCACGTCGCCGTCGACGAGGGTCCGGACGCGGCGGCCGAGGACGTCGAAGACGGCGAGCGAGGCGCGCGGAGGCCCGGAAGCGGGCTCCGGCACCGCAAAGCGAATCGTGGTCTGCTCTCCGAGCCGGAACGGGTTCGGGAAGTTCTGCTCGAGCGCGAGCTCGGTGGGCGGCGGTGGAGGGGGCGGAGGCTCGATCCCGAGCACGCGGAGGAAGTATGCCTCGCGCGCAGCCTCGGCGTTCGCCTGAAGCCCAGCCTGGTTTTCGCCCGCCACGAGCGCGACCGCGACCGTGTCGATGGCGCCGGCCGCGAGCGCCAGCGGCCCCACGCCGATGATCTGATAGAGGTCCTGGGGGTTCGACTCGGACGTGTTCGTCTGCCCGCTCGCGAGCGCGTTCCACTTCTCCGTGTCCGAGAACTCTCCGATGTCCGGCGCTTGCGCCACGGCGGGCGCGCGGTTTCCCGGCGACGTCGGGTTCCCGACCGGACTGTCGATCACGTCCTCACGGCGGAGCACCGCGTACGTCACCTGGCCGAGCGCCACGTCGTCCAGCCAGACGACACCCAGCGAGGGCTGGTCCGCGACCTCGCCCTCGACGAACCCGAGCCTTCGCGTGGGATCCCAGCCGGCCGTCTCCTGCGGATCGCCGCCGGAACCCGGCAGGTCCCAGTCGGCGAACAGGCCCAGGCGGAGCCCGGTCAGCGACTGCGAGGAGGTGTTCCGGATCACGTATTGGAGGAGCAC
The DNA here is from genome assembly GCA_035687725.1 of Gemmatimonadota bacterium. Taxonomy (GTDB): domain Bacteria; phylum Gemmatimonadota; class Gemmatimonadetes; order JACCXV01; family JAHWKZ01; genus JAICNR01. The sequence continues at coordinate 8,346 of DASRVB010000122.1, forward strand.
GAACGCATCCTCGCCCGCTTCGTCGAAGGCGAACGATCGCTGGATCACCTCCAGCCCGAGCGGCGAGAGCGCGCGGCGATCGTCGTAGGCGGCTTCGATCACCTGTCCGCCCGCCGCCTCCCCGACTTCGATCGGCGCGCCGAACAGCGGAATCCAGTCGGTCGAGGCCTCGGTGTCCTCGCCGTACGGGATGTCATCCGAGAGCCGCGTCGGTCCGGTGCCTGCGAGCAATCCGCCGTGGAAGAGCCAGTTGGGGCTCGTCGGGGGGAAGCGAAACCCCTCGCCCCGAAGGACGAAGTCGGAGCCATGGATCCCGGTGTAATATCCCAGCCCGCCGAAGTTCGTCACGCTGAGCCGCACGCGGCCGGCGTCGTGCGTCGCGAAGGTGCCCTCCACCGGGTCGCCTGCCTTGATGAGCATCCGGAACGGGCCCACGGACGCCCCCTGCACCGTCAGGCTGAGCGATATGTCGCTTCCGGGCGGTACCGTGGAGCCGACGTCGACGCCGAACGACTCGCCGGCGGCGGGACCGAAGAACTCGCCGGTCGACGCCGCGGCGAGGGGTAGAGTCGAGCGCGTCACGGTCACGCCCGGGGTCGAGCTCGACAGCACGCCGATCGTCGCGGGCAGCGCGGGACCGTGGTTCGACAGCAGCGGCACGAGATCCGCCGCCTGTCCGGGCCGCAGGACGAGCGCATCCTCGATCGCTGCGGGGCCCAGCTTTCCGGCGGGCACCGCTGCCGCCGGCCGATAGCCGACGAGTCGCGCGAGCGGTTGCGTGGGGCGCTCCACACGTGCGAGAGCCGCCTCCGCGTCGACGAGACCGTGGCCGAGCGTATTGTCGTCGCCGCTCGCTCCCAGATCCACGGCCGTCTCGATGAGGATCGTCTTCGCTTCCTCCGGCGTAATCGTCGGATCCTTGGAGCGCATCAGCGCCACCACTCCGGAGACCATCGGAGTCGAGAACGACGTCCCGACGAAGTTCGAGAGCGTGGCGTTGAACCGCGAGCGGCTCGTCACCCGGTCCCCCGGCGCGACGACCTCGGGTTTGGTGGCGAACGCCCCCCCGCAAGGCGAAGGTCCCGCGCCCGTGATCAGTTGCCCGCCGAAATCACGCAGGGGCTCCAGTTCCTCGTCCACGGCTCCCACGGCGAACGCATTGACGGCGGTCGTCGCGCGCTGCGCCGGTGCGGTCACGCCCGCGTCTCCCTCGTTGCCGGCGGAGTTGATGACGATCGTGCCGCCCGCCTCCAGTGCATCGATCGCCTCATTGAAGATCGGGTCGCACCGAAGGCGACCCTGGTCGTCCCTGTTGGTGTTGATTCCCCACGAGTTGTTGACGACGTCGGGAACGTCGGTCGTCGTGGAGGGGTCCCCGTCCGGATCGGTCAGCCACTCGAAGATCTTGATGGCGGTCGAAACCCAGCCTTCCCGCTCCTCGAAGAGATCCCCCGCGATCCACGTGGCGTCGAAGGCCACACCGAACTCCTCGACGCCCCCGGCCATGATGCCCATGACTGGCGTGCCGTGGCCTACCGGTGTCTCGTCATCGACGGGAAAGACCGTGAGGGAGACCGGCGCGTACCAGGTGGCGTCGCTACCGGCGAACAACCCCCGCCAGCTGTCGTCCATCGTCTCGTCGTCCCCGTTTACGCCCGAGTCGACATTGGCCACGATCGTTCCCTTGCCGGTGATCCCGTCCGCCCACACCGCCGGCACGCCGATCTGCTCGAGCTCGGGCGTCGGGACGAGCGCTTCCCGAGCGCGCCCCGAAGTCGCCGCGCCGCCGGCGATTGCGTCGGCCGGGGTCGGCGTGGGGGCGGCGGCCAGCGTCAACCGCCGATCGACGACTACGCGCGCGACCGCGGGATCCGCCTCCAGTCGCGAAATCCACTCGGGGTCGACGAGCGCGACGATGGCATTCACCGACCATAGCCGATCCATCTCCGTCAGCGCGCCCGCTTGCCGGGCCGCGTCGAGGACGTGCCTCGCCTCGGACAGCGACGCGGAGTGGATCGCCTTGAGCCCGCGGATCACGCGCTCGTGGCGGGCATCGAGCGGCAGGGGGAGCGTTACCGATTCCCGGAGGAGGCGCTCGCGCGAAGCCGCGTCGGCGAGCTGGATGATGACCCTGACGGGCGCGGGCGATGCAACCCCGGATCCGGCGCGGCTCCACCCGGCATCCGGCGGCGGACCGACGGCCAGGAGCGTCGCGGGCACGATGGCGAGGGCCGCTCCGCGGAGCCGGCCGAAGAGCGGCCGCTGGTTCCCCCTGGCATTCGCGCGCTTCACAACAGCTCCAGCTGCAGGTCCGAGTAACCGGCCGACTTGATCCGCCTCAAGCTCGCCAGACCGGCATCGAACGGCATCTCGATCACCTTGACCGCGTCGGGCGCGTTCCGGAACACGTCCTCGAAGACCCGCTGCCAGTCGAGCGCGCCGTCGCCGATCGGGAGGTGGTCGTCCGAGAAGCCGTCGCTGTCGTGGAGGTGGACCTCGGCGACCGCCGGCCCGAGCTGGCTCCACCACGCGTCGAGCGAGACCGCGCCGTAGATGTGCGCGTGGGCCACGTCGAGCGTGAAAGCCGCGTGCCGCGATTCGAGCTGCGCGAGGAGATCGAGCTGCACCTGCGGCGTCGGCTCGAACATGTTCTCGAGGAGGAGCGTCATCCCCGCGTCGCCCACAAGCTCCTCGATCCGCTCCCAGATCTCCATCGACAGCGCCAGCCAGCCGGGAAACGTCGACTCGGGAAGCAGCGGATGGTGACCGGTGTGGAAGTTGATCATGCGGGCGCGCAGCGCGCCGGCCACCGCCACTGCGCGCTCCCAGCAGCGGCGCGTGTGCTTGCGGATGACGGGATCCAGGCTTCCGGGATTCAGATCGAAGATCGGCGCGTGGACCGTAACCTCGATCCCGCGCGCGGCAATCTCGTCGCCGAGCTTCCGCACCGTGGTCGTCCGGTCGATGGCCAGCAGCCACTCGGTGTCGTAGAGCGTCACCTCGACCCCCAGTCCCTTCTCCTCGAGGACGTCGAGGTGCCTGCCGACGTCGGCGAAGCTCGTGCTGAGCGCGAAGCGCTGGGCCACTGCCTGACCTCGCGCGGCCCACGGCCGCGATGAATGACGATCATCCCTTCGATCGTCATCCCGGGGAGTAGAGAGAAGATCCAGGTGAGCGCCGGAATCTAGGATCGGTGCGGAAAGGGCGTCAAACGGAAGCCGGCTCGTCGAGCGCATCGCGTAGCGTCCGGATCCAGCCCGTGGCCGACGCAGGCCCGTCGCGTCCGAGCCGCTCGACGAACGCGCTCCCCACGACGACACCGTCGGCCAGCGCTGCAGCGCGGATCGCCGCTTCCGGATCCCCGATCCCGAAACCGACGACGACCGGCAGGTCCGTGTTCGCGCGGATCACCGCCACCTGCTCGGCGACGCGTGCGTCCGTGCCGGCTCCCGCGCCGGTCGTTCCCGTGCGCGCGATCAGGTAGACGAAGCCGTCGGCGCCGGAGGCGAGCCGGGCCAGCCTGTCGGCCGGCGTGGTGGGCGCGGCGAGGCGGATGAGCGGCAGCCCGCGACGAGCGAGCGCGCCGGCGACTTCGGGATCCTCGTCGTACGGCAGATCCGCCACGAGCACCGCCCCGATGCCCGCTCCGGCGCAGGCGTCGGCCAGCCGGTCGGGGCCCAGCGAGGCCACGGGATTCATGTAGGTGAACAGGACGAGGGGCGGCCGATCCGGCCCGGCGCGGAAGTACTCGGCGGCCAGATCGAAGGCGTCCTCGATCGACGTGCCGCCGGCGATCGCCTGCTCGGAGGCGGCCGCGATGACCGGGCCGTCGGCGAGCGGGTCGCTGAACGGGACTCCCAGCTCGATCGCGTCGGCGCCCGCGTCGGCGAGGCCCGCCAGGGCCTCGGTACACCGCTCACGATCCGGGTATCCGGCCGTCAGATACGGCACGAGGAGCTTGCGCCCGCGCGCTCGCGTGTCACGCAGGTGCCGCAGGGTCCCGCGCGACGGGGCGACGCCCTTCATCCGGCCAGGAAGTAGCGAGCCGAATCGATGCCGTAACGCTCGGGCTCCAGCACCTTGATCACCGTGCGGGCGAAGTCCCCGGCCGGCGTGCGCTCGGCGAGACTGACGATCGGGCCATCGATGTGCAGCCCGTCGGAATCGACCACGATCTTGACACGTGGGCGGTTGATGTTGCGCGGATCGGGATCGACGGCCAGGACCACTCCGATCTCCTGGGTGTCCAGGAGCGTCACGCAACCCGGCGGGTAGATCCCGAGCAGGCTCACGAAGGCCTTGATCAGGATCGGGTCGTAGCGCACCCCTTTCCAGCGCTCGAGCGCCTGCAGCATCTCGGCGGGCGTGATCGGGTCGGTCTTGTACACCCGCGGGGTCGTGCCGGCGTCGAAGGAGTCGCAGATCGCGACGATCCGGGAATAGAGGGACAGCCGGCGCGGATACTTGATGGCGGGGTACCCCGAGAGGTCGACGTTCAGATGATGCTCGAACGCGGCCAGCATCTCCCGCGCCGGCACGCGCCCCTTCGTGCGGCCGGCCATGATCCGCCAGACGCCGTAGGCCGGATGGCGCTGCATCGCCTCCCACTCGGCGTCGGTCAGCGCCTCGCTCTTCAGCAGCACCTCGCGCGGCACGTCGACCTTGCCGAGATCGTGGAGCAGGCCGCACATGCCGAGCTCGTAGAGCTCGAGTCGCGAGAGCCCGATCCGCTGGCCCAGCGATACCGCGAAGATGCAGACGTTGACGCTGTGGGTGAACGTCGGCTCGTCGTAGTCGCGCAGGTTCGTGAGTCCGACGAGGAGGCTCTCGTCGTCGAATACCTGGTCGACGATCGACTGGACGGCGCGGCGCACGCGGGTGAGTCGCAGGGTGTGACCGGCGCGCAGGCTCTCCATGAGCTGGCGCGTCACGGCCACCGTGTGCCGATACGTCTTCTCCGCGCGGCGCCGCTTGTCGGGATCGTCCTTGAGGGCGTCGGCCTCCTCCTCGCGCGGCTCGAGAACCCGCGTGCCGCCCAGCCCTTCGTCGACGAGCCGCTGGCGGAGGCGGAACACGGGATCGTCGTCCTCGTCCTCCAGCTCCATCCGCCCGACCACGCTGACGAATCGCGCCGCCTCGCCGACGTCCGGGGCCGTCTCCCACTCGAAGCCGCCGATCCCCATCTCGCGGAAGAAGCGCAGCAGGTTGGCATGCACGCTGTAGCTCCTGAGCTCGCTGCGAATGCGGACGTCGTTGACGAGGATCAGGTCGCCGCCCACCTCGAGGCGCGCGGAACGGTCGACGAGCTGGAGCTCCTCCAGGGTCCGTGCGAACCGCTCCGCCGCCGCCCGGAGGGTGTCGTTGCGGGCGTCGTAGAGCTGCGCGGAGCGGAGGGCGACGAACAGGTTCTGCACGAGCTCCCGCCCCAGCCCCTGGATGGGAACGGTCGCCGCGACCTGGCTCACGCCTCGGCCCTCACCGCGCCCCACGACTGGAGCACCTGCCCGGCGACTCGCGCCACGAGAGGATGGCGGTCCGCGGCCGCCTGCTCGACGACTTCCCTGGCGGCGGGCGCGGCGGTCGCGCCGAGCGCGATCAATACGCACGCCGCTTCCTCGGGGTCTCGCTTGCGGAACAGGCCCTTCCGCCGCCGGAAGCGCGAGATCAGGTCGTCCACCACCTCCTCGCCGCCCAGCGCGCCGTAGGCCTCGTAGAGCAGCCGCTGCTCGGTCAGCGAGCGCTCGGCGTCCACGCGCGCCATCCGCTCCGAGACCTTGGACATGGCCGGCGCGTACCGGTGGCTGACCAGGTGCCGCAGCGCATAGAGCCGGATCGAGGGGTCGCCGTCGTCCACGGCGTGGCTCACGAACTCCAGCGCCTGTCCTCCCCCGAAGCTCTTGAGCGCGAGGAGCGCCTCCCGCCTCACCTCCAGGTCGCTGGACGAGAGGGCCTCACCGAGTGCATCGAGGAGCCGGCTGTCGCCCGTCATCCCGACGATGAATGCGGCGGCCATCGCGATCTGCGGATCGTACCCGGTCAGCGCCTGGCGCAGCCCGGCCGGGTCCGTCGCGGCAATCTCGACGAAGGCCGCTCCCATGGCGGGGTACTGACAGATCCGCTTGATCTCCGGCAGGCCGGCCAGCAGGGCACGCAGCCGCCCCTCACCGAACGCCCGCACGAAGCGCCCCGCTTCGGCTTCGTCCAGCTCGCCCGCCAGCAGCCGTGCTCCCATCCGATTCAGGTTCGTCTCGCTGAGCGCGCTCTCCCTCATGCGCGCGAAGGCCGCGCATGCCTCCTCCGTCGCGGCGGGGCTCGCCAGGTAGGGTTGAAAGATCTCCTCCAGCTCGATCACGCGGCGAAAGATCTGGTCGCGCATGTATTCGGCATGGATCTCCTCGACCATTTCGAGCGCGGGGGCGAAGTCGTCCACGACCGGATCCATGAGCAGCTCGCGGACACACGTCAGCACCTCGGAGAACAGTGCGCGGCCCTTTTCGTCCTCGAGCCCTCCCTGGAGCTCGGCCATGTCCTCGTCGTCGAGGAAGTACAGCGTGGGATCAGCGAGCAGAACGGTCGGCGGGCGCGCCAGCGCGGTCAGGTCCTCCTCGGTGAGCGAGACCTGCAGCGCCTGGCGCTCGCTGTCGCTGAGCCGCTTCTCGGCCGGCGGCTCCCACTCCTCGTCGGAGAGCGACTCGACGAACAGGTATCGGATGTGAACGAATCGCTTCTCCCACAGCCGCGCCACGAGATCGAACTCGTCGTCGGCGCGCTGCTGCGACGCCATCCAGACCTCGTCCAGGAAGCCCCCCAGCTCCTCTGCGGTCAACCCGTCATGGAAGACGATCTGCCGCAACCCCTCGCGGAAGAGGACGTTGGCCAGCGACTCCGGCCCCGGGGCCTGCTCGTAGACGACCTCTCCCGCCGCGAGCAGGGAAGCCTCGCGGATCTCGAGTTCGACGGCGGACTCTTCCTTCAGGAGGGACGCGAGCCGCCGCGCGGCCACCGACTCGACCTCGACCCGCTGCGGGTGCCGGGGCCCGTAGAGCCGGCGCACCTTGAATATCCGTACGAGCTCCTGGACGAGCTCGGTCGCGGCCGCGGCTGTGGTCCCTGGATCGGAGACGCTCACTCTGCCTCCGACGCGCCCTCCAGCGCGGCGATCGATTGCACGTCCTTGTCTCCCCGCCCGGACAGGCAGACGATCGTGCGGGCCCCCTTCGGCAGGAGCGGCGGTCGGCGCAGCAGCGCGGCGATCGCGTGCGCGCTCTCGACCGCGGGGATGATCCCCTCGAGCTCGCTGGTGCGATGGAACGCATCGAGCGCCTCGGCGTCGTCCACGGCCAGGTACGTGACGCGCCCGCTGTCCCGGAGCGCCGAGTGCTCGGGGCCCACCCCGGGATAGTCCAGGCCGGCGGCGATGGAATGCGCTCCCGCCACCTGGCCATGATCGTCCTGGAGGAGGTAGCTCCGCGCGCCGTGCAGCACCCCGGGCCGGCCGCGGGAGAGCGTGGCCGCGTGCCGGCGATCGAGGCCCTCGCCGGCCGCTTCCACACCGTACAGCGCGACCAGATCGTCGAGAAAGGAATGAAACAGCCCGATCGCATTGGAGCCTCCGCCCACGCACGCGATCGCCGCGTCCGGGAGCGCACCCCAGCGCGCGAGAGACTGGGCCCGGGCTTCGCGGCCGATCACCGACTGCAGCTCGCGGACGATCGTCGGGTACGGGTGGGGCCCCACGACCGATCCGATGACGTAGTGGGTCGTCTCGACGCGGGTCACCCAGTCCCGGATCGCCTCGTTGGTCGCGTCCTTGAGCGTGCGGGTTCCGGAATCGACCTCCACGACCTCTGCTCCGAGGAGCCGCATGCGGTAGACGTTCAGCGCCTGCCTCCGCGTGTCCTCCGTGCCCATGAAGACCACGCACTCGAGCCCGAAGCGCGCGCACGCAGTCGCCGTCGCGACCCCGTGTTGCCCCGCGCCCGTCTCGGCGATGATCCGCCGCTTCCCCATCCGCAGGGCGAGCAGCACCTGCCCCAGCGTGTTGTTGATCTTGTGCGCGCCCGTGTGGTTGAGGTCCTCGCGCTTTAGCCAGACGTCCACTCCCGCCGCGGCCGAGAGCCGCGGGGCGTGCGTCAGCGGGGACGGGCGGCCCACGTAGTCGGCGAGGAGAGCGTCGAGCTCGGCATGGAACGCCGGGTCGGACCAGGCTTCGGTCCAGGCGCGCTCGAGCTCATCCAGCGCGAACACGAGCGTTTCGGGCACGTACCGGCCCCCGAACTCGCCGAAGTACCCTGGCCGTCCGCTCGCCGGGGCCACTGCGCTCACGGCGCCGTGCCGGCGACCTGTGCCGCTCGGGCGTCTCTCGCCCGCCGCACGAATTCCTCCACGAGCCGGGAATCCTTGACGCCCGGGCTCGTCTCGAGCCGGCTGCTCGCGTCGACGCCATCGGGACGCGCTTCGTCGATCGCCCGGGCGACGTTCTCGGGGGTCAGTCCTCCCGCCAGGAGAATCGGCACGATCCGTCGCGCGGCCGGGAAGCGCTCACCGACGCGGGCCCAGTCGAGC
>DASRVB010000123.1:0-7378 GCA_035687725.1 Gemmatimonadota bacterium
TCGTCCTTCTGGCTCTCTCGGCTGCCGCCGGATTCCATCAGGGGGATCACGACGTCGTCGGGTGGCTCCCCGAGAAATTCCACAAGCACGACTTCCGATGGAGCGCGGAGGCCGAAGGGGCGAAGGAGCCCCTGATCGACCACTGCCTGGCCTGCCACCTGGGGCGGACGCTCGTCCGCCTCGCGCCTGCCGCCCCCGCGCTGCCCGACACGCCTGCGGCCGTCTTCGCAGGCGCTCCCCACCCGGCCGCCCAGGCGCCGACCCGCACCGACTTCCTCAGCGCTCCTCGCGCTCCCCCGGCGAGCTAGTCGAGGTCCTTCGCGTCCGGGCGGTCCTCCGTCCGGCCACTCGACACGCTCAATCCCCGAGGGGGAGATGAACCCATGGATGACGACGGTCGCCGTCGCGCTGCTCGGCAGCGCGGCGTCGATCGGAGCCGCGCGGGCCCAGGAGCCCGTCGCCGGCGACACGACGGCCGTGGCCGATACGACGGCCCCGGCGGACACGATGGCGGCTGCGCCCGCCGACACCATCGAGAGTCTGGAAGAGATCGAGGCCCGCCTCCTCGGCGAGCTGGGAGCGGCCGACTCGGCCGCGCCGATGGCACCCGCCCGTGGCGGAGGCGCCGCGAGTCTCAACCCGGACATCTCGCTGATCGCCGACTTCCTCGTCGACCTGAGCCCGGACGAGGCCACGCTCGAGGAGGGAGACCGCTACCAGGTTCGCGAGGTCGAGATCGGGGTCCAGGGCGCGGTGGATCCGTACTTCCGCTACGACGCGTTCCTCGGAGTCCACGGGGACGGGATCGAGCTCGAGGAGGCCTATGCCACGACGCTCGCGCTCCCCGCCAGCCTCCAGGCCCGACTGGGGAAGTTCCTGCTCCCCCTCGGCAAGGTGAACCTCGCCCACCGCGCCGAGCTCTCGATGTTCGACTACCCGCTGGTCCACCGCGCGTTCTTCGGCGAGGAGGGGTTTTCCTCGACCGGCCTGTGGGGATCCTGGATCGGCGCGCCGCTCGGCTTCTTCCAGGAGCTGTCCCTCGTCGGCGCCGAGGGGATGGAGACCCACGCGCACGGCGAGGAGGAGCACGCGGAAGAGGCCCGCGCGCTGGGCCAGGCGCAGGAGGAGGAAGCCCAAGGGGAAAGCCTCGGAGACGACCTCGCGGACAGGCTATGGCTGGCCCACGTCAAGAACTCGCTGGACCTCACGCCCGCTTTCAACCTCGAGTTCGGCGGCTCGTGGGCGACCGCGATCGTCGAGGAGGAGGAGACGCGGGCGCGGACGAACGTCTACGGGATCGACGTTACGTGGCGGTGGAAGCCCCCCCAGTTCGCCAAGTACCGCTCGGCGATTCTTCAGGCCGAAGCGATCTGGCGGAACGAGGCGGGCCCTCCGGAGACGAAGTTCGGGGCCTTCGGGTTCGCCCAGTGGCAGCTCTCGCGGCGCTGGTACGTGGGCGCGCGCGGTGATTGGGTGGAGCCGCCGGAGGAGGAGGGCACGCTGAGAGGCGGTCAGCTCCTCATCAAATGGTTTCCGACCGAGTTCAGCCAGCTCCGCCTTGCCTACGAGCGCCAGGATCCCGAAGAGGGCGACGCGCTCGACCGGCTGATCTTCCAGACCACGTTCGCGCTGGGCCCGCACCGGCCTCACGCGTTCTGATGACGAGAAGGAGAGTCGAAATGGTTCGCATACCGAAAGTCGCGATCGCCGTACTCGCGCTGGCGGTGATCCCCGGGGGACCCGCCGGCCCCATCCCCGCCCGGGCCCAGGAGAAGATCCGGGTCGTGGCCACGCTGCCCGTCCTCGCCGAGCTCGTGAAGGCGGTGGGTGGCGACCGGGTGGAGGTGACCGCCATCGCCACCCCGCTCCAGGACCCGCACTTCGTCGACGCCAAGCCCTCGTACATCCTGGCCGCCGGGCAGGCCCGGCTCTTCGTCACGGCGGGGATGGACCTCGAGGTCGGCTGGGAGCCGCTGGTTCGCGAGGGATCGAGGAACGCGGCGATCCAGATCGGCGGGCCCGGGTATGTCGACGCCTCGGCCCACGTCCAGAAGCTGGGTGTTCCCACCGGCCGCGTGGATCGCTCGCGTGGGGACGTCCATCCGTTCGGCAATCCCCACTACTGGCTCGATCCCCTGAACGCCGTGCCGCTGACAGCCGACATCGCGCTCGCGCTCACGCGCGTCGATCCGGCGAACGCCGGTCTCTACAACGACCGGCGGCGGGACTTCCTGGCCGCGCTCGAGCGGCGGATGGCGACGTGGCGGTCGCGGATGGCTCCCCTCAGAGGCGAGGCGGTCGCTTCCTATCACGAGTCGTGGGAGTACTTCGCGCGCCGCTTCGGGCTCGAGATCGTCGGAACGCTCGAGCCGAAGCCGGGCATTCCGCCGTCGCCGTCCCACCTCGCCCAGATCATGGATCGCATGCAGGCGCAGGATGTCCGGTTGATCCTCAAGGAGCCCTACTACGAGGACAAGAACCCGGACCTGGTCGCGCGCGAGACAGGAGCGCGGGTGGTCGAGCTCCCCAACCAGCCGCAGGCGGGTCAGGACTACTTCGCGTTCATCGATTCGCTCGTCGAGCGCGTGGCGGACGCGGCCGCCGGCACGGGGCGCAGCCGGTGAAGGGCGCGGACCGTCGCCCGCTGATCCGCTTCGACGAAGTCGCGCTCGGCTACGGCGGAGCGCGCTTCGTCGAGCATCTCGGGTTCACGGTCGCGGAGGGGGACTTCCTCGGCATCGTGGGTCCCAACGGCGCCGGCAAGTCGACGATCCTCAAGGCCATGCTGGGGATCCTGCGGCCGGTCGCCGGCAGGGTCGTCTACGAGGCCGAGCCGCACAGGGACCTGCGCTTCGGCTACGTGCCCCAGCGACACACCCTCGACCACATCTACCCGCTGAGCGTGCGCGCCATCGTCCGGATGGCGCGCTATGCGCGCGCCGGGCCCCTGCGGCGACCGGGATCCGAGGACGATCGGGCGGTGGCGCATGCGCTCGAGGCGATCGACATCGTCGACCTGGCAGAACGCCGCTTCGGGGAGCTCTCCGGCGGACAGCGGCAGCGCGCGCTGATCGCGCGGGCTCTCGCCACCGGCGCCAATTTCCTGGTCCTCGACGAGCCCACGGACGGGATGGACCTGAAGAGCACGCACGGAATCCTGGGCCTCATGCGACGGCTGAACCGCGACGAAGGTCTTACTGTGGTGTTCGTGAGCCACCAGCTCAACGAAGTCGCGAACTACGTCGACCGCCTGCTCGTCATCGACGAGGGTCGCTACGACTTCGGACCGGTCGAGGAGGTCCTGACGGCCGATCACCTGCGGCGGATCTACCAGGTGCCGGTCGTCGTCGAGCGGGTCGCGGGATCGGCGGTCGTGGTGGTGTCCCGATGATCGACATGCTCGGGTACGAGTTCATCCGCACCGCGCTCCTCGGCACGACCGCGATCGGGATCGTGTGTGCGTACCTCGGCGTGTACGTGGTGCTCAGGCGGATCGTCTTCGTCGGCGCGACGATGGCCCAGGTCTCCTCGGCGGGGATCGCGCTCGGGATCCTGACCGGCTGGAGCCCGAACGCGTGGTCGGTCGGCCTGACGTTCCTGGCGGTCCTGTTCTTCGCGCACCCGTCGTTCGGCAAGCGCTGGCCTCAGGACGCCACCCTGGGCGTCCTCTTCACGGTCTCGGGCGCAGCGGCCGTGCTGCTCGTCGCGCACACGGCGCGCGGCAACGAGGAGGTCGTTCATCTCGTTCAGGGGAACCTCCTCGCGATGACCGCGGCCGAAGCCCGCTGGCTGGCCGGGGCGTTCGCCGCGATCCTCGCGATCCATCTTGTCTTCTTCAAGGAGTTCCTGTACCTGTCCTTCGACTCCACCATGGCATCGACGCAAGGGTATCGGGCGGGACGCTGGAACCTGGCGTTCTACCTGCTTCTGGGCATAGGCATCGCGCTGGCGATCAAGGCGATAGGGATCCTCCTGATGTTCGCCTTCCTGGTGATCCCGGCCTCGCTGGGTCTCGTTTCGACCCGCCGTCTCGGTTTCGCCATCGGCGTTGCCATGGTGTCCGCTGCCGTAGCCGTGTTCGTCGGGATATGGCTCTCGTTCCGCTACGACTTCCCGTCGGCGCCCATGATCATCGCGGTCCAGGGTGGGTTGCTCGTATTCGGCGCGGCGTGGCACGCGCTCCACGAGCACCGCCTCAGCTGAGCGATCATTGTGGAACCTGGGGCGGTCCGCTATCCTTCGGCGGACCGCCGCCCGACGTGCCATGACCGCGCTCCGCCGGGCCTCTTCGTGAACCCTCTTCGGTGCCGGGTCGCTCCCATCGCCTCGACGCCCCTCCGCCCCTCTTTCCTGACGGTCCGGCCTGGCGACGGCGCCGGGCCTCCCATCCGCATCTTCTTCTTCGGCGGCGCCCGCGCGGTGACGGGGTCCATGTACGTGCTCGAGATCGCGGGCAGGAGGATCCTGCTCGAATGCGGTCTCTTCCAGGGCCGGCGCCGCGAGGCCGAGGAGCGGAACCGCTACTTGCCGTTCGATCCCCGCGGCATCGACGCGATGGTCCTCTCCCACGCGCACATCGATCATTCGGGGAACATCCCCTCGCTGGTCGCACAGGGGTTCCGCGGGCCGATCTACGCCACTCACGCGACGCGCGACCTGTGCGCGATCATGCTCCGCGACTCGGGCCGGATCCACGAGCGCGACGCGGAGTGGTACAACCGCAAGGTGCGGCGGCGCGGAGACCCCGAGCACCAGCCGCTGTACACGGAAGCGGAGGCGATCGACTCGCTGCACCACTTCGTGGGCATCGACTACGGCGCGCCGCTGTCGCTGGGTCCCGGCCTGCGGCTCGAGTTGCGCGACGCCGGCCACGTGCTGGGCTCGGCCATCGTGGTGCTCGACTGCGAGACCGGACGCCGCACGCGCCTCTGCTTCACCGGAGACCTCGGCCGCCGCTCGATGCCGCTCCTGCGGGACCCCAGCCCGGTCGAGGACGTCAACGTCCTGATCATGGAGTCGACCTACGGCGACCGGCTGCACCCGGCGGTCTCCAGCATGCGCACGAGCCTCGCGGACGTCGTGAACCGCACCGTCGCCCGCGGGGGCAAGATCCTCATTCCGGCCTTCGCGCTCGAGCGCGCCCAGACCGTCGTGTATCTCCTCCACCGCCTGCTCCTCGACGGGGCGATCCCGTCGATTCCGATCTACGTCGACAGCCCCATGACCGCCGACATAACCGGGGTTTTCAAGCTCCACCCCGAGCACTTCGACGCCGAGGCGCGCGCGTTCTGGGAGAGCTCGGATCCGTTCGGGTTCCGCACGCTGCGTTACGTCGCCGACGTCGAGGAGTCGAAGGCGTTGAACTACCTGGAAGGCCCCGCGATCATCATCTCGGCGTCGGGGATGTGCGAGGCCGGGCGCATCGTCCACCACCTCAGGAACAACATCGAAGACGAGCGGAACACGGTCCTGATCGTCGGCTTCCAGGCCCGCAACACGCTCGGCCGCCGGCTGGTGGAGCACAGACCGGAGGTGCGGATCTTCGGGATCGACGTCCCGGTCGAGGCGGAGGTCGTGGACGTCGGCGCGTTCTCGAGCCACGCGGACGCCGGCGAGCTGGTCGCGTTCGCGAGGTCCTGCAAGAGGACCGTCGAGCACGTGTTCCTCGTGCATGGCGAGGAACCCCAGGCGCAGTCACTCGCGGCGAGGCTGCGCGGCGCGGGGATCGGCCACGTCACCGTGCCGCAGACGGGGGCGTTCCACGATTTCCATCCGGATTTCCAACCGGAAGACGTGGCGGACCGGCGGGAGAGCGCGTAAGCTTCTCGGCCGACGCGCGGAGTCCCGCTCGCCATCCGAAAGAAAGGACCATCCGATGACATCCATGGACCGTCAGGACCCGTCCATGCCAGAGGCGCCTCTGGCGGAGCTGCGGGTTCGCGTCACGGGGCTGGGGGAATGGGGCACCCGGATCGCCGAGCTGCTGGGCGACAGCGGGCTGGAAGCCCGCGCGATCGACAGCTCGGCGTCCGTGCGCCGCACGGGGCTCGATCCCGGCCGCATCCACCACCTGCAGGTCGAGAACCGGACGGCGGGGCGCTGGGCGGCGCTCGCCCGCGCGCTGTCCTCCGACGCCGACCTCCAGGCGGGGCTCGCGTCCGATGCCGACTGCGACCTCATGATGGTGGCCGCCGACGTCTCGGGCGGCGCGGGCGTCATGCTGGCCACGCTGATGAAGCGGATGGTGAAGGCCGCGCCCGGAGTGAGCCGCCTGGCGATCGCCCGGCTGCCCGAGACCCGCTCGAGCCCGGATCGGAGGGCGCGCGCGCTGGTCGCGGTCAACGCTCTCCTCGAAGGCGCGAGCTGCGGCATCCTGCTCGTCCAGCCCCCGTCGGACTCGGCCTTGGACTCCGGCGATCCGCGGGTCGTCGCCTCCCGCCTCCGCGAGCTGGTCGGACTGGCCGGCGAGGAGCTGGGGGACGCCGTGCGTGGTCTGGGATCGGAGTCGCTGGTCCGCTTCCTGTCGACGCCCGGCTTCGTGGCCTGGCGCGAGCTCGACCTGGCCGCCGAGGACTGCGCGCGCGACGCGCAGCCGTGGTTCGAGCGGCTGGCGGAGGAGCCCGCGTCGTGGCAGCCGGCGGGCTTCGAATGGCCCGAGGCCCAGGCGGTGCTGCCGCTGGTCCGCGCCCCCCGGGCGTGGCTCGAGAGCGGCGGCCGCGGCCACTTCGAGAAGCTCGTCCGGGACGCGTGGGAGGAAGCGGCCCCCTGCGAGCTCCAGCCCGCTCTCTACGAGGGCGAGCCCGGCGTGGCGTGGCTGGTCGCCGCCGGCATGGCGTTCCCGCGGAGCATCCTCGCGCTGAGGGACGGGGTCCGGGAGGACCGCGCCCGCCTCGCCGAGAAGCGCCGCGCGGCCGTCGAGCCGATCCCCCTCGGCGAGGACTTCCTGGCGTCGGCGGCGGAGATCGCGCCGCCCCACGTCGCCGAGCACGAGCCTGCCCCGGAGCCCGCGGAGGAGCTCGAGATCGCCGCGGTAGCCCCGACGGAGGAGATCGGACGCGAGGAGGCGGCCGGCAGCGAGGAGAGCGCAGGCCTCCCGGAGGCAGCCGGCCAGCCCGAAATGGCGGGCCACGAGGTGGAGGCGGGATTCGGTGCGGCGGGCGATACCGAGTCTCCGCCGGGCCCCGCCGCGCCCGAGCCCCGGGCCGACGAGCCCGTTCCCGCGCGGGCTCCCGCGGAGGCGATCTACCACACCGCCCTCGGCCTCGCGCGGCGCATCTTCCGCGCGCGGGATCCGCTGGCCGAGATCGACGTGGGACAGATCCGCTACGCGCTCTACGACCTCCTCGAGCGGCTGCGCGCCGATCCCGGCTCGCTCCTG
>DASRVB010000124.1:0-2406 GCA_035687725.1 Gemmatimonadota bacterium
GTCTTCCGCGCCGAACCGGTACGCGCCGCGATGCCGGTGCCCGCCGTCCAGATCGATGCCGGTACCGGACACACGTGCGCGCTGGGTTCGCAAGGAAGCGCGTACTGCTGGGGCTGGAACGTCGACGGGCAGATCGGCGACGGAGAGATCGGCCACCGTTCGATTCCTTCGAAGGTCGCGACCACCGAGCGCTTCGTCCGAGTCGTCGCCGGCCTGGCCGCGGGATGCGGGATCCGCGACGACGGCCGCGCCTGGTGCTGGGGCCGGAACGAAGACGGCGAGCTGGGCGACGGTGGACGAGACCATCACCGCTTCCCGGCGCCCGTGCAGCTGCCCTGAGGCGCGCTACTCGCCTCCCAAGTCGCTCCGACATAGAGTATAGTCACGTATCGTCAGGGAAACGCGCCGGAGAAGGAGGGCTCGGGGCTGACCAGCGTCCACGGCGTACGCCGATACCTGCTCCATCTCGCCACCGCATCCGTCCTCTATTTCCTGGCCGGCAAGCTGGGACTCGCGCTGGCCTCGGTGAACGAGAGCGCGAGCCCGTTCTGGCTGCCGAGCGGGATCGCCATCGCCACCGCGCTGCTCATCGGCTTGCGCATCTGGCCGGCAATCGCCATCGCCGCATTCCTGGTCAACGTGACCACGACCGGCTCGATCGCCACATCGGCGGGCATCGCGATCGGCAACACGCTCGAGGCGGTGATTGCGGCGGAGCTGGTGAATCGCATCGCCGCGGGGAGCGCGTCGTTCGAGCGACCGCAAGGAGTCCTCCGCTTCGCGGCCCTGGTCGTGCCGGCGACTGCGATCAGTGCCACCGTAGGCTGGTTCAGTCTCTGGGCCGGGGGCTACGCCGACCCCTCACGCATGCTCGTCGTCTGGCTGACCTGGTGGCTCGGCGACCTCGGCGGCGCCCTCATCTTCACGCCTCTGATCGTCCTCTGGTCGCGGAAAGCTGGACGGCGTCCCGTACCCGGCGGTGTCCTCGAAGCCCTGGCACTGGCGGTGATCCTGGGCGCCACCGCGTGGGTCGTGTTCCACGGCAGTATGCCGTTCTCCTTCGCGGTACTCCCCCCGCTCGTCTGGGCGGCTCTCCGATTCGGGCGGCGCGGAGCCGCGAGCGCGGCGGTGGCGACATCGCTGATCGCCCTCTTCGGGACGCTGCAGGAGGCCGGCCCCTTCGCGGAGGGCACGCTGAACGTATCCCTCCTGACGCTCCAGCTCTTCGTTACCGTCATTACATTGACGGTTCTCGTGCTCGCCGCCGGCACCCGCGAGCGCGAGCGCGTCGAGCGCGATCTCCTGCGCAGCCGCAATGAGCTGGAAGAGCAGGTCCGCAAGCGCACCGCGTCGCTCGCGGACGCCGTCGAGAAGCTCCAGAAGAGCCGCGCGGTTCTCAACGACGCCCAGGAGGTCGCGCACATCGGCAGCTGGGAGTGGGACATCCTGGCGAACAAGGTGCTCTGGTCCGATGAGTTGTACCGGATCTATGGCCTGGAGCCGGACTCCGTGGAGGTGAACTACGAGTCGTACATCCAGCGCGTCCATCCGGAGGATCGCGACAGCGCAGCCTCCTCGATCCGCGCGGCGCTGGAGGGAACGGATACGTTCGAGTTCGAGGAGCGCATCGTCCAGCCCGAAGGGGAAGTGCGCATGCTCCGGAGCAAGGGATACGTCATCCGCGACGAGTCGGGACTCCCGCGGCGGATGATCGGCACCTGTCACGACATCACGGAGCGGAAGGCCGGTCAGCTGGAGCTGGAACGGCGGATGGAGGAGCTGCATCGGACGAACCGCGAGCTGTCGGTGCTGTCGTACGCGGCGTCCCACGATCTCAAGGAGCCCCTCCGGACGATCGTCAGCAACGTCCAGCTGATCGAGAGTCGGCTGCGGGATGTCGACGAGCCCGAGATCCGGCGTTCGGCCGGATTCGTGTTCGAAGGGGTTCGGAGGATGAACGAGCTGATCGACGATCTGCTGGAGTACTCCACCGCCGATCGGCGCTCGGCGGGAGAGGTGGAGTCGAGCCAGGCGGTCGCCGATGCGCTGGAGCGGCTCGAGTCGGCGATCGGCGAGGCCGGCGCGCGGATCGAGGTCGACCCGCTGCCGCGCGTCGCAGTCGGCCAGGCGCGGCTCGCGGGCCTCTTCCAGAACCTCCTCTCGAACTCCATCAAATACCGTCATCCCACGCGGTCTCCGCAGATCCGGATCTCGGCCCGGCGGGAGGGCCCGATGTGGCGCTTCGAGGTCGCCGACAACGGCCACGGGTTCGATCCGGCCGACGCGGAGAAGGTGTTCGTCATCTTCGAGCGTCTGAACGTCGATCACGGCGTCCCCGGCACCGGGCTCGGCCTTGCGATCTGCCGCCGCATCGTGGAGGCGCAGGGGGGCCGGATCTGGGCGGAA
>DASRVB010000125.1:0-8238 GCA_035687725.1 Gemmatimonadota bacterium
GTCTTCCGCGCCGAACCGGTACGCGCCGCGATGCCGGTGCCCGCCGTCCAGATCGATGCCGGTACCGGACACACGTGCGCGCTGGGTTCGCAAGGAAGCGCGTACTGCTGGGGCTGGAACGTCGACGGGCAGATCGGCGACAGAGAGATCGGCCACCGCTCGATTCCTTCGAAGGTCGCGACCGCCGAGCGCTTCGTGCGACTCGTCGCCGGCCTGGCCGCGGGATGCGGGATCCGCGCCGACGGCCAGGCCTGGTGCTGGGGCCGGAACGAAGACGGCGAGCTGGGCGACGGCGGACGAGACCATCACCGCTTTCCGGCTCCCGTCCAGCTACCCTGATCCGCGCGCTACTCCCAGTTCAGGCACTGCAGATCGGCACCGTTCCACGAGACCCGCCTGCGCGGGGTGGCGTCGGACGGCGGCGTATAGCGGCAGGCCGTGGTCTGCACGAGCGTGTTCTCGTCGATTAGGGCCTCGAATACGAGATCCCGGCCCGGGTCGGCACTGCGCTGAATTGTGACCACGCTGATCCCTTGGACGAGAAACCCCTCTACCTCGCCGGCGAGTCTGAACGTCACCGGGTCGATCGAGACGTTCCGCAGGTCGACGAGGAACCGGTGATCCTCTTCGCCCTCGTCGGACTCGAACGGCCCGAGGTCGCAGGCGGCCGCGATGAGCGCACAGCCGGACCCGAACGTCCGCATCCAGCCCGACCTCCTTCTCCAACCCCGCATATCGTCTAGTTAGGCCCCCGCGAGCCAGGAGCCAAGCGGGAGGCCCGCCATAGGTCACACTCCGGCGATTCGTCTGCTCCTCTGGGGGAGGGCCGTGGGTCACGAACGCGATTTCACGCGACCAAGGGAGGAGACCATGTCTGCGATCAGAGCCATTGCCTGCCTGCTGACGGCGGCTGCTTGTGCCGCTCTCATCGGGTGCGAGGAAGCGCCCCCGCTCGGGGTGACGCTCGACGACGGGAGCGCGTTCCTGGACGGCGGCGAGCCCGGCGCTCCGGCGCCGAGCGGGACCAAGAAGCTCGACATCGGGGTCTGCGCGCCTGACGCAGGCGGCTTCACGACCGTGTCCACGAATCCCTACTTCCCGATGCAGGTCGGCGACCAATGGTCGTACGAAGGCGAGGAGGACGGGGTCCCGGTGAGCCTGCTGATCACGGTGCTCGACGAGACGCGGCTCATCGATGGCGTCACGACGCGCGTGATCGAGGAGCGGGAGTGGGAAGACGACGAGCTGCTCGAGGTCTCCTGGAACTACTTCGCGCAGGCCGGCGGTGGGACGATCTGCTACTTCGGCGAGGACGTCGACATCTTCGAGGACGACGAGATCGTCCACGAGGGTGCGTGGTGCGCGGACGAGCCGGAGAACGCCGCGGGGATCTTCATGCCCGCCGATCCGCGGCCGGGGATGAAGTACCGGATGGAGCTCGCCCCGGGGATCGCCGAGGATGAAGGAACGATCGTCGGCAGCGGTCCGGTCGCAGTGCCGGCGGGGGCGTTCACGGAGACGATCCGCATCCGCGAGTTCAACCCGCTGGACGGCGACAAGGGTTACAAGGTGTTCGCGGCGGGAACCGGCCTCGTCATCGACGGGCCGCTGGAGCTGGTGGACTTCACCGAGGGCGCGGCGATTCCGGGCCCGCCGACCATCAGCGAGCAGGTCTGCGGCACCTGAGGCGCGGCGGCTCCGTGCGGGAGAGCGCCCAGAGGCGCTCTCCCGCGCCGGGCCTACTGGGGCGCGTCGATCTCGACGAGCTGGTTGAGCTCCTCGCCGTCCAGGGAGCCTTCGCTGACGAGCCCCACTCCGGGGCAATAGGTCTTTCGCTCGCGTTCGCCCGGCTCGAGGCGGGTGAAGTCCTCGGTCGCGATGCAGCCTTGGAAGTCGCCGAATGGGACCGACACGGCCTGGTTCACGGCCACGACCTCGCCTTCGTCTTCCGCCTCGCCGAGGTAGAACTCCTGGTAGTAGCGGTCGCCGACCTGCGGGTCGGCCTTCATGATGATCCCCGGCTTCGCTCCGTCCACGCCCGCCTCCCACGAGCCGCCCGAGCCTGCCGGCTCTCCGTCTTCGAACTCGCGCGAGTCCTCGCCCAGATACCAGACGTTGCCGGCGCCGTCCTGGGCGTACCAGTCGAACGTCTCCTCGATCAACTCGCCCTCGACGAGCTCTACGTCGTGAACGACCGTGGCGGTGATCCCCATGATCTGCCGCGTCTGGTTCGTGACCGTGACGTCGTTGCTCTGGGACTCGCCGTCGGATTCGCCCTCGAAGTGGAACGTCGTGCCCGGCACGAGCGGGAAGAAGGGGTTGTCGATCGGTCCCCCGAAATCGGCGGGGTCGAGCATCGGGTCGTAATCGGGATCGCTGGGCGGGCCCAGGGACCCGGAGTCGCTGCAGGCCGCGAGCGCGGCCAGGGCGGCGAGCAGGAGCGCGGTCTTCATGGTCGGACCTCCCGTAATAGGGTGCGGCATCGCCGCACAGAACGCGCGGCGCGCTTCGCAGAAGGAACCGATCAGGGCGCGCCGTCGTGACGGCCGTATGCGGGTCGGGTATGCTGGTTTCATGACCACCCTCCCGCGGTTCGCGGTGGCCGCCGTCCTCGGAAGCCGTCTGCTGGCCGCCGAGATCACGGGGGTCGTCCGCGACGAGTCGACGGGCGAGCCGGTCGCGGGAGCTGTCGTGATGCTGGAGGAATCCGGGTGCACGGCGGTGACCGGCGCCGACGGCTCGTACGCGATCCCCGAGGTTCCGCCAGGTCCCCACCACCTCGTCGTGAGCCTGCTGGGATTCCAGTCGCGAAGCCTCCACGTGCTCGTGCCGGCCAGCGGATCGCTGCGCGTCGATCTCGTCCTGCGCGCCGATCCGATCGAGGTCGACGCGGTGGTGGTGAGAAGCCGCGTTCCGATCCGCGGAATGGACGTGGACGGCCGCGACCTCGATCCGACGCGGCGGGTGTCGGGGGCTGCGATCCGGAACGACCCGTTCACGGCGGAGCCCGATGTGATCGAGGCGCTGATCGGCGGCAGCATTTCGGCCGCTCCCGAGTCGGGTGGCGGGCTGCACGTCCGTGGCGGGGACGGCGACGAGCTGGGGTTCCTCCTGGACGGGATTCCCGTCTTCAGCCCGTACCACAGCGGGGTTCGGTCCGGGGCGTGGAACGCCGACGCCATTTCGGGCGTCGAGCTGCGGACCGATCCGGCGCTCCCGATAGACGCCCTGTCCGGTGCCGTGCTGGTGTCGACGATCGATCCCGGGGACCGGCTGCGCACCGGGGGCCATCTCTCCACCTCGCAGATCGGCCTCATCGTGAACGGGCCGGTGGCGGGCCAGGCCGACTTTCTGCTGACCGGACAGGCGGGCTATCCCGGTCTCATCCGCCCGCCGGACGAGCCGTCGTACCTGGACGGGTCGGATCACGATCTGCTGGCCAAGCTGGTAGTGCCGATCGGGGGCGGCGACCTCCGGTTGCTCGCCTTCGACAATCGTAACGAGGTCCGCGCGTCGAGTCGCCCGAGCGAGGTGGGCGACACTCCCCTCGAGCCCGGCGAGCCGAACGTGTATGCGTGGCGAGGGCGATCCGTGGGGCTCTCCTGGAATGGCGAGGACCGCGAGTTGACGCCCTACATTCGCGCGTGGCGCGCCGCGCAGGAAGCGTCGTTCCGATGGAACGGCGAGGAATCGGGCAGGGTCCGCGTGACGAGCGACCGCGAGCAGTACGGCCTGCGCGCCTCGCTTCTGTGGAAGGGGACGGGGAGGGTGGCGGAGGTCGGCATATCGACGACACGCGACGAGGCGGCGTACGCCGTTGCCGCGGACTCCGGCGACCAGGGAATAGGCGGAGATATGGACGAGCTGGCCATGTTCGCGAGCTACGCCGACTCGATCGGGAAGCGGGTAGAGCTGAGCGCGAGCCTTCGCGCGAGCCGTGGCGAAGCGGGCGCCCGGCTTCTCCCGCGCGTCGGAATCCGGGCGCGACTGGCCGAATCGGTTTCGGTCTTCGCCGAGTACGCGCGTACGGCGCAGGCCGTGCAGTCGCTGCGAAACGCGGAGTCGGTGGTGGGGAGGATCTTCCCGCCCGAGCTGTACGCGGGCGGGAATGGCACGGACATCCCCGTGGCCGTCGCCGACTACGTGGCGCTGGGCATGGTCGCGCTTCCGCGGGCCGGCACGCGGCTCGAGCTCGAGGCGTACGCGCGCGCGCTCGACGACCTGGCCATGCTCGACCCCCGGGACGGACAGCCGTTCGCGCGCGCGCCATTGCGGCGCGGGTCGGGTTCGGTCCAGGGGGTCGCGGCAGGTCTCGCGATCGCGTCCGCGCGCTACGCGGTGACGGGATCCGGCGGCGTGGAGCGGGTCGAGCTTCGCGCGGGAGGCGAGCGGTGGACGCCCGGCTACGCGGCCAGTCGCAGCGCGCGGATCGGCGCCATCGTGTTTCCGACCCCCACCTTGTCGATCCGCATCGGCTGGATCGGCCAGTTCGGACGTCGTGGCAGCGACGCGATCGGGCTGCTGGAATGGGAGTCCTGCAACCTGCTCGACATGGGGTGCGAGTTTGCGGGGAGTCCTGAGGAACTGGGCGAGCTGGGAGCACGCAAGCTGCCGGCCTACAACAGATTGGATCTATCGATCCGCAAGCACTGGCACTTCGTGCTGGGCCGGCGGGAGGGAAGCGTCGAGGCCTTCGCGACCGGCAGCAACCTGCTCGGCCGCGCGAACGTCCTGACGTTCGTGGTCGATCCCGGGAGCGGCGAGAGCGCCCCCATCGAGATGCGCCCCAGGGCGCCGCTCACGCTCGGTCTGGGCTGGCGCTTCTGATCCCGGCGGCGCCTCCAGTTCGCCCTAAGGGCCCCCTGTCACGGACCCGCCCGCTCGTCTGTTCCTGTACCGAATGTCGCTCGGAAGCTTGACCGCGACGGCGATCGAATCGCCTGTGGAACGGAGGTCCCGGCCGTTTCCCGAGCTCGTCCGCGAGGTCCACGATGCGCACTACGCTTCCATCTTCCGGTATCTCGACCGCCTGTCCGGCGATCCCGATCTCGCCGCGGACATCGCTCAGGAAGCGTTCGTGCGCCTCTTCCGCAGAGGAACCCTCCCGGACAAGCCGGATCGGTGGCTCGTGACCGTCGCGCTGAACCTGTTTCGGAACGAGCGCTCGACGG
The DNA here is from genome assembly GCA_035687725.1 of Gemmatimonadota bacterium. Classification (GTDB taxonomy): domain Bacteria; phylum Gemmatimonadota; class Gemmatimonadetes; order JACCXV01; family JAHWKZ01; genus JAICNR01. The sequence continues at coordinate 5,172 of DASRVB010000125.1, forward strand.
CGGGCCGACGGGCGCGATTGACGGCCCGGAATGCGAGCGATCTGCGGCCGGCTTCCGGTCCCTCGCCGGCGGAGCGCTTCGAGGCCCTCCGGCTGCAGGCCAAGGTTCGCCAGGCACTGGATCGTCTTCCTTCGCGGGAGCGGGAGCTGCTCCTCCTCCGAGCCGAAGGATACAGCTACCGCGATCTCGCGGCGGTCCTCGAGCTCCACGAAGCGAGCGTCGGAACGCTGCTCGCGCGCGCCAAGCGCGCGTTCGAGGGCGCCTACGAGGAGGTCGAGCATGCACCTTGACGCCGAAACCCTCGAGCGCGTCCTCCACGACCAGCTGGACGCGGAGCGTGAAGCAGCTGCTCGCGAGCATATGTCGGGTTGCCCGGCGTGCAAGGGGGCGCTCGAGGAATCCCGGCTTCGAGAGAGCCGCGTATTCGGCCTGCTCGAGACGCTGGATCACGAGGTCCCCGACCTCGACTGGCAGGCGGTCGAGGCGCCCGAGCCGCGAAGGAGCGCGGGGCTCCTGGTCGCGGCTTCGATCGCGTTCGTTCTCGCGGCGGGCATCCTCTACGCGCTCCCCGATTCCCCACTGAGGAACTGGATCGATCGGTTGGGACGCGAGGCCCCGGCGCCTGAAGCGGGGGTCGAGCCCGGTGGTCCGCACTCCGTTTCGGGGCTTTCGGTGCGGCCGACCGCGCCGTTCGAGATCGTGTTCGCCGGCGGGCAGGAGGAGGGAGTCGTGCGGGTGGAGCTGGCGGAAACGCCGGAGGTGGAGATCCGTGTCCTGGGCGCTCCCGTCGACCTCGAGTCCGAGCCCGATCGCGTTACGGTCGCGAACCTGGGATCGCGGTCCAGCTATGCGATCCGGCTGCCGGTGGAGGGACCGCCGGTCACCGTGCGGGTCGGCGACGCCGCCGTCCTCGGCAAATCGGCAGGCGGACTGGAGACCGCGGCGCCGCGCACCGGACCGGGCATGTACAGGATCGACCTGGCGCGGCCGGGATCCTGAGTCGCGCTTCCGCTCTCCCCTCGCGAAGCGTGGCGACATAGACTAGAGTCAACTTCACCGTCAGGGAAACGCCCGCAAGGAGAAGGAGGACTCGGAGCTGCACGGCGCACGCCGGTACCTGCTCCATCTCGCCACCGCATCGTTCCTCTATTTCCTGGCCGGCAAGCTGGGACTCGCGCTGGCCTCGGTGAACGCGAGCGTGAGCCCGTTCTGGCTTCCGAGCGGGATCGCCATCGCCGCCGCGCTGCTCTTCGGCGTACGGATCTGGCCGGCGATCGCTCTCGGCGCATTCCTCGTCAATGTCACCACCACCGGCTCGCTCGCCACCTCGGCGGGGATCGCGATCGGGAACATGCTCGAGGCGGTGGTCGGAGCCGAGCTCGTCAACCGCTTCGGGGCCGGAAGCGCCTCGTTCGAGAGGCCGCGGGGCGTCATCCGCTTCGCGGGCCTGATGGCCCCGGCGACAGCGATCAGCGCGACCGTCGGGCTGTTCAGCCTCTGGGCGAGCGGGTACGCAGAGCCCTCCAGGATGCCCATTGTCTGGATGACCTGGTGGCTGGGGGACCTGGGCGGCGCGATCGTCTTCACGCCCCTGATCGTGCTCTGGGTGCGCAAGGCGGGGCGGCGGCCCGTTCCCGGCCACGTCCTCGAGGCGGTAGCGCTGGGAGCGATCCTCGGCGCTACGGCGTGGACCGTGTTCCACGCCAACCTCGCGGCCACGTTCGCGGTACTGCCGCCGCTCGTCTGGGCAGCCCTGCGGTTCGGCCGTCGTGGCGCCGCCACCGCGGTTGTGGCGACGTCCTTGATAGCGCTCTTCGGAACTCTCCAGGGCGAGGGCCCCTTCGCGAAGGGCTCGTTCAACGAGTCGCTACTGATGCTGCAGCTCTTCGTTGCGGTGATCACTCTGACCGCCCTGGTGCTGGCCGCGGGAACCCGGGAGCGCGAGCGCGTCGAGCTCGATCTCCTGCGCAGCCGCGGCGAGCTGGAGGATCAAGTGCGCAAGCGCACCGCGTCGCTCGCGGAGGCCGTCGAAAAGCTCCAGAAGAGCCGTGCGGTTCTCAACGATGCCCAGGAGGTCGCGCACATCGGCAGCTGGGAGTGGGACATCCTCGCGAACAAGGTGCTCTGGTCCGACGAGCTGTACCGGATCTACGGCCTGGAGCCGGAGTCCGTGGAGGTGAACTACGAGTCGTACATCCAGCGCGTACATCCGGAGGATCGGGACAGCGCGGCCTCCTCGATCCGCGCCGCGCTGGAGGGAAAGGACAACTTCGAGTTCGAGGAGCGGATCATCCGGCCCGAAGGGGAAGTCCGGGTCCTCCAGAGCAAGGGATACGTCATGCGCGACGAAGCGCGGCTGCCGCGGCGGATGATCGGAACATGCCACGACATTACGGAGCGAAAGCGCTACGAACTCGAGCTCGAGCGGCGGATGGAGGAGCTGCATCGATCGAACCGGGAGCTGTCCGTGTTGTCGTACGCGGCGTCGCACGATCTCAAGGAGCCCCTCCGGACGATCGTCAGCAACGTCCAGCTGATCGAGAGTCGGCTACGGGATGTCGACGAGCCCGAGATCCGTCGTTCGGCCGGATTCGTGTTCGAAGGGGTTCGGAGGATGAACGAGCTGATCGACGATCTGCTGGAGTACTCCACCGCCGATCGCCGCTCGGAGGGAGAGGTGGAGTCGAGCCAGGCGGTCGCCGATGCGCTGGGGCGGCTCGAGTCGGCGATCGGCGAGGCCGGCGCGCGGATCGAGGTCGACCCGCTGCCGCGCGTCGCCGTCGGCCAGGCGCGGCTCGCGGGCCTCTTCCAGAACCTCCTCTCGAACGCCATCAAATACCGTCATCCCACGCGGTCTCCACAGATCCGGATCTCGGCCCGGCGGGAGGGCCCGATGTGGCGCTTCGAGGTCACCGACAACGGCCATGGGTTCGATCCGGCCGACGCGGAGAAGGTGTTCGTCATCTTCGAGCGTCTGAACGTCGATCACGGCGTCCCCGGCACCGGGCTCGGCCTTGCGATCTGCCGCCGCATCGTGGAGGCGCAGGGGGGCCGGATCTGGGCGGAA
>DASRVB010000126.1:0-15807 GCA_035687725.1 Gemmatimonadota bacterium
CGTGTCCCGCGCGCGGGCGCGGGCCCTCCTGGACGCCGCCGCCGGCGCGCTAAGGGACGCGGCGGCCGGCTGCGATCAGCCGCCGCGACGCGACGCGTAGAGGACGATGGCCACCGCGGTGGCGAGGTTGAGGCTCGAGACCCCGGGTCGCATCGGAATCGCCACGCGGAGAACCGCCCGGGAGACGATTTCCTGAGGGAGTCCCTCGCGCTCCGTGCCGAACACGAGGAGAGCACCCCGGGGATGCGGGCGCGCATCGAAGGGATCGCCTTGCGGGTCCACCGCGACGAGCGGCCTCGCGGTTTCGGGTAGGCTGTCGGCAGTGGCTACGGGGAGCGCGTACTGAAGACCGGCCGCGCCGCGGATCGCCTCCGGCTCCCAGGGGTCGCGGCCGCGCACCACGACCACTCCGGCGGCACCGGCCGCTGCCGCCACGCGTACCACCGCGCCCAGATTGCCCGCGTGGCGCGGCTCGATCAACGCTACGGCGCTCGACGGGTTCGCGGGATCGAGCGCCTGCGCGCACGTGTAGAGCCGCCGCCGCGCGATCGCGACCACCCCGGTCGCCGGCGGCCGCGGGACGAGCCGCGCCAGTTCTTCCCGCGTGACTACCTCCGAGACCGCATGCGGGATGCGCGCGCCCAGGTCCGGCGCCAGCGACTCCGCCAGCGACACCAGACGCTCGGGCGCGATCGCCGCGACCTCCAGGATCTCCGCTCCGAACCGCAGCGCGTGCTTGAGGGCGTGGAACCCCTCCAGGACGGCGAGCTCCGGATCACGGCGCGCGCGATGGAAACGCTCGGCAGTCTCCATCCGCGCACGTTACCCCCGACTCGCGGGCGCGTCAGCGTCCTGTTTCTGACAGACTGCCGCGGGCATCCGCCGCAGAATACGGTGAGAACCTCCACAGGAGGGACAGATGGACGATACCACGGTTGCGATACTGATCACTCTCGCCGGAGCGCTGATTCTCCTCGGAATCGGCTGGTACTGGGTCAAGCGATCCCGATCGCGGCGGCTCAGGGACACCTTCGGGCCCGAGTACGAACGCGCCGTCACGAAACAGGGACGGGCGGAGGGAGAGAAGATCCTCGACGAGCGCCGGAAGCGCGTCGAGAAGTACGAGCTCCACCCGTTGCCAGCCGAGGATCGCGTGCAGTTCCTCAAGCGCTGGGAAGAGGTCCAGGGACGATTCGTGGACGATCCCCAGGCAGCCGTCGGCGACGCGCAGCGGCTGGTGGACGAGGTGATGGAGGCGCGCGGCTATCCGATCGGGGACGCACGGCGTCAGCAGGAGGACGTTTCTGTCGAGAGCCCGCAGGTAGTCTCGCACTACCGGCAGGCTCGGGAGATCGCCCGCCGCAACGAGGCGGGGGAGGCTTCGACCGAGGATCTTCGTCTGGCGGTCCAGCACTATCGCGCGCTGTTCCAGACGCTGCTCGAGAGCGGAGCCATGGTGGAGGAGGAGGTGGAAGCGCATGCCAGATGAGCGAGAATTCGTGGCCGAGGAAGCGCCCGCCGGGGTGCTGGATGAGGACAAGATCCATGAGCTACGGGACCGATGGGTGGCGATCCAGTCGTCGTTCATCGACGAGCCCCGGCGGTCGGTGGCAGAAGCCGATCGCCTGGTCGAGGACGTCACGGATCGGATCGTGACGAGCTTCGAGGACGAGCGGAGCCGGCTGGAGGAGATCTGGGAGTCGGGAGAGGACATCACGACCGAGGATCTCCGGGTCACCCTGCAGCGCTATCGAGACTTCTTCGATCGCCTGCTGAACGTCTGAAGCCGCTTTTCGGGGCGAAGCGGCCCGGCTAGCTTCGCCCCATGCACGAGGCCCTCCTCAGGCTCTACCGGGAGACCCGGAGTGAACGTCCGGCCGCCGTGGTCTCCCTCGCGGGCGACGGGTCACAGCGCACGTATCATCGCCTGATCGCGGGCGACGGCTCCACGCTCATCGGCGCGTTCGGCCCCGATCCCGACGAGAACCGGGCGTTCCTCTCCTTCTCGCGCGCCTTCCGGTCCATCGGCCTGCCCGTCCCCGAGATTCATGCCGTCGACGAGTCGGCCGGCGTGTGGCTCGAAGAAGACCTCGGCGATACGACGCTGTTCGACTTCCTCGAGCAGGCACGTGTCCGCGAAGGCGGGAGCTTTCCCGAGTCGGCGCTCGCCGTATACCGGCGCGTGCTAGAGGTCCTGCCGCGATTTCAGGTGGAGGGCGATGCGGCGGTCGACTATTCGGTCGCGCACCCCCACTCGGCATTCGACCATCGCTCGATCCTCTGGGACCTCAACTACTTCAAGTACCACTTCCTCAAGCTCGCCCGCGTACCCTTCCACGAGGCGCGGCTGGAACGCGACTTCGAGACCCTGACGGAATCGCTCCTCGAGGCGCCCCGCGAGTTCTTCCTGTACCGTGACTTCCAGTCCCGGAACGTCATGGTCCGTGGCGCGGATCCGTGGTTCATCGACTATCAGGGCGGACGGCGGGGAGCGCTGCAGTACGACGTGGCGTCGCTCCTCTACGATGCGAAGGCCGACCTCCCGGACGATCTGCGGGAAGAGCTGCTGCGGTGGTATCTCGACGCGATCGAGGAGCACGTCGCCATGGATCGCGAGGCCTTCCGGCGTCATTACCGGGGATACGTGCTCGTCCGGATCATGCAGGCCATGGGCGCCTATGGATATCGCGGCTTCTTCGAACGCAAGCCGAGGTTCCTGCAGAGCGTCCCCTACGCTGCGGCGAACATCCGGCGTCTCCTCGAAGAGGGGCTTCCCGTGGAGCTGCCGGAGCTCGAACGATCGTTCGAGCGCATCGTCGCCGACTGGGCGGCGCCCGAGCTGGGTGACGAGAGCGCGTCCGGGCTCACGGTCCGCGTCCAGAGCTTCAGCTATCGGCGCGGGTATCCCGAGGACGTCGAGGGACACGGGGGCGGCTTCGTCTTCGACTGCCGGGCGCTCCCGAATCCGGGGCGCCTCGAGGAGTTCAGCACGGCGACCGGGCGCACCGAGGCTGTCGCGCGGTTCCTCGAATCGGAGCCGGGCTTCGAGTCGTTCTGGGAGAGCGTGCGCTCGCTCGTCGACGCCCAGATCGATGTCTACCGCGCGCGCCGCTTCACGAGCCTCGCGATCGCGTTCGGCTGCACGGGAGGCCAGCACCGGTCGGTCTATCTCGCCGAGAAGCTGGCCCGGCACATCGAGTCCCGGTACCCGGACGTGCGAGTCCGGCTCGCCCACCGCGAGGAGCCGTACTGGCCGTCGCAACGGGCCGAGCCGACGGCCGCCGCTACGTGGATGCCATGATCCTGGCGGCCGGGCGGGGCACCCGCCTGGCCCCCCTCACCGACGACACTCCCAAGCCGCTGATCGAAGTCGGCGGGCGGACGCTGCTGGAATGGGTCGCCCGGCGGCTGGTCGACGCCGGCGCGGACCGGCTGATCGTCAACGTTCACGGCCACGCGGAGCGAATCGCCGCGCACCTGGAAGCGCTCGACTTGGGGGTCGAGATCGAGATCTCGGGCGAGGTGGAGCGGCCCCTGGAGACGGGCGGCGGCGTCCTCCACGCCGCGCCGCTGTTCCGACGGGCCGGTCCGTTCCTCCTCCACAACGCGGACATCATCACGGAAATCGACCTTCGGGCTCTGCTGGCGGCGCACCGCGAACGCGGGGCGCTGGTCACGCTCGCCGTGCACGAGCGCGAGACATCCCGCTTCCTCCTGTTCGACGCGGACGGCCTTTTCGGATGGGAGAACGTCGCCACCGGGCAATCGGGAAGCGCGCGCGCGGCGCGCGGCGAGGTACGGCGCCTGGCGTTCGCCGGGATCCATGCCGTCGATCCCCGCTTCCTCGACCTGATCGAAGAGCAGGGCGCGTTCTCGATCCTCGACCCGTACCTGCGGCTCGCCGCCGCGGGCGAGCGCATCCTCCCGCTCGACGTCACGGGATCGCTCTGGCTCGAGATCGGCACGCCGGAGCGGCTCGAGGCCGCGCGCCGGGCGATGGGGTCGGCCTAGCCGGTGGAGATGACCTGGGTCGAGGCGCTCGCGCTCATCGCCGTGGGCGCTGTTTCGGGCGCGCTCAACGTGCTGGCCGGCGGCGGATCGTTCCTGACGCTCCCGCTCCTCATCTTCCTCGGCCTTCCACCCGTAGTCGCCAACGGCACGAACCGCGTCGCTATCGTCGTCCAGAACATCGTGGCCGTGTGGCGATTCCGCAGTCACGGGCTCTTCGACGCCGGGTGGATCCCGCTGTCGGCCGGCCCCGCCGTCGCGGGAGCCGTCCTGGGCACGTGGGCGGCGATCGAAATCGACGACGACGCCTTCCGCCGGGTGCTGGCGGGTCTCATGGTGGTCGCCACACTGTGGATCCTGTGGGACCCGCTGTCGAGGCGGCGACCGGCGGGGGAATCATCGTCGCCGAATCGGAGGGCGCGGGGCGACGCGCCCGGCGGAGTGCCCCACGGCCGCCGGCGCGCAGCGTTTGCCGCCGCGTTCTTCGCCGTCGGCCTGTACGGCGGCTTCGTTCAGGCCGGGATCGGGTTCCTGCTCGCCGCGGTCGCGACCTGGGCCGGCCTGGACCTGGTCCGCGGAAATGCCCTCAAGGTCCTGGTCGTGCTCCTCCTCACCCCCATCAGCCTGGCGATCTTCGCGTGGAGCGGGAGGGTCGACTGGCTGGTGGGGCTTCCGCTCGCTGCGGGCCACCTGATCGGCGCGCTCGTGGGCGTGCGCTGGACCGTGCTCAAGGGACACGTGTGGATCAAGCGCTTCCTGATCGTGACCGTCATCGCGTTCGCGATCAAGCTCTGGGTCGCGCCGTGACAGGGCCCGGTACACTGCCGTAGAATGAACGCAACCTTCCGCTGCCAGGAGCCGTCGTGATCGAGGACCCGACCAGGGCCGCCGCCTTCGAGGATTACCCCCTGACCAGGACGGAATACCTGGGCACGATGGCTCACTTCTATCGGGGGGAGATCGGCCGCGCCGACGCCTGGCGCGCGCGCCTCGATCCTACGACGAACTGGGCCGTCGTCACGGCAGGCGGCATGCTGTCGGTTTCCTTCGCTGGTCCCGACCATTCCCACGTGACGCTTCTGCTCGCGATGCTCCTGGTCGGCATGTTCCTCGGGTTCGAGGCGCGGCGCTTCCGGTATTTCGACGTCTTCCGCTCGCGGGTCAGGATGCTCGAGGAGAACTTCTTCATCCCGATCATTCGCCGGAACCTCGTCAGCCCGCGGGAGAACTGGCGCGAGTTCGTCGCGCAGGATCTCGACCGACCGAAGTTCAAGATCACCTTCCTGGATGCCGTCGGAATCCGACTGCGCTACAACTATATCTGGATCTATCTAGCGATCCTCGCGGCCTGGATCGCCAAGCTCTACATGCATCCCATTCCCGCCAGGATCCCGGGCGTGCTTCTGGAGCGTATGCGCGTGGGGCCGCTGAGCGGTTGGGTCGTCCTCGCCAGCGTGATCGCGTTCCACGCGGCTGCCATCTGGCTGGCGATCCGCGGCGATCGGCGGCGTGGGTTCTCCGACGAGGTCCACGGCGTCGAAGGGGAGATGGAGCACTGGAAGACGTGATCCCCAGCCGCACCTGGCGACCTGCCGGCGACACCGCCCTTTGAGCCAGGACGTCACGCTGCCCCCCGCCGTACGTTTCATCGGAGTCCGCAAGCGATTCGGAGAGACCGTCGCCGTAGACGGCGTGTCGTTCGACGTCGCCCCCGGCGAGTTCTTCTCCATCCTCGGTCCCTCCGGGTGCGGCAAGACGACCACGCTGCGCATGCTGGCGGGCTTCGAGCGACCGGACGACGGCGAGATCCACCTGAACGGGGCGCGGATCGACGAGCTGCCTCCGTGGGAGCGGCCGCTCGCGATGGTCTTCCAGAGCTACGCGCTGTTTCCCCATCTGTCCGTCGCCGGGAACGTCGCCTTCGGCCTCGAGCGGCGGAAGCTGCCGCGCGCGGCGATCGAGGAGCGCGTGAACTCCGCGCTGGAGCTCGTTCGGCTCGATCCCGCCACGTTCGGTCGCCGTTCGCCCCGGCAGCTCTCCGGTGGGCAGCGTCAGCGGGTCGCGCTGGCGCGCGCGCTCGTCCTCGAGCCGCCGGTCCTCCTTCTCGACGAGCCGCTGGGCGCCCTCGACCGCAAGCTCCGCAAGGAGATGCAGGCCGAGCTGCGGGCGCTCAACCGGGAGCTCGGGACGACCTTCGTGTACGTCACCCATGATCAGGAAGAGGCTCTGGCGATGTCCGATCGCGTGGCGGTCATGACCGAAGCCAGGATCGAGCAGGTGGGCACGCCGGCGGATGTGTACGATCGGCCGCGGACCGCCTTCGTGGCGGGCTTCCTGGGAGAGGCGAACGTTTTCGAGGGCGGCGGCGGGCGAAGTGTCGCGGTACGGCCGGAGCGGATGCGGCTCCTGCGGCCCGGGTCGGGCGTTCCGGAGGGGCTCGCGACGCGGCGAGGGGAGATCCGCGATCTCGTGTATCTCGGGGACCGGGAGCACGCGATCGTCGGAGTCGGATCCGGCGCCGACTTCCGCGTCGCCCTCCGGGACGCCGACCGGTTCGAAGGCACGGGCTGGAAACGCGGGGATGCCGTGATCGTCGCCTGGCGGCCGGACCACGCGCATCCGCTGGAGGATGGCTGATGCGGAGAGCCGCCCGCTGGCTCGCCCGCCATGATCGCGCGCGGGCCTGGGCACTGCTCGCGCCCGGAACGCTCTGGCTTCTCGCCTTCTTCGTGCTCCCGGTCGCAATCGTGGGCGCTTACAGCGTGATGGAGCGCGGTCTGTACGGCGGAGTAGAGCCCGGATTCACGCTGGAGCCCTACGCGCGCTTCCTCGATCCCCTGTACCTGCGCATCGTCGCGCGCACGCTGTGGCTCGCCCTGCTGACGACTCTCCTCTGCGCGGCAATCGGGTATCCGGTGGCGTATGCGATCGCCGGCGCCGGGCGCTGGAAGCATGCGCTTCTCTTCCTCGTGGTCCTGCCTTTCTGGACGAGCTTTCTCGTCCGCACGTATGCGATCATGTTCCTGCTGCGCGACTCCGGCCTCGTCAATTCGGCGCTCCTCGCGCTGGGCGTGATCGACGAGCCCCTTACGCTGCTCTACACTCCCGGGGCGGTGCTGGCCGGCCTGGTCTACGGCTACCTGCCGTTCATGGTCCTGCCGCTGTACGCCTCGCTGGAGAAGCTGGATCCCGCTCTCCTCGAGGCAGCGGAGAGCCTCGGTGCCCGTCCGGCGGCGCGGTTCGTTCGCGTCACTTTGCCGCTCTCCATTCCCGGACTCGTGGCCGGAAGCCTTCTCGTCTTCATCCCCTCCCTGGGCGCGTTCCTAACGCCTGATCTCCTCGGCGGGGCCCGCCAGGTCATGATCGGCAATCTCGTCCAGCAGCAATTCGGAGCCGCCCGGGACTGGCCCTTCGGATCGGCGGCCTCGTTCGTTCTGATGGCGCTGGTCCTGGCCGTCGTCTACCTGTTCCTGCGCCGCGGCGCCGGCGCGCTGCCGGAGGAGGTCCAGTGAGGCGGCCGCCCTGGTGGGTGGCGGGATTCACGGCGGTCGCCCTCTGTCTGCTCCACCTCCCGATCGCCGTCCTGATCGCGACATCGTTCAACCGCTCGCGCTTCGCGATGCGATGGGACGGTTTCACGCTCGACTGGTATTCCCGGCTCGTGGAGCGCGGTGACATCCTGGAGGCGCTTCGCGCGAGCCTCGTCGTGGCACTGGTCTCCACGCTTCTCGCCACGGTCTTCGGCACGCTGATCGCGCTCGCCCTCGCGCGGCACGCGTTCCCGGGCCGCCGGATATACCAGGGACTCCTCTATCTTCCGATAGTCACGCCGGAGATCGTGGTCGGGATCTCGCTCCTGGTCCTGTTCGCGACCGCGGGCTTCACGCTGGGCCTCGGTACCATCACGATCGCGCACGTCGCGTTCAACATCTCCTTCGTCGCCGTGGTGGTCCTCGCCCGCCTTCAGGGAATGGGCCGCGACCTCGAGGAAGCGGCGATGGACCTGGGCGCCGGACCCCTGACGACGTTCTTTCGCGTGACCCTGCCCCAGATCCTGCCCGGCGTGCTCGCCGGGGCGCTCCTGGCCTTCACCATGTCCTTCGACGACTTCGTCATCACGTTCTTCGTAGCCGGCGTCGGCTCGACCACGCTCCCGCTTCTCGTATACTCGATGGTCAGGCGGGGCGTGGAGCCCACGATCAACGCGATCAGCACGATCATCCTGGTCGTGACGACGATGGCGATCCTGATCGCCTACCGGCTGCGGGAGGCAGGAGGCGCATGAGGCTGCCGCACGAAATCGAATCGCTGGTCGAAGCGGCCAGGTCCGGCGACCTCGACCGCCGGGAGTTCCTGCGCCGGGCCCTGGCCGCGGGCATGGGGGCCACGACCGCGGGTCTCCTGCTCCAGGCCTGTGGCGACGGCGCTTCGCGGGATGCGAACGACAGGGGCGGCGACTCGCGCCGCGATGGCGCCGCAGAGCGTCCGGACATTCCGAACGAGATCGAGAACAGGCTCGCGATCTACAACTGGTCCGACTATGTGGCCGAGAACACGATCTCCGGATTCGAGGAGGAGTACGGAGTCGAGGTCATCTACGACACCTACGAGTCCAACGAGGAGATGCTGGCCAAGCTCCAGGCCGGGGCGGCGGGCTACGACGTCGTGTTCCCGACCGGCTACATCATCGAGGCGATGATCGCCGGCGGGCTCCTCGCGCCGATCCGCCGGGAGCTCCTGACGAACTGGGGCAACCTCTCGCCGATCTTCCTCGACCCCCCGTTCGACCCGGGGAACGCCCACTCGGTGCCCTACCTGTGGGGCATGACCGGCGTCGCCTGGCGCACCGACCGGGTCGAGGCGACCCCCGAGTCCTGGGGGGTCTTCCATGACGACCGCTGGAACGGGAAGATGACGCTCCTGGACGATTCGCGGGACGTCATCGCCGCGTTCCTCAAGTTCAACGGCTTCTCGATCAACTCGACGGTGCCCAGTGAGCTGGAGGCGGCCAAAGGGGACGCGATCGAGGCCGGCACACACATCCGCGCCTTCGTCTCCGCCCCGGTCAAGGGGCAGCTCGTGTCGGGGGACGTGTGGATCGCGCAGCTCTGGGATGGGGACACGCGGCAGGCCGCCGCGGAGGAGCCGGCCATCGCGTTTGCGCTGCCTCGCGAAGGGGCTCCGATCTACGCCGACGCCCTGGTGATTCCGCGATCCGCGCCGCACAAGCGGGCCGCGCACGCCTTCATCGACTATGTCCTGCGCCCGGACGTGGCGGCGGAGATCTCCGACGCGACCGGCTACGGGACCGCCAACGCCGCGGCCCGACCCAGGAACCCCAAGCCCTACCCGTCGACCGAGGAGCTGACCCGCCTGGAGTTCGCTCGCGACCTCGGCGAAGGTACCCGGCTCTGGGACCGGATCTGGACGGAGATCAAGTCGTCGTAGCCGTGACGCCGCGCAGCGTGACCTCCATCCACGACCTTCCCACCCCCGCGCTTCTCGTCGACTTGGACGTGCTGGAGCGGAACCTCGCAGCGATGCAGGCGCGCTGCGACGCACTCGGCGTGGCACTTCGCCCCCACGTCAAGACCCATAAGTGCATCGAGATCGGCAGCATGCAAAGCGAGCTCGGGGCACGCGGGATCACGGTGGCGACGCTCGAGGAAGCGCGCGCGTTCGCCGATGCCGGGTTCGACGACATCACGTGGGCATTCCCCGTCATCCCGGGCAGGATCGCCGAGGCGCGCGAGATCGGCGAGCGGTCGACACTGCGCCTCTTGGTCGACTCCCGCGCGGCCATCGAGGCCCTCGAGCGGAGCGGCTTCCCGTTCCATGTGTGGCTCGAGATCGACAGCGGCGACCACCGCTCCGGGGTCGATCCCGAGTCCGCGGCGGCTCTGGAGCTGGCCCGCGCGCTTGCCGGCTCTGCCTCGCTCGCGTTCGACGGGATCCTGACGCACGCCGGCCACTCCTATCGTGCGGCTGATGACGCGGGACGACTGGCAGTCGCACGCGCGGAGCGCGATGTCATGGCGCGGCTCGCCGAGCGACTGCGGAGCGAGGGGCTGGACGCACGCGGCATCAGCGTCGGCTCGACGCCTGGGATGACGATCGTGGACCACCTGCAGGGCGTCACCGAAGCGCGGCCCGGGAACTACGCGTATTTCGACGCCACCCAGGTGGCGCTCGGCGCGTGCGAGGCCGGCGACTGCGCACTGACGGTCTGGTCGAGCGTGGTATCCTCGGCGAGCGACCACGCCGTCGTCGACGCCGGCGCGCTCGCGCTCTCCAAGGACGTCGGGCGCGGGGACGACGGGCGGCCTTCTATGGGGCGGATCTATGACGACTACGCGGCAGGCAAGCTGCGAGAGGATGTCCGGCTGGCGGGAGTCAGCCAGGAGCATGGCGTCGTGGACGCCGCGATGTCCGTCGGGGCAGGCGTCCGCATCCTCCCCAATCACTCGTGCCTGACCAACGCCTGCTTCGACCGCGTGCATGCCGTGCGCGGGGAGGTGGTCGTGGACGTCTGGCGGGTCCGCCGCGAGCGCTGATCACGCGCCTAACTGCGCCGCCCGCGTCTCAGCCCTTCTTCATCTCCGACGGATCGTGGAACACGGCTTCGACGTTGTTGCCGTCAGGATCGAAGACGAACGCCCCGTAGTAGCCCGCATGGTATTCGGCCCGGAGCCCGGGTGCGCCGTTGTCCTTGCCGCCGGCCGCCAGGGCGGCGGCGTGGAACGCGTCCACCGTCGCGCGGTCCGGCGCGCTGAAGGCGACGTGGATCGGGCCCGCGGCCTCTCCCGACGAGAACCAGAAGTCCGGCTTTCCCCCGATCCCCATGCCGATTACCTGTCCATCCTCGAATTCCATCAGGACCTCATAGCCCAGCGGCGCCAGCGCTTTCTCGTAGAACCGGCGGCTCGCCGGCTGGTTCGAAGTCTTGACGCTCACGTGGTCGATCATCGCCGCACCTCCTTCGTCGCATGTTCAGCAACGCTGTCGGGCTCGCGCGTCAGATGGATTCGAGCTCGTGGACGGCGACATCGCCCGCCCGCGGACGCTCGTCGACGCGGCGGATCCACTCGGCGAGCCGGGGATGACCATCGGTCGCCAGCCAGCGCGCCAGCACCTCGTGGAACAGGTGGTGGTCGTTGGCGTCGATCCCAAGCGCATACTGGAGGAACGGGAACGCGATACAGTCGGCCGCCGAGAACTCCTCGCCGAACAGGTGCCGCCGGCCATGCAGCAGGCGCTCGAAGCGGTCCAGCGATCCCGCCAGCTCCGCCCCGAGCCGCTGGATGCGCGCCTCGTCCGGCGCGGGCTTCGTCATCTCGTCGGCGATCAGGTTCGGCGGACGCTTCCACACCCGGTTGAACCAGTCGATGAACACGTCCATCTCGGCGCGGCGGGCGGGATCGGCCGGCCAGAGCGGCGGGTCCGGGTAACGTCGCTCCAGGTGCTCGAGGACGACCGGAGAATCGAACACGATCGTCTTGTCGTCGTCGACCAGCACCGGGACGAGCTCCTGGCCGCTCAGCTCCCGCACCTGCGTCCGGTCCTTCGGATCGACGAGCGAGATCTCGACCGGGAGTTCCTTGTACCCGAGCGCGAGCGTGACGCGCTCGACGTTGAGCGACCGCGGAATCGCGAAGAGATGCATGGCGGCCGAGTATCGCCGGCCCTCGAGCCCGCGGCCAGGGTCATCCCGCCGCCGGCACTGCCGGGGCCGTGACACGCACCTTCCGAGGGGTAGATTGCCGTGCGTCGAAAACACATCGAACCAGGGAGGTCGGATGCGGATCCTCGTGATCGGCGGCACTGGCAAAGTCGGGCGCCCGCTCGTGGCGGCGCTGGTCGACAAGGGCGTCGACGTGCGGGTGCTGACCCGCTCGCCGGAGCCGGGCAAGGCTCCGCCGGAGGCGGAACTCGTGGCGGGCGACCTGTCCCGTCCCGAGTCGTTGACCGCCGCCTTCGAAGACGTCGGCCGGTGCTACCTGCTGACGCCGCTGGCCGAGGACGAGATCGGAATGGGGTCGAACGCCGTGGAGGCAGCCCGCGGTGCAGGGGTCGAGCGGATCGTCTTCCAGTCCGTTCTGCGAGCGGCGGAGGCGCCCGATGTCCCCCACTTCGCGAGCAAGGTGCAAATCCTCGATCGCATCCGCGAGACCGGCATCCCGTGGGTCGTCGTGTCGCCGAGCAGCTTCTATCAGAACGACGTCCTGCTGCGCGATCTCATCCTCGGGCCCGGGATCTACGCCAACCCGATCGGGTCGAAGGGAGTGAACCGGGTCGACGTGCGGGACGTCGCGGACGTCGCGGCCTCGGCGCTCCTCGAAGAGGGAAACGACTCACGCGACCTGCCGGTGGTCGGCCCCGACACGTGGACCGGCCCATCCATCGCGGCGGCGTATTCCGAGATCCTCGGCCGGAAGATCCGATACTCCGGGGACGACCTGGAGGCCTGGGCGGTGGCGGCGAGCGGGCACCTGCCGCGATGGCTCCTGCGAAACCTGCGCGCCATGTTCGACCACGTGCAACGCAACAGCCTGCTTCCCACCGACCGGCAGGTGGCCGAGTCGCGTGCGGCGCTGGGGCACGAGCCGCGTCCCTTCCTCGACTTCGCGCGGAAGCTCGTGGCCGGCGGCTGATTCCCGTCTCCGGGCCGGGCCATGACGATCCCCGTTCTCAGCCTGCGCTCGGAGATCCGCGCCCTTCCGCGCGGGGCGTGGATCCTCTACGCCGAGACGCTCGTCAACCGGCTGGGGACGTTCGTCCTCGTCTTTCTGGTCCTCTGGCTGACGCGGATCGGCTGGTCCCCGGGAATGGCGGGGCTGGCGGTCAGCGTGTACGGCCTGGGCGGGCTCTTCGCCTCGCTAGTCGGCGGGTGGCTCGCCGACCGGTTCGGGCGCCGCCGGACGATCGCGCTCTCGATGTTCTCCTCGGCCGCCGTGCTCCTCACCCTTCCGCACATGCGCGGGACGTGGGAGGTGCTGACGCTGGCGGGGCTCGCCGGGCTGACGTCGGAGCTCTACCGACCGGCAGCGAACGGCCTCCTGACGGATCTCATCCCTGCGGGGCGCCGTGTTCCCGGCTTCGCGATCTACCGGCTGGCCGTCAACCTCGGCCATGCGGTGGGTCCCGCGATCGGCGGCTTCGTCGCCGAGCGATCGTTCGTCTGGGTGTTCACCGCCGACGCAGCGACGTCGGTGGTGGCCGGGATCGTCGCGCTCACGCTGCTGCCGGAGGGCCGCCGCTCGCGGCGGGAGGAGGACCCGGCGGGCGGATTCCGCGGCGCGCTCGCCTCCGACCGGTCCTTCCTTCTGTTCCTGGTCGCGACGACGCTCGTGACGCTGATCGCCTTCCAGAGCACCGCCAGCTTCCCGCTGCAGATGCGGGCGAGCGGGCTGACCAGCGCGCATTACGGGCTCCTGATGTCGCTGAACGGCCTGCTCGTCGTCCTGTTCGAGCTTCCACTCGTGGGAATCACGCGCCGATTGCGTCCGCGCCCGGTGATGGCAGTCGGGATCGTGCTGACCGGGCTCGGCTTCGGCCTGGTCGCCTGGGCGGACACGTTCGCCCTCTTCGCCCTCACCGTCTTCGTATGGACGGCGGGCGAGATCGTGTTCACGCCGGTCGCCGCCGCGTACGTCGGCGACGTCGCGCCCGCCACCCTCCGCGGCCGCTACTACGGCGCGTGGCTCCTGACGCACTCGGTGGGCGTCATCCTGGGGCCCGGGTTGGGGACCGCGATCTACGCCGCGAGTCCGGCTGGGCTGTGGGCTGGCTGCGCGGCCCTCGGCCTCGTCGGCGCGCTCCTCGTCCTCATCTCCCCATCGACCCGACGCGCTGCTTCGATTCCCTGACGATCCAATCGTGCGCGTCAGGCTCCGGTGGGGCTTTCCGCGTCGACGCGCTCCTGGAAGGCCTCGTAGAATCTCCCGACGTGGAGCCCGTCGACGAGCGCGTGATGGACTTCGACCGACACCGGCATCATCCGCCGTCCGCTGAGTTCGCGGTGCTTCCCGAAGACGATCTTGGGGACGGCGTCCTCGGTGCCCCAGCGCCGGGCATGAGAGAAGCTGGTGAACGGCACCCAGGGGATCACCGAGTAATGGATCAGGTCGTCGCGATCGTCCTGGGGATCGAGGGGGCCCGATTCCGACCGCACGCGCTCCGTCACGTCCCCGACGTGCTCGATGAACCGGCGCATGTCCGGCGAATAGTCGTAGTAGGCGAATCGGAAAGTTCCGTCCGGGAGCAGGACGGTCGACCCGCCGTGGATCAGCGGATGGACGACGACCTCGGGACCCCGGATCCGATAGCGGAACTCCTCGATCTCATTGGCCGCCGCCAGTGAGCACCAGAGCGAGGCGCCGAAGAACGATCGCCCCCGCTCCTCGCCGCACCATGCGTGCATGGCCGTGACGTCCACGTCGGCGCAGAGGTTGAACCAGGGATTGTCGTAGGCGCGGAAGAGCTCGTAGTGCTGGCGGCGGGGCCAGCTGTCCAGATCGAGCCGGACGGGACCGGCGTCCTGTCTCACGCGTTGCCGAGGGCCCGGATCACCGGCGCCCTTTCTTCTTCGCCCCGGATTTTCGCCGCTTGGGCTTCTTCCCGACCCGCTCCACCACCTCGAGCGCCTCCTGGACCCACGAGGCCAGCTCGTCGGCGTCCTCGATGACGTCCGGCGGGACCTGCCAGTAGCCGTTCATCGGCGTTCCCATCGGGTCGAAGGCCTTCATGCCGCGCTTCACGTACCGCGGCCGCGTCGCATCGTCCACCCGGAAATACACGACGTCGTCGTCGACTATCCCGAAGAACAGGTCGGCCGAGTAGAGTCCCAGTCCGCCGAACATGGGACGCGAGCGGACCGGTGCGACGCGGCCGATCTGGTCCTCGACGAACGCGCGAAACTCCGGACTCACCGCCATCGCATCTCAGCACCCGCGCGTCGACGACCCGCGTCACGAACGCGCGGCCGCTACTCCGCTTCCGCGGCCACCGCTTCCTCGGGCTCCGTTTCCCCCGACTCGGCGCTGCCCGCCGACTTGACGATTCCCATCGCGACCTTGAGCTGGGACTCAACCTCCTCGGCGATGTCCGGATTGTCCCTGAGGAACTGCTTGGCGTTCTCGCGCCCCTGCCCGAGCCGGGTGTCGCCGTAGCTGTACCAGGCACCCGACTTCTCGACTACCCGGGCGTCGACGCCGAGGTCGATGAGCAACCCCTCGCGGCTGATCCCGGTGCCGTACACGACGTCGAACTCCGCCATCTTGAACGGCGGGGCCACCTTGTTCTTGACGACCTTTACCCGGCAGCGGTTCCCGACGACCTCGTCGCCCTCCTTGATGGCGCCCACGCGCCGGATGTCGAGGCGGACCGAGGAGTAGAACTTGAGCGCCCGGCCGCCCGGCTGAGTCTCCGGGTTGCCGAACATGACGCCGATCTTCTCCCGGATCTGGTTGATGAAGACGACCGCGCACTGCGAGCGGTTGATGGCCCCGGCGAGCTTCCGGAGCGCCTGGCTCATGAGCCGCGCCTGGAGCCCCACGTGGCTGTCGCCCATCTCGCCCTCGATCTCGGCCTTGGGGACGAGCGCCGCGACCGAATCCACGACCACGACCGCCACCGCGTTCGAGCGCACCAGGACCTCGACGATCTCGAGCGCCTGCTCGCCGGTGTCGGGCTGCGAGACCAGCAGGTTGTCGATGTCCACGCCGAGCTTGCGCGCGTAGTCGGCGTCGAGGGCGTGCTCGGCGTCGATGAAGGCGGCGATCCCGCCCTGACGCTGGGCGT
>DASRVB010000127.1:0-9481 GCA_035687725.1 Gemmatimonadota bacterium
CTCCGGGCAAGTCGACGCGGTGGATCTGCGTGACGTCGGCGAAGCGGGTGCCGACGTAGATCCCGCGGCCGTCCGCCGTCCAGTCGATGAGTCCCGCGCTGCGGACGTTCTGGTAGCGGTTGAGCGCGTCGACCACGCGATCCGGAACCTCGGGGGCGTCCTCGAGGACCACAGTCCCGTCGAGCGCCGTGCGGCGCTCGGGCGGCTCCTGGGCCCGGATGTCTGGGGACGCCAGGAGAAAGACGACGGCGAACGCGATCGCGGTGCGCACGACGAAGGAATCGTTGTTTCAGGAAGGCTGCGCAAGATCGCCGCCGCGGTCGGCCGGGGGGAGACGGCCGCCGACGGCGGAGATCCAGTGTCAGGACGTGAGGAGCAGGAGAAGCGTGAGGAAGCAGGCTTTCCACATGCTTCCACGGGTTGGCAATCCTCGTGCCACTGACGACCCCCGGTCGATGCACGCGCGGCAAGCGCGCGGAGTGGAAGTGGAGCGGAACGCATTATGAAAGGCGCTCTCGCACCCCTGGATTGCACTCCTTCCGCGCGGTCGTCCGCGATCGCGGAACTTCGTTTCCGCTCCCGTGCCCGGCGCCTTCTCCGGCCGACCCCACGCGGTGCTCGCTTGTGACCGCACGATCCCGGGGGGCAGATTCGCGCCATGCCCGAGCTTCCCGAGATCGCCGCCTACCTCCATGCGCTCGATCCGCGGATCGTCGGCGCGCAGCTGGAGGGGATCCGGGTGCGGTCGGTAGCGCTCCTCGCCACGTGGGACCCGCCGCTCGAGGCCGCCGCGGGAAAGCGGGTCGTCGGCCTCCGCCGGCTCGGGAAGCGGATCGTGATAGCGCTCGAAGACGACCTCTTCCTCGCGATCCACCTGATGATCGCCGGACGGCTTCGCTGGTCCGAGACCCCGTGGGCGGTCCCGCGGAAGGGCGGACTCGCGGCCTTCGACTTCTCGACGGGCTCGCTCCTTCTCGTGGAGGCGGGGACGAAGCGACGGGCGCGGCTCCACCTGGTCGGCGGCGAAGCGGCCCTCGCCGCGCTCGACCCGGGCGGGATCGAAATCGAGGGATCCGGCCTCGCCGAGTTCGCCGCGGCGCTCCATCGCGAGCGGCACACCCTCAAGCGGGCGCTGACCGACCCGCGCGCCTTTTCGGGAATCGGCGGCGCGTTCGCCGACGAGATCCTCCACCGCGCGCGGCTCTCGCCGCTTCAAACGAACGCGAATCTCACGGACGAGGAGATCGAGCGGCTGTGGCGGGCAGCCCGCGAGATCCTCGAGGAGTGGACCGCGATCCGGATCGCCGAGACGGGCGAGGGATTCCCCGAGAAGGTCACCGCCTTCCATCCGCGGATGGCAGTCCACGGCAGGCACGGTGAGCCGTGCCCGGTCTGCGGGGCCCCGGTTCAGCGCATCGTCTACGCGGATCGGGAGACCAATTACTGTCCAGGATGTCAGACCGGCGGCCGCATCCTGGCCGATCGCGCCTTGAGCCGGATCCTGCGCGAGGACTGGCCCCGGACGCTGGAGGAGCTGGAGGGCGTTTGACGGGGGGCGACGTTCCGGGCGATCGTTCACGAGGCGGCTACCCCACGAACCGGGAGGAGACATGAAGTCCACGATCGTCGCGATTCTCCTGAGCTCCATCGCCTTCGCCTGTGGAGGCGCCGGCGAAACCGCCGACGAGGCCGACAACGCACCGCCTGCAGTCGACCCGGCGAGCGAAGCGGGGGCGGAGGTGACTCCCGATTCGGCGCGGGCGGACCTGGTCGACGTGCGGGGAGTCGGTATCGGTGCCGTATTCGTGACGGCAACCGGCGAGGGCGTCGCGCTGGATGGTGCGCTGATCGGGCTGCCCCCGGGCGAGCACGGCTTCCACATCCACCAGGCGGGCAGCTGCGAGCCGCCCGCCTTCGAGTCGGCGGGACATCATCTGGGCTCGGACCAGGCGGCGCACGGCTTCGATGCACCCGGCGGACCGCACGCCGGCGACCTCCGAAACCTCTCGGTGGCCTCCGACAGCACGGCCACGGTGCAGCAAACCAACGAGCGCGTCACCCTGCGCGGCGGCGAGTACGCGCTCCTCGACGACGACGGCTCAGCGCTCGTCATCCATGCGGGGCGCGACGATTACGTGACCCAGACTTCCGGCGGAGCGGGGGACCGGATCGCGTGCGGGGTGATCGGCGGGTAGGAGCGCCGCCGCCAGCCGGCACGGCGATGGACGACGTCACTCGAAGCGCGGCGTATACCGGTCGAGCGTCGAGTACGGGTCGGGCCAGGGCAAGGGGTAGCCCAGCCGCCAGGCCGCGTTCCGCGCCCAGTAGGGATCCCACAGATGGGCCCGTGCCAGCGCGCAGAGATCCGCGCGGCCCGCGGCCAGGATCGTGTTCACGTCCATGTACGACGAGATGTTGCCGACCGCCATGGTGGGCACCCCGACCTCGTGCCGGATCCGGTCGCTGAACGGAGTCTGGAACTGCCGCCCGTAGCGCGGCTTCGCGTACGGCACCGTCTGGCCCGCGGAGACGTCCACGATGTCCACGTCGTGGGCCTTGAGCTGCCGCGCGACCTCGAGCGAGTGCTCGATTTCCTGACCACCGGGCGCCCAGTCGACCGCTGATATCCGCACCGACAGCGGCTTCTCCGCCGGCCACGCCTCGCGGACTGCGTCCAGAACCTCCAGCGGGAAGCGCATCCGGTTCTCGACCGAACCGCCGTACTCGTCCTCGCGCACGTTCGTCAGAGGCGAGAGGAAGGTCGCGAGCAGGTACCCGTGGGCCATGTGGACCTCGAGCAGATCGAAGCCGGCCTCGGCGGCGCGCTCGGCGGCCCGCACGTGATCGCGGATCACGACGTCCATGTCGGCGCGCTCCATCGCGCGCGGCACGCGGTTGCCCTCCGACCACGGGATGGGACTCGGCGCCAGCACCTCCCAGCCTCCCTCCTCGAGCGGTTCGTCCGCCCCCAGCCAGGCGAGCTTCGTCGATCCCTTCCGCCCCGCGTGGCCCAGCTGGATGCCGACCTTCGCCGGCGACCAGGCGTGGACGAAGTCCACGATCCGCTTCCAGCCCGCCACGTGCGCGTCGCGGTACAGCCCCGCGCAGCCGGGACTGATCCGACCCTCGGGACTGACGTCCGTCATCTCGGCCATGACGAGCCCCGCCCCGCCGATCGCGCGACTCCCCAGATGGACGAAGTGCCAGTCGTTCGGCATGCCGTCCTCGGCGTAGTACTGGCACATCGCCGACACGACCACGCGGTTCGGGAGCACGAGCTCGCGGAGCCGGAAGGGAGTGAACATGGGCGGGGGCGGCGGGTCGAGCCGGACCTCGACGCCGCTCTGCTTCTCGGCCTCCGAGGCGAACCAGCGATCGACCTTTGCCGTAAACGCCGGGTCGCGCGTCTTGAGATCCTCGTGGGTGATTCGGAGCGAGCGGGTCAGCAGGTTGAAGGCGAACTGGATCGGCTCGGTCTCCATGTACCGCTCGGTGCCCTCGAACCACTGCAGGCTCGCCTGCGCGGCGCGCTGGAGGCTCTCGACCTGCGGTCGACGCTCCGCCTCGTAGGCCGCGAGCGCCGCCGGGATGTCGCGCTCCTTCTCCAGCGCCTCGGCGAGCGCGGTCGCGTCCTCCATCGCGAGCTTGGTGCCCGACCCCACCGAGAAATGGGCGGTGTGCGCCGCGTCCCCGAGGAGGACGACGTTACCCCGGCTCCAGCGCGCGCACGTCAGTGTCGGAAACGAGCGCCAGATCGAACGGTTGGCGATCAGACGGTGCCCGTCCAGCCGCTCGGCGAAGAGCGACTCGCACCAGGCGAGGGTCTCCGCCTCCGACGCGTCCGCGAGGCCGCTCCGGGCGAGCGTCTCGTCGGTCGTCTCGACGATGAAGGTCGAGCGGTCCTCGCTGTAGCGATACGCGTGGAGACGCCAGAGCCCGTGCTCGTCGCGCTGGAAATCGAACGTGAACGCGTCGAACGGGTGCGTGGTGCCCATCCACACGAACTTGTTCGGTCGCCAGTCGACGGTGGGGCCGAAATCGTCCCGCCAGCGCTCGCGCACGCCGCTGTTCACCCCGTCGGCGCCGACCACGAGGTCGGCGTCCAGGAGCTCGGCCGGGTCCACGACCTCGCTCTCCGCCCAGAGCTCCACCCCCAACTCGATCGCCCGCTCCGCCAGCGTATCGAGCAGGACGCTCCGCTCCAGGCCGCTGAAGCCATGGCCCGTAGACGAGAGGATCTCCCCGCGGTAGTGAACGTCTATGTCGTCCCAGTGATGGAACCGGTTTTCGAGCCGCGCGAACGTCTCGGGGTCGTCGGCGGTCAGCTCCTCCATGGTCGCGTCGGAGAACACGACGCCGAAGCCGTACGTGTCCTGCGGGCGATTCCGCTCGTAGACCGCGACATCGTGCGCGGAGCCTTCGCGCTTGAGTTGGATGGCGAGGTAGAGCCCGGCCGGACCGCCGCCGACGATCGCGACGTTCACGGCGCGACCGCTCCGCGTCCGGCGCCCGCGCCGTCGGTTGTTCGGTGGCAGGGTCCCGAACAGGGACTAGACTGATACTCCTCCATGACGCGTCCCAGAGTCTCCGTGATCGTGGCCTCCTTCAACGCGATCGACACCATCGACGGCTGCCTCTCCTCCCTCGAGGACCAGGAGTGCGACGAGCCCTTCGAGGTAGTCGTCATCGACAGCTCGTCGGACGGGACGGCGGAGGTCGCCCGCCGCTATCCCGGTGTCGCTCTCCACACGTTCGCGGATCGGAAGTTTCCCGGCGAAGCACGCAATCTCGGCGCGGCGCGCTCGGAAGGCGAGATCCTCGCATTCACCGACGCGGATTGCGTCCCGGACAGGCTGTGGGTGCGGGAAATCGTTGCCGCGCATCGTCGGAGCGATCCCGTGATCGGCGGCACGATCGACAACGCGAACCCGGAGAGCCGGGTCGGCTGGGCCTACTTCTTCTGCGAGCTGAATCAGTGGATGCCCGGGACTCCGGCAGGGTACATGGACGACATCCCGACCGGGAACCTGTCGGTCAAGCGCTGGGCGTTCGATCGCTACGGTCCGTTCCTGGAGGGCACCTACAGCTCCGACACCGCGTTCAACTGGCGGATCGCCGAGGACGGACATCGGCCGCTCTTCGTGCCCGCCATGCGGGTCGGCCACGTGAACGTGACCGATCTCGGGGAGTACCTGCGCCGAAAAGTCTTCCACGGCCGCTGCTTCGCGGGGGTGCGGGTCGCGGAGCAGCGGTTCTCGCGCGCCCGCCGGTTTGCGTACGCCGCGCTGTCGATCGGGCTGCCGCTGCTGCTGAGCGCGCGCGCGGTCCAGAACGTCCTGCGCCGGGGCTTCTACAAACGCGAGTTTGCGGCCGCGATTCCGCTCGTGTTCCTGGGCCTCGCCGCGTGGTCCTGGGGCGAGCTTCTCGGCTATCTGGGCGGGCCCGTGGACCGCGCTACCTCGGTCGACGCGAGCGTCGCTTCCGTGGCTGCGGGACCATGACGGTGGCCGCCTCGCCGACCGTCTCCGTCGTGATCGAGGGGTACAACGAGTACCTCTCGTACGACGACATCGATACCTGGCCGGGGCTCGAAGCCCAGCGCTATCCGCTCGACCGCGTCGAGGTCATCCTCGTCGGGAGCGCGGCCCAGGCCGAGCGCTGGACCGAGCGCTTCGCCGGCCAGACGACGTTCCTGCGCGTGAAGGCGATCGCGGTGGACGACCCATGGTACTTCGAGATGAAGAACCGAGGCGTCCGGGAGGCGACGGGCGACGTCATCGTCCTCGCGGACGCGGACGTGGTCCCGGATCCGGGCTGGCTGGAGGCGATCGTCGAGGCGATCGAGGGAGGGGCCGACGTCGTGGCCGGCATGAGCCTCTTCCGGACCTCCACGCGCGGCTCCGACGATCCGTTCCTGCAGCTCGCCGCGTCCATCTCGTGGGCCCTTCTCGGGACGTCGGCGAACCCCCGCAGCGACGACGTTCACTTCCAGGCCCACAACGTGGCGTTCCGCGCATCGGTCGCGCGGGCGCATCCGTTCCGGACCGACATCCGTCACCGGATGGCGGGTGTCTTCCTGCCGGCGGAGCTCAAGGCCGCGGGGGCGCGGCTGCAATTCCAGCCGGCGCAGAAGGTCGCCCACTCGTTCGACCCCCGCTGGTGGCTGCGGCTCCACGCGCGCTTCGGCTACGAGATCCACCGGCTCCGACGCGAGCACGAGGACTGGCCACATCGCTGGGTGCGGCGGACCTGGATCCTCGAGCCGCCGCTGACCGCCGGTTGGCACGCGCTCCTCGACTGGCCGCGCTGGTTCGTCATCGGACGCCTGATGGGCGCGAGCCTCCCGCGCCGCATCGCGCTCCTGCCGGCGCTGCTCCTGATGTCTGGCGCGGCGCGCGCGACCGAGATGGTCGGCATGTATGCGACGATGGTGGCGCCCGAGCGGATGAAGCGGTTCGCCGCTACGGTCTAGCGCTACCGATCAGGTCCGGTCGAGGAGCTGGCCCGCGATCACGAGACGCTGGATCTCCGTCGTCCCCTCGTAGATCCGGAGCGCGCGGACGGAGCGGTAGAGGCGGTCGACGGGATGGTCCGCGACGACCCCTCTGCCGCCGAGGATCTGGACCGAGTCGTCGACGATCCGCTGCGCCGCCTCGGTCGCGTACGACTTCGCCATCGCCGACTCGAGCGTGACGCGCGCGGCGCCCCGGTCCTTGGCCCACGCCGCCCTGTAGACGAGGAGCCGCGCGGCGGTGAGCTCGGTCGACATCCGGGCGAGCTTCTCGCGCACGAGCTGGAAGCCGGCCAGCGGCTCGCCGAACTGTCGGCGCTCCTGCGCATGGGCGATCGCCTCCTCGAGCGCGCGTGCCGCCATTCCGCAGGCGGCGGCGCCGACGGTCGCGCGGAGGAGATCGAGCGTGGCGAGGCCCAGCTTGAACCCCTCGCCGGGACCGGCAAGGCACGTCTCCGCGGAGACGCGGCAGTCGTCGAACCGGATCCGGCCGAGGGGATGCGGGGCGGACAGGACCTGCGCGCCCGCGAAGGAGAAGCCCGGCGCGTCGGCGGGCACGACGAAGCAGGCGATCCCCTTGGAGCCCTTCCCCGGCTCGGTCTGGGCGAACACGGTGTAGAAGTCGGCGATCCCCGCGTTCGAGATGAACGCCTTCTCGCCGTTCAGCACCCATTCCGCGCCGTCCTTCGTCGCCGTCGTCCGCATCGACGCCACGTCGGAGCCCGCTTCGTCCTCGGTCATCGCGAAGGCGCCCATCGCGCGGCCGGCGACGGCCTCCTTCACCCAGCGCGCGCTCACTCCGCCGCTCGCGAGGACGATCGGCATGGCTCCGAGCGCCTGGAGCGCGTAGACGGCGTCGGCGAGGGGGGACGACGCCGCGATCGCCTCGCGCGCGAGCGCGATCTTCCGTAGATCGCGCGCCGGGATCGGCGCGAGCCAGCCGCGACCCAGGAGCCCCAGGATCTCCCGCGCCTCCGCACGCGCGGTGTCGTCGCTCGCCGGCGCCGCTCGCGCGCGAATCTCCGCCCGGGCGAAGGCATCCACATCGGACGCGAACGCGACGTGGGTGTCGTCCAGGAACGCGCGGATCGTGTCGACGTCGAACACCGCTACTCGAACCGCGCCGGACGCTTCGCGACGAACGCCTCGTACGCCTCGCGGAAGTCCTTGCCCTCCATGCATGCGGCTTGGACGCCTGCTTCGGCTGCGAGCGCTTCGGCGAGACCCATCGCCGACTCCCGCTCGAGCGCGCGCTTGGTCACCGCGAGCGCCTCCGAGGGCCCGGACGCGAGCCGCCTGGCCAGCTCGAGCGCTGCGGGGAGCGCCTCGCCGTCGGGGACGACGCGGTTGAAGAGCCCGATCCGGTGCGCCTCCGCGGCCTCCAGGAAATCGCCGGTCATGAGGATCTCCGTCGCGCGCCCGAGGCCGACGATCCGCGGCAGCAGCCAGGCCGCCCCCATGTCCGCACCCGAGAGACCGACCTTGGTGAACAGGAAGGCGATCTTCGCGCTCGCCGCGGCGATCCGCACATCGCAGGCGGTGGCGATCACCGCGCCGGCGCCCGCCGCGGTGCCGTTCACGGCTGCGATCACCGGACGGCGGCAGGCGCGGATGGCGGCGATCAGGTCGCAGGTCATCGTCGTGAACTCGAGGAGCCCCGCGGCGTCGCGCGACAGGAGCGGGCCGATGATCTCGCGGACGTCACCGCCCGAGCAGAATGCCCGCCCCTGGCCGGTGATCACGACCGCGCGCATCCCCGGCTCGACGTCCAGCTCGCGGAAGGCGGAGAGGAGCTCGGCGTAGACCTCGAACGTCAGCGCGTTGAGACGCTCGGGTCGGTTCAGCGTGATCGTTGCCACGCCGGTCGCGGGATCGTGGGCGTAGAGGAACGAATCGGGCGCGATCATCGGGACGATCCGGGCCACGGCTGCCTCATCAGGGTTCTTCGGGAAGCACGGCCGTGGCCTCGATCTCGACCACCGCGTTCGGATCGACCAGCGAGCGCACTTCCACGAGTGCCATCGCGGGATAGTGCTGGCCCATCGATGCCCGCCAGACGCCGGCCAGGCGTGGCCGCTCCGTGCGGTAGGTCGCCATGTCGGTCACGTACACGGTCATCCGGGTCACGTGCTCGGGCCGGCCGCCCGCCTCCCGGACGACGGCGAGCGTGCGCTCGAGGGCGGCGCCGAACTGATCGACGAGATCGCCGGCCCCGGGCGCCGTCTGCCCGGCGACGAACAGGACGCGTCCTCCCGCGGGAGCCAGGATGCCGTGACTGAATCCAGTGTGACGACCGAGCTGGTCGGGGTTCACAATCTCTAGCCGGTTCACGCCAGGAGCCCTCCTCCGTCGATGACGATCGCCTGCCCGTTCACGCCGCGCGCAGTCTCCTCGCAGAGCCACGTCACCGCGCGCGCGACCTCCTCGGGCTCGATCAGCCGCCCCTGGGGCGAGGTGGCGACGATCGCGGCGCGCGCTTCGGATTCGGGCAGGCCGGCTCGCTCCACGATCCGCGCCACCGACTCCTCCGTCATCCCCGTGTCGACGTAGCCGGGGCAGAGCGCGTTGACGGTGACGCCGCGCGGAGCGGCCTCGGCCGCCACCGCGCGCGTGAATCCGACGACCGCGTGCTTGGAGGCGGCGTAGGCGGCGATGTACTTCGCGCCCGCGAGGCCGGCCACCGACGCGAGATGGATCACGCGGCCCCATCCGCGCTCCATCATCGGCGGAAGGAACGCCTTCGTCGCCAGGAACGTGCCGGTCACGTTGACCGCGAAGATCCGCTCCCAGTCCTCTAGGGTCTGCCTGGCCAGCGGGGCCGACCACGCGACCCCCGCGCACGTTACGAGGATGTCCACGGTGCCGACCCGGGCCGCCGCCCCCGACGCGAGCGCTTCCACGGAGCCCGGACGCGCGACGTCGGCGCTGGCTGCCCACGCCGTTCCGCCGGCCGCCTCGATCTGCCGCGCC
>DASRVB010000128.1:0-4381 GCA_035687725.1 Gemmatimonadota bacterium
TTCGCGCTCTCGCTGGCTCCGCCGCTCGCCGCAGGTGCGGCGCTGACGCTCCTCTTCCTTCGTGCCGGTCTGCTGGATTCACTCCCCGGCCTCTGGCTCCTCCTCTACGGCACGGGCGTCGTGACCGGCGGCGCGTTCTCGGAGCGCATCGTCCCGCTGACAGGCCTCGCGTTCATGCTCGC
Source organism: Gemmatimonadota bacterium (assembly GCA_035687725.1). Classification (GTDB taxonomy): domain Bacteria; phylum Gemmatimonadota; class Gemmatimonadetes; order JACCXV01; family JAHWKZ01; genus JAICNR01. Next base: position 183 of record DASRVB010000128.1, read on the forward strand.
CGGAGTCGCCGCGCTCGCCCTGCCGGAACCTGGCCCCGAGGCCTGGATGGCGATCGGCTTCGGGGGCATCCATATCGCGTTCGGGTCGCTCCTCATCTGGAGGCATTGGTGGCTAGCCGGTCATCCCCCGATGGGCGCCCCGCGGAGAGGGCCGAGGATCGGAGCGCGGGACGCGGGAAGCTCGATGCCGTGAACGGGATGCGCGGCGCGCTCCAGCCCCGCGACCTGGACCGTCTCATCCATCAGCGGACGCGCCTCTCGATCGTCAGCGCGCTGGCGGTCGCGGATTCGCTGACGTTCAACGATCTCAAGGCCGCGCTGAAGACGAGCGACGGCAACCTGAGCGTCCACGCGAGGAAGCTCGAGGATGCCGGCTACCTCGAGTGCACGAAGTCGTTCGCGGGCCGCACCCCGCGCACCGAATTCCGGCTGACGCCCGAGGGCCGCGCCGCGCTGGAGTCGTACCTGGGGCACATGGAGGCGCTGATCGACGCGACGCGCGACCGCGTGTAGCCGACGGTCGCCATCCCACGCCGGATGGGCGACTACCGTCGCCATGCCGGATTCCCCATGTTTGATCCATGATCGGATCGATCGAGAGTTCGCTTGGGGCCCTGGACGAGCGCCGGCTCATCCAGGGCGTCTACGTCGTGCGGCTTTCGACCGCCATCGCGCTCGCGCTGGCCGCCACGGTGGTGCGCTCCGAGTATCTGCTTGCGTCCCCGGCCACGGTCGTCATCCTGATCGTGGGCGTGCCGCTCGCGTGGACGATCGCCTCCCTCCTCTGGACGAGGCGGCGGCCCATCTCGCCGCGCTTCATCGCATTCCAGGTGGGGCACGACCTGTTCCTCGTGACGCTCGCGGTCCTCCTCACCGGCGGGGTCGGCAGCGAGTTCGCACTCCTGTACGTGCTCCTGATCTCCGTGGCCGGGCTGCTCCTCGGAATGGGCGGGTCGATCTTCACTGCGGCGGGAAGCATCGTCACGTACCTGGGTGTGGCGTGGGCGCAGATCGCGCCCCAGTTCGCCGGCCCGGAGAGCCAGATCGCGCTCCCCAACCTGAGCGGCCCGGCCGGCACGATCCTCTGGAGTCTCGCCCTGACCGCGATGGTTTTCGCGATCGTGGGCATGGCCAGCGGTCTGGCGGCCCGTCGACTGCGGTTCCAGCGCGCCCGGCTGACGGAGCTGGAGAAGCAGCTCGCGCACGCCCGCGTCGATGCCCAGGATCTTCTCAACACGGTGGAAAGCGGCATCCTCTCGATCGATGCCGACGAGCAAGTCGACTTCGTCAACTTCACCGCCCAGACCCAGCTCGGGATCAGCGGCAACCCGAGCGCCGGCGAGGTGCGGGAGCGTGCGGAAGCGGGCGGCATGCGACAGCTCTACGAGCTCATGGTGGGCACCCTGCGGAGCGGTCGCGAGATCGACTTCATGGAGCTCATGTTGCCCACGGGCGCAGCCGGCCCGCGCCCGTTCAGCGTATCCACCACGGTGCTCTACGGACCGGAAGGCACCAAGCGAGGCGCGGCGGCGATCGTCAAGAACCTGGAGAACGTAAAGCGCCTGGAGGACCTCGCGCGTCAGGCGGACCGCCACAAGGCGGTGGCGATCCTGGCCGCCGGGCTCGCGCACGAGATCCGCAACCCGCTGGCCGCGATCCGCTCGTCGGTCGAGCTCCTCGAGGGCGACGACGGCGACGGGAAGGAGCGGCCGCCGGGCGAGGACCGGCGGCTCATGAGCCTGATCGTCCGCGAGGCGGATCGCCTCTCCTCCCTGATCCAGGACTTCATGACGTTCTCGCGTACCGAGATGAGAAACCGCGGGCGGATCGACCTCGCGGAGGTGGTCAAGGACGCGCTGGAGGTCGAGCGCGTGACGGCGCCGGAAGGAGGACAGGTGATCACGTTCTCGGCCCCGTCCGGCCCCTACTGGGTGGATGGCGACTACAACCTTCTCAAGCAGGTCGTCCTGAATCTCGTCACCAACGCGCGCGAGGCGGTCGGTGACCGCATAACGGGTCGGGTGGAGGTACGGGTGGGAGTCGATCCCGACCTGCCGGGCCTCGACCGCGCCCGCTCGCCTCTCGTCACACTCGAGGTCCGCGACAACGGGCCCGGCATCGACCCGAGCGTGCGGGAGCGGATCTTCGATCCGTTCTTCACCACGCGCGAGAAGGGGTTCGGGATGGGTCTGGCGATCGTCCATCGGATCGTAGACCTGCATGGCGGGGTGGTATGGGTCCAATCCACGCCGGGGTGGGGATCGATCTTCCGGGTCGCGCTCCCGCGCATCGAATAGCGCGCGCCGCCGAGCGCAGGGTATATTCCATCGAATGGCCAAGGAGCGACTACCGAAAGTTCTCGTCGTCGAGGACGAGCCCGGAGTGCGCGAGGCGCTCTCCGTGCTCTTCAAGCGGAACGGCTTCGAGGTGGAAGGCAGCGAGTCCGGGGACGCCGCCATCGGATGGCTCAGCGAGCACGGCCCCGTGGACCTCGTGATCACCGACCTGCGTCTCCCCGGCGCCGACGGGATCGGGGTCCTCAAGGCCGCTCGCGCCCAGGACCCCCTTGCGAAGGTCATCGTCGTCACCGCCCAGGGCGACGAGGAGTTCGCCATGAAGGCCTGCAACGAGGGCGCCTTCCGCTATCTCAAGAAGCCGTACAAGAACCAGGAGCTGATCCTCAACGCGCGCCAGGCGCTCGAGATGCACGCGCTCGAGGAGAAGAACGTCAAACTGGCGCGCGAGAACCAGGCGCTCCAGCGCAAGGTCGGAGAGGCGCTCAAGGTCGAGCCCGTAGGGACCAGCGATGCATTCCGCGAGGTCCTGACCGTGGCCGAGCAGGTCGCGACGGCCGAGAGCACCGTGCTGCTGGGCGGGGAGAGCGGAACCGGCAAGGAGCTCTTCGCGCGCTACATCCATCTGAAATCGAAGCGCGTGGGCGGGCCGTTCGTGCCCATCAACTGCGGCGCGCTGCCCGAGCCGCTCCTCGAGTCCGAGCTCTTCGGCCACGTCAAGGGCGCCTTCACGGGCGCGATCCGGGACAAGGAGGGGCTCTTCACGGTGGCCGCCGGCGGGACGCTGTTCCTCGACGAGATCGGCGACACCACGCCGGCCATCCAGGTCAAGCTCCTAAGGGTGCTCCAGGAACGGGAGATCATCCCCGTGGGCGCCACCGAGGCGGTGCCCGTCGACGTCCGCATCCTGGCGGCGACCAACAAGGACCTCGAGAAGGAGGTCGAGCACGGCAACTTCCGCCAGGACCTCTACTACCGCCTGAACGTGATCCCGATCGTGATCCCGCCGCTCCGGGAGCGCCGGGACGATGTGCCGCTGCTCCTGGAGCACGTCCTGGCCCGGGCGGGCTTCGCGAACTCGATGCCGGGAGGGAACCGGTCGCAGGACCACATCTTCACCGAGAAGGCGTTTCAGGCGCTCTGCGCCTATGACTGGCCCGGGAACGTGCGCGAGCTCGAGAACGTGGTCGAGCGGCTGCTGGTGCTGGCCGGCTGGAGCGAGGGGACCGAGCGGGGGAAGCAGATCGACATCGGGGATCTGCCCGAGAAGATCCGCGAGAAGCCCGAGGCCACGCTGGTGAGCGACGTGCCGGCTCCCACGCCCACGATGGAGACGATCGAGCAGGCCTACATCAAGTGGGTGCTGGCCAAGACCGAGGGCAACAAGGCGCGGGCGGCGGAGATCCTCGGGATCGACCCGTCGACGCTCTATCGCAAGATAGACCGCTACGACATCAAGACGGCGTGAGGTAGTGCTGGAGGGGCCAATTATCGTACCAGATGCACTTCGCAAGGGCCGCGGACGCGCCAGTGGCGAATTGCAAGGCCCTCCGAGGATGAGTTTTGGTCGAGTCCGAGCCTCCGGCGGATCGACCAGAACTCGGGTCGATGGTTCAAGTCATTGGTGCTATACCACTTGCAATGGGCGATCGTGATGGTATCGAAGCTTGGCCCCTGACTTGCTAGAAGGAGGGCACAGACAGGGGCTATGCCGCAGGGGCCTGGAGCGGAAGCCCGTCCCCCGGAAACCAGGGCAACCGAACGAAGGAGCTGAACCGTGAGAATCCGCAAGAACAACAAGGGCTTCACGCTCATCGAGCTGCTGATCGTGGTCGTGATCATCGGCATCCTCGCCGCGATCGCGATCCCGCGTTTCGCAGCCACCAAGGGCAAGGCGTTCGACGC
>DASRVB010000129.1:0-10257 GCA_035687725.1 Gemmatimonadota bacterium
CTCGAACTTCGTCGCGCCGAGCGCGTAGGCGCCCTGCCGCAGTCCCCGCGGGACCGCGTTCATCGCGTCCTCCGAAAGCGCGGCGATGAGCGGCAGGACCATGATGCCGACCACGATCCCGGCCGAGAGCGCGTTGAACAGCTGGAGCCCTGGGATCAACGGCTGAAGCAGGGGCGTCACGAATGTCAGCGCGAAGTAGCCGTAGACGACCGACGGCACCCCGGCCAGGATCTCGAGGACCGGCTTGAGGAACCGCCGCAGGCGCTCCGGCGCGAACTCGCTCAGGTAGATCGCCGACCCCGGCCCCAGCGGGATCGCGATCAGGGCCGCGATGATCGACACGAGAACCGAGCCGACGACCAGGGGCAGGACCCCGAAGTGCTCCGGGACGAAGAGTGGCGTCCATTCTGTGCCGGTCAGGAACTCGAACACCGACACGCGGCGAAAGAACCCGAGCGACTCCCACACCAGGACCGCGATGATCCCGATCGTCGTCAGGATCGATATGGCGCCGGCGCCGAACAGGAGCGCGCCGATCGCGCCTTCCTTCGCCGTCCGCGAGCGCGCGCCTCGCAGGCCGCCGGAGGGAGCGGGGCTACCGCCCCCCGGTCGCCGTGCCGCTTCGATGACCGCCGGCTCGCTCACTGGGCGGCGGTCGTGTCCTCGACTGCCGGAGCTGTCTCCGCCGGCTCCCCGGTCTCCGCAGCGCCCCCCGCCAGCTCCCGCACCGCGGCGAGCTCGTCGGCGTACTGCTCCGGCTGCAGCGGGATGTATCCCACCGAGCGCACGAGCTCCGCGCCCTCCTGGAGGTGGAACTCGACGAATGCCTCGACCTGCGGCTTCGCGAGCCCCACGTCGCTCACATAGATGAACAGTGGGCGACTGAGCGGCGCATACGTCTGGGTCTCGATTGCCTCGACCGACGGCTGGACGCAGCCCGTGCCTCCGTCGACACCGAGGAGCTTCAGCCTGTCGGCATTCTCCTCGTAATAGGCGAAGCCGAAATAGCCGAGCGCGCCTGGATCGCCCTGGATGCCCTGCACCAGCACGTTGTCGTCCTCGCTCGCGGTGTAGTCGGGACGGCTAGCGTCCTCCTCGCCGACGATCGCTTCAGTGAAGTAGTCGAAGGTCCCGGAGTCCGTGCCGGGGCCGTAGAGCGTCAGGCGCTTGTTCGGGAAGCCTTCTCGCACCTGGCTCCAGTTGTCGATCGTGCTGCCCGGCTCCCAGATGCGCTTGAGCTCGTCGGTCGTCAGGCACTGGACGAAATCGTTCGCCGGATTGGTCACGACCGAGAGGCCATCCCAGGCCACCCGGACCTCGGTGAACTCGACGCCGTTCTCTCGGCACGTTTCGGCCTCTTCGTCCTTGATGGGGCGCGAGGCGTTCGAGACGTCGGTCTCGCCGGCGCAGAACCGCTTGAACCCCCCGCCGGTGCCCGAGACGCCGACGGCCACCCGGGTCTGGGGATTCGCGATCTGGAACTCCTCGGCCACGGCCTCGGAGATCGGATATACGGTGCTCGAGCCGTCGATCTCGATCGGGCCCGAGAGGGTCGCGCCGTCGGCGGCCGGATCTCCGCCGCCGCCGCAAGCCAGCGCGGCGACAAGGCCCGCGCAGGCGAGGATAGGGATCGAACGTCGCATTCTGTACGCTCCTGTGAGATGTCCGCTATGAGTCTACTGGGGGACTATTGCCGAATTATGACGGAAGCCAGCCAGGAGGCGGCGAGGTCAGAACTCCAGCACGGTGTGGATGCGGAAGGCGACCTCGTCGTCGCCCTCACCCGGCGACAGGAAGTCGGCCTGGACCTGCGTCTTGACCCGCTCGTGGAAGTAGACGTTGACGCCCGGCGTTGCGAGCAGCGCCTGATCGTCGTCGACGTCGGTGTCGGGATCTGCCCACCCCAGCCGGACGATCGGCTCGACGCCGATCAGGTACGGCACGCGGTAGACGGCCGCGTGGTAGCCGACGATCCCCTGGAACGTGAGGAACGAGGAGTCGTCGCCGCCGCCCTGCTCGGGGTCCCAGTTGTCGCCGGCCATGACCTGGCCGAGCGCCTTCCACCCCGGCTCCCCGTACTCGCCCCCCGTGACCGCCAGCTCGAGCGCGTGGTACCACGTGGCCTCGTCTGCATCGGGCGGCTCGCTGATCCGCTTGCCGCTCCACGCCCCACTCGCGATCCAGCCGGGAAGGACCTCGACGTTCAGCCGCGCGCCGATCTGCTTGCCGTCGTCGTCCTCGGTCTCGTTGTCGCCCGAGCCGTTCCAGAAGCCCGTCGCCCATCCGAGGCGCCCGCTCTCGCCGTCCCACTCGAGGCCGATGTCGCGGTTCGAGTATCCGAGATCGTCGACCAGCCCGTCGGGCGTCGGCCCGTCGGTCCCGCGAGGCGACCCGTCGCGCTCGGCGACCAGGAGCTCGCGGCTAGAAACCAGCTCGTGCGCGTTGTACGGCTTCTTGTACTGCCCGGCGCGGAGCGTGAACACTGGCGCGAACGCGAGCGTGACGTAGCCGTCCGTCAGCCGCGCACCGCCCCGGCCGAAGTCGCCCTCGACGTCGCCGCGGATCCAGCCCGCGATCCAGCCGCGAAGTCCCAGCCGCGCCCGGCGCATGAGCCACTCCGAGCCCGGCTCGTCGTCGACGGAGGTGGTGTTGAACTGGACCTGCACGTTCGCCTTCACGTGCAGGCTGTCGATTCCCTTGGCATGCACGACCTGCGATCGGCCGTCCGCCGGGAGCAGGACTCCGGCGGCCGCCACGGCCAGCACGACGGGGATGATTTTTCGGATCATCGAACGCTCCTTGTCGTCACATTGGTTTTCCTTCTTCAGAATGCGACGAGGATACGCGGAAGCTGTGATCGTAATATGACGATTCGTGAAGGACTGTGTGACCGATGCAAGGCTTCCTTGACGCGCGCGAGGCCGGATCGACACACTCTCCACCGCCATGGCCCTACCCCGTCCTCTGCGGATCGCGATCCAGGGCGAACGCGGCGCGTTCAGCGAGGAAGCTGCCCATCAGCTCCTCGGAGGCCGCCGGATCAAGACCGTTTCCACGCGGGATTTTCCGCACATGTTCTCCTCGGTGGCGCGGCACCGCGCGCACGCGTGCCTGGCGCCGATGGAAAACTCGCTCGTGGGATCGATCTATCAGAACTATGACCTCCTGCTCCAGTACGGCCTGGTCGTCCGCGGCGAGGTGTATCTCCGGGTCTCGCACTGCCTGATCGCGCCGGTGGGGACGTACTTCGAGGACATCCGGCGGGTCTACTCCCATCCGATCGCGCTCGATCAGTGCCAGGAGTTCTTTCGCGGGCACCCGGCGCTGGAAACGGTCTCCACCTGGGACACCGCCGGGAGCGTGTACGATCTCGTCACGAATCGTGAGGCGGGCGCGGCGGCCATCGCGGGAAAGGCGGCGGCCAAGCACTATGGCGCGAAGGTGGTGGCCGAGGGACTCGAGGACGATCCCGCCAACTACACGCGCTTCTTCCTCCTGACCCTCGCGGACGCCGAGCTCGACGGGATCGAGAAGCGGTTCGCTTCGGACCAGGTGGGGCCGACGAAGACCTCGGTCGTGTTCTACGTCGAGAACGCCCCCGGCAGCCTCTACGACACGCTCGGCGAGTTCGCGAGCCGCGGACTGGATCTGACCCGCATCGAGTCCCGCCCCGTGCGCGGGAAGCCGTTCGAGTACCTCTTCTACCTGGATTTCCTGGGCTCCCCCGAGGAGCCGCTCGGCGAAGAGGCGCTGGCCGGACTCCTGCGCCGGGCGGGGTTCGCCCGCGTCCTGGGGACCTACCCTTCGGGCCGCCTCGACTGGGTAGGCAGCGACGCGCCGCTCATGCCGCGCGTCCCGCTGGAGCCGCCGGTCCCTGGGCCGCCCACCAAGCCGATGGACCGCAAGGGCCCCGGCGAAGGTCGCCGGAGCTAGAGTAGCGCGACCGACCCTCCAGTCGTCGGCCGGACCTTTGCTCGCGCTATTCGACCGGCTCGACGAAGCGGAAGCTGCCCGGCCACTGGCCATAGTCCGACGACTGCACGCCGTTCCGCAGGCTGCCCCGGAACGACTGCTGCGCGCCGAGCCGCTCGTAGTGCACGGTCCCGCCGTCCCGCGCGATGACGCCCGCGTGCACCGCCGCCTCGCAGATCGACGAGTCGTCCGTATAGATGTCCGTCCCCCAGACGTTTCCGGTCTGACCCGCGGGCGGGCACACGAACCGGTAGATGACGCCAGATTGCATCGGGAACCGGTTGGGGGGCGTCGCCCAGTCGCCCGTATGATCGAAGAACGCCGTGTCGCCCTGCTCCGGCTCCGTCGCGTCCGGAAAGCGGAAGCTCTGTGACCACGCCGGATAGGCCGTGCTCGCGATCCCGTTGCGGATCGTCCCCTCGTACGCCTGGAGACCCGGAGCGACCTCGACCACGACCGTCCCCGCCTCGGTTCCGGGGAGGGCGCCGGCATGCGTCGCCGCGACGCAGATCGCGGAGTCCGATGTGTACGTCCCAGTTCCCCAGATCGTGGCCGTGCGCGGGCCAGCGGGGCATGTGACCGCGATCCGCGTGCCGGCCGGCTTGTCGACGCCACTCTCGATCCCGTCGAGAGTCGTGGTCAGGTCGGCCGCGAACGTATCGGCGGGGGCGGCGGCCTGTGCCCGCAGGTCCGCGGCGCAGAGGAACAGGGTCAGCGCCAGGACAACAGCGCTCGGTTCGAGCAAGCGGGTGCGCATGTTCGTGTGTCTCCGCAAAAGGTTGAAGGCCACGTTAGAGCGTCGGAAGGCCCAGCCGCAGGTCGCTGCGCGGCGGGAGCCGGGTGAGGGGCACCCACTCCCCACTGTGGAGCCGGATCAGGTTGAGCGCGTGCACCGGGTCCTCTTCGGCGTACTCACGCGCGGCGCCAGCGCGGTCCCAGCGAGCAGGCAACCGCGTCGCGAGCGGCGACTCCCAGTCCTCCGACATGAGCCGCGCCCCCGTCAGCTGCCAGCCGTTGTCGCCCGGCTCGGCGCGGAAGTGGCCGTAGTAGAGCGCGAGCATCGACTGGTCGTCGATCTCGCGCAGCACGACGAGCTCGGCGAACACCAGCGTCGAGTCGCCGGGGACGGGCTCTAGCCGCACGACCGCGGGCCGCACGATCCCCTCCAGCCCCGTGCTCCAGGTCTCCGCGTCGGCGGGGCGGACCCGGGGGTGAACATACGTGAAGGCGCGCTCGTAGCCGACCGGACCGACGCCGATCGTGCCCTTGGAGCTCGAGCCGGTCTGCGCGAGGGCGCGCAGGAACTGCCTGGCCGCGTCCTCCGGCCCACCAGGATACGACCGCTCCCGCGTCACCCGCGCCTCCGGGCGCACCACCACCCAGGCGAAGCTCGCGGCCGCGCTGTCGATCGGCGTCGGACGAAAGACGGTGTCGGCGGGAACGGCGATGGTCGCGGCCGTGTCGGCTCCCGACCCGGCGTCGCCCGGTCGGGCGAGCCGGAGGTCGGCCTCGCAGCCGCCGGTCAGCGCCGCGAGCGCAAGAGCGAGCGCGGTACCTGTGGCGCGTGGGCACGGCGGCATGGGTCGGTATATTCGTGCCGCCGATCGCGCCGGGCAACCGGCCCAGCGACCGCCCATCGAACCCGGAGACGCGCATGCCGCCCCGCACCCTGACCATGGTCCGACGGCCCCCATCCCTGCGGGGAATCCCACCGAGGTATCAGGTGTTCGACCGTCGCAAGCGTCCTCCGATGACGGTCGGCGTGTTCTACCGCGATCTCCGCGAGGATATGGTGGTCTTCGAGGTCTACGAGGACGAGTTCCGGGAGTTTCTCAAACAGGATCCCGCCCTCGGCGGCCGGCGGTTCGAGTGGATGATCGACGTATCGCCCGACGCTCCCGGCGACACGATCACGGAGATCGTCCGCCCCGTGCCGATGCCGGGCCGGACGCGCCGCGGGTCCGCGAACGCCCCCGCACTGACGCTCGAGGAAGCGCTCGCCGCGGTGCAGCGCGTCCGCGACTATCGCGTGATCCGCACCTCGGACCCCTTGTAGTCCTTCTTCGAAGACTTCGGCGTCGGGGCCGTGAGGGCGTCGATCCGCTGCATGACTTCGACCGCCTTGCCCTTGAGCCGCTCCTCGATGGCCCGGTGGTCCTCGTCGGAGAGCTTCCCGGTCTGGTAGTCGAGCTCGAGCTCGTGGATCTCCTGTAGCAGCCTCGCCTTCTCTGCCTCGAGCTCCTGCCGCTCGAGATCCGACTCGGACGGCGCGGCGCTCCGCCCGCCGAACAGCGGCCACAGCGCGGCCCAGATGGCCGCCAGCAGAACCCAAAGCGCAACCAGCGAAAGCAGCAGACCGGTCACGCGATCGCGACCTCGGCGGCCTCGGCGTCTTCGTCCCGGGTCGGGGCGCGCACGGGCGTTCGTCGCGGAGTGGAGAGCGCGATCAGCGTGCCGAACACCATCACGCCACCCCCGATCCAGATCCACATCAGCATCGGGTTGACGATCAGCGTGATGTCCGCGGTCCCCGTCGCGGGATCGAACGTCTCGAGAATGGCGTAGAAGTCCTCGAACAGCCGCGACCAGATCGCGACCTCGCTGGTCGTCTGCTCCTGGCCCTCGGGATAGAAGCGGCGCTCGGGCCGGACGCGGTACGGTTCCCCTTCGCCTTCGCGGACGGTCAGGTTGGCCACCGTCGCCGTGTAGTTCGGCCCGCCCTCGATGTCGCCCCCGCGATACTCGACCGCGTAGCGGCCGATGGCGATCTCGTCGCCCGGCGAGAGGCGCGCCTTCTCCTCGATCTGGAACATCGAGCCGGCGATGCCCGCGAAGACGAACAGCACGCCGATGTGGACGATGTAGCCCCCATAGCGGCGGCGGTTTCGGGAGATCAGTCCGATGAGCGACGCCAGCGCGCCCGTCCCCTTCGACCGCGTGCGGGCGCGGGTCCCGCGCCACATCTCCTGGACCACCGTCGCGGCGACGAACGCGCCGAACGACACCACCGCCACGGCGTACCAGGCGCGGAGGCCCATCGCGACGGCGATTACGCCGGCGATGAGCAGGACGAGGAGCGGCAGGCGGAAGTTCCGCTGGAGGTTCCTCCGCGAGGCGCGACGCCAGGCGATCACGGGGCCGATGCCCGTCATGAGGAGTAGCGCCAGCGACAGCGGCCTGTTGACCTGGTTGAAGAACGGCGGACCGACCGATATCCGCTGCCCGGTGAACGCTTCGGAGAGGATCGGGAAGAACGTGCCCCACCAGATCGCGAATGCGATCCCCAGGAGCAGCAGGTTGTTGAACAGGAACGCGCTCTCCCGGCTGACGAACGACTCCAGCCGGTTCTCCGTCGTCAGGAGGTCCGACCGCCACCAGATGAGCGCGACCGAAGCCGCGATCACGAGCGTGAGGAACGTGAGGAACACGATGCCCACGTTGGTCGACGCGAAGGCGTGCACGGACTCGATGATCCCGCTCCTGGTGACGAACGTGCCGAGGATCGTGAGCGAGAACGTCAGCACGATCAGCGCCATGTTCCACATGCGGAGCATGCCGCGCTTCTCCTGGATCATGATCGAGTGCAGGAACGCGGTGCCGGCGAACCACGGCATGATGGCCGAGTTCTCGACCGGGTCCCAGCCCCAGTAGCCGCCCCAGCCGAGCTCGATGTACGCCCAGTGGGAACCCATGAGATTGCCGATCGTCAGGAACAGGAACGGGAACAGCGCCCACTTGCGCATGGCCGTGATCCATTCGGTCCCCAGCCGTCCCGTGATCAAGGCGGCGATCGCGAACGCGAACGGCACCGACCAGCCGACGTACCCCAGGTACAGGCTCGGCGGATGGGCCGCCATCCAGTGGTTCTGGAGGAGAGGATTCAGCCCCTGGCCATCCACGGGCAGGAAGTCGAGCCGCTCGAAGGGCTTCGAGCTGAACGTCATGACGACGAGGAAGAAGGCCATGATCGTAAGTAAGACCGCCGCCGCGTGCGGCGCGAGCCGCGGCAGGCGCCGGCGCGTGGCGAGCATCGCGGCGGTGGAGTAGCCGGCCAGGATCAGCGCCCAGAGCAGCATCGACCCGGCCATTCCGCCCCACACGGCGGCCGCCTTGTACCAGACGGGCATCGCGCGGCTGGCGTTCGTCGCCACGAACGAGAACTGGAACTGGTCGGTCACGAACGCCGCGGTCAGGAGCACGTAGGCGAGCGCGACGCACGCGGAAGCCCCGAACACGGCGCCCACCGCCGCCTCGGACAGCCGCTGATCGCGCCGCCATCCGCCCACGTGACCCACCACCGCGCCGTAGAGCGCCAGCGCGAGGCCCACCCACAGGGCGACCGGTCCGAGCGCGTAGATGCTCACTGTCCGCGCTCCGCAAGACGTCTGGTCAGTTCCTCGGCGCGCTCGACGAGCCTCTGCTGGCGGCCGGAGACGCCCATCAGGTAGCCGAAGAGCACGGCCCAGAACATGGCGTACGCGGCCAGGTACCAGATCATCGCGTCCCGCTCTCCCCGCTCATCGCGTGCCCCGTTCCCGGCGATCGAGCAGCGCCTCGAGGAGCGCCAGGTTCTCCGCCGTCCGCTCCTGCCAGACGCGCTGGATCCAGAGCCAGGCGAAGACGAGCGACACCGCGAGCAGCGAGACGAGCAGCGTGATCAGCATCGAGGCCGGCAGCCCGCCCCCGGGATCGTCGACGATCATGACGACCGGCTGCGGGTGGAGCGTCCTCCACCAGAGGACCGAGAGGTGGATGATCGGCACGTCGAGGAAGCCGATGATCCCGATGACCGCCGCGAGCCGCGCCACATCGGCGCCCGGCCGGGCGAACGCGCGCACCAGGAGATACCCCCCGTAGATGAACCACAGGATCAGGGTCGAGGTGAGCCGCGCGTCCCATGTCCAGTACGTCCCCCAGATGGGCTTTCCCCAGAGCATCCCCGTGGCGAGCGCGAGCGTGGTGAACAGGAATCCGACCTCGGCCGCGCAGCGCGCGAAGATGTCCCACAGGGACGATCGCTTCCACAGGTAGAGGATCGACGCCCCGAAGACGACCGCGAACGCCGCGTACATGACCCACGCCGACGGAACGTGGATGTAAAAGATCTTCTGAGGATATCCTTGAATCGCCTCGAGCGGCACCCACCAGAAGACCAGCGCGAACACGAAGACCATCGACCCGACCGCCAGCCAACCGAGCCACGGCCTGGCGCTCAGCATCATGTGGTACGTGCGCCCGTCCAGCGTGGACCAGAACTGTCCCCAGGAGCGCGGCCACCACTTCATCGCGAGGTCCTTCCCGTCCTCATGCGGGCGACGAGGTTCACTCCTCGATCACGTACTCGAACGCCAGTGTGCACACGGTCCCGAAGATCACGTCAAAGGCGATGGCCAGGGAGAGCCAGCTCCAGTAGTCGCCCATCCGCTCCCCCTCCACCAGCGCCTGGCTCCCCTCGGCGCCGGCCAGGATGAGCGGCACGCTGAGCGGGAACAGAAGGATCGGGAGCAGGAGCTCGCCGGCCGAGGTCTTCGCGGCTACCGCGGCGAAGAACGTGCCCAGCGCCGCGTATCCGATCGTAATCACGACGAGAAGGAGCGCCAGCTCGCTCAGCGACCCTGCGAGGTCGAGCTGGTACATCGTCAGCGTGACGGGCACGAGCGCGCACTCGATCGCGAGCAGGAAGATCGTCGCGCCCGCCCACTTCCCCGCGAACAGCGCGGCGCGATCTACCGGCGAGACGAGGAGCCCCTGGAGCGCCTGGTTCCGCTCCTCCTGTGCGAACCAGCGGCCGAAGCCGATCGCCCCGGCGAACAGGAGGCTGACCCAGAGCGCGCCCGGACCCAGCCGCCTGAGGTCCGCGGGCGTCGGGTCGCCCGCGAACACGAAGACGAGCGCGACCAGGACCGCGAAGACCGCCATCGTGGCGACGGTCTCGACACGCCGGAGCTCGAGCTTCAAGTCCTTTGCCACAATGGCCGCCGCCGCACGCCATCCCACCGCTCAGCCCTCCGCCTCCGCCACCGCGCGCTCGTAGATCGACGCCAGGTCGCCCGCCGGAAGCCGGCCCTGCGACCGGGCGCGCCCTTCGACGACGACGAGGTAACAGCTCGCAGTGGCGGGAGAGCGGGCCAGGTCGTGGGTCGTCAGGACGATGGTCCGGCCAGCCGCGTGGACGGCATCCAGCGACTCGGAGAGCCGCGCCGCCGCGCGCGGGTCGAGGCCGGCGTACGGCTCGTCGAGGAGGAGGATCCCGGGGTCGTGGAGGATCGCCCGCGCGATCGCCAC
>DASRVB010000130.1:0-14904 GCA_035687725.1 Gemmatimonadota bacterium
AACTGTTAGACTCGGACTTCCGGTGCGAACCGCGATCCGTTGACGAGCCCACGGGCGGCGGGTAGCTTCGTTCATGCCCCAGGCGCGCAGGGCTCGGACCTACCAACCCCGTCAGGACCGGAAGGTAGCAGCGGTACGTAGCGAAGAGTCGCTGCGACCCGCCTGGGGTGTTTTTCAGGGCGTTGAAAATGGCTCATCTGCGTCGTTCCGCTCCTCGTGTCTTCCTGCGGCGTACAGTCGTACGCCTCGGAATCCTCTCGTCGCGCGCCTAGCAGCTGAGCCATTTTGAACGCCCTTCGGCGTGCGATCCGTTGAAAGCTTCTTGACCCTCAGCAGGACCCCGCCCCGATGACGCACTTGCCGCTCGCGCTCAAGTACCGTCCCGCGACGTTCGCCGAAGTGATCGGGCAGGAGCACGTCACGCGCACGCTGTCCAACGCGCTCGAGCGCGGGCGGACGGCGCACGCGTACCTGTTCGCCGGCCCGCGGGGAAGCGGCAAGACGACGACCGCGCGGCTCCTCGCCAAAGCCCTCAATTGCGATCGCGGCGTGACCGGGGAGCCCTGCGGGGAGTGCGAGAACTGCGTGGCCATCGCCGCCGGGCGCTCGCTGGACGTGATCGAGATCGATGCCGCCTCCAACCGCGGAATCGACGACATCAAGGAACTGCGCGAGGCGGTCAAGTACGCTCCCGCGCAGGGCCGCTACAAGGTCTACATCGTCGACGAGGTGCATCAGCTGTCGAAGGACGCGTTCAACGCGCTCCTCAAGACGCTCGAGGAGCCGCCGCGGGGGGTGGTGTTCGTGCTGGCGACGACCGAGCCGCACAAGATCCTCCCCACGATCCTCTCGCGCTGCCAGCGATTCGACTTCCGGCCGATCCCCCTGGATGCGATCCGGAAGCGCCTTGCCGACATCGCGAAGCTGGAGGGATTCGCGCTGGACGAGCGCGCCGAGTTCGCGATCGCCAAGAAGGCGGACGGGAGCTTGAGGGACGCGCTGTCGCTCCTCGATCAGGTGGTGGCCTTCGGGGGCGACTCGATCGATCTGCCGACCCTGCGCCGCCTGATCGGAGTGCCCGACGAGGAGCGCTACCTCGAGCTGACCGAGGTCCTGGCCGCCGGCGACGCGGCGGCCGCGATGCGCTTCGTGCGCGAGCTGCAGGCGGGCGGATACGACCTGGAGTCGTTCTATGCGGGCCTGCTCGAGCACCTGCGCGACTGCCTGCTGTTCGCGGTCGGCGACGGCGCGCGGCTGGCCGAAGTGCCCGAGCGCTACCACGGGGCGTACGCCACGGCCGCCGCATCCCTCGGCGCGGAAGGGCTCCTGCGGATGCTGACGCTCGCCACCGAGGAGGAGCAGCCGTTCCGCCGCTCCAGCCAGCAGGACCCGGTGCTCGAGGTCCTGCTCGTGCGGCTCGCGCTGCTCGATCGGACGGCGGATCTCGAGGCGGCGCTCAGGACCGTGGAGGCGGGGGGCGGAGGGAGCCGCCCGGCCGCGGGCGCCGGGCCTTCCGCCCCTCGGCGACCGGCAGGGTCGGCCGGACCGCCGCCTCGCGCTGGGGGTACCAAGCAGGGCGGAAAGGCAGCTGGGCCGCTGACACTCGAGGCCCTGCTCTCCGCCTGGGACGAGGTCGTGGAAGAGGTCCTGGCGGCGCGCCCGACGGTGGCGGCGTCGCTCAAGGAGGCGCGGCCCGAGAGTTGCCACGACGACGGGGTGACGCTGACGCTGCCGCACGGCGCGGAGTTCAAGTTGGAGCAGCTGTCCGCGCGCGGGATGCTCGATCCGCTGGCCGGCGTGCTGGCCCGGCGCTGGGGGTTTACCGGACGCATCCGGGTGGAGGCTGCCGCGCCTTCGCCCGAGACGCTCGCGGACCCCGCGAAGCCCCGTGTCCACCGCCCCAGCGTGCGCGAGATCGAAGCCGGAACGATCGACGACCGGCTGAAGGGCGATCCGCTGCTGCGTCAGGTCGTGGATCTGTTCGACGCCAGCGTGGTAAGGGTACGGCCGAGCTCGTAGCAGACGAAACCGAAAGGAGACCCAGGAAACGGAAATGACGAATCTGCAGAACATCCTGAAGCAGGCCCAGAAGATCCAGAGCCAGGTATCGAAGATGCAGGCCGAGCTCGGCGAGCGCAGGATCGAGGCGTCCGCCGGCGGCGGCATGGTGACCGCGGTCGTCAACGGCCGACAGGAGCTCGTTTCGCTGCGCATCGATCGGCAGGTGGTGGATCCCGAGGACGTGGAGATGCTGGAGGATCTGGTGGTGGCCGCCGTGTCCGAAGCGCTCGCGCGCGCGGGCGAGATGGCGAATGAGGAGATGAAACGCTTGACCGGTGGAATGCCTATTCCGGGCCTGATGTGAGCCGGGACCGCCGTCAGTCTGTATCGCAATCAGAGGTCGAAAGGAACGACGCATGGCGGGGGCCGTCGAACAGCTGATCGAGGAGTTGTCGCGGCTCCCGGGAATCGGGCGGAAGACAGCCAGCCGCCTGACCTTCTATCTCCTCAAGCAGCCGCGCGAGTCGGCGAGCCGGCTCTCTGACGCGATCCTTCAGGTCAAGGACCGGATTTCGTTCTGCGAGACGTGCGGGAACATCGCCGAAGGGCGCACCTGCACCTATTGCCTGGATCCGCGGCGGGACGATTCGGTCATCTGCGTAGTCGAGGAGCCGAGCGACATCCATGTCATCGAGAAAAGTGGAGGGTTCCGCGGACGCTATCATGTGCTCCATGGTCGCCTGTCCCCGCTGGACGGAGTGGGACCGGAGGCGCTAAACGTCGACCGGTTGACCGAGCGCGTCCGGCAGGGAGGTGTGGAGGAGGTGATCCTCGCGACCAATCCGGACGTCGAGGGCGAAGCCACGGCGTTGTACCTGCGGCGTGCGCTCGCACCGCTCGGCGTCAGGGTGACCCGCATCGCGCGCGGGATCCCGATGGGAGGCTCGCTCGAGTTCCTCGACGAGATGACGGTCGGTGAAGCGCTCGCCGGCCGCCGAGAGCTCTAGCGCGCTTGCCCCCGGCGCGCGCAGCGATATCGGGCGCGGAACCCGATACCCGGACGCCTTCGGCTTGAATACCCCCAACAAGATCACGATCGGCCGGATCGTCGCGACGCCCGTGATCGCGGCACTCATCTATCAGCCCGGACTGTACGCGCGGTGGACGACGTTTCTGCTTTTCGTCGCCGCTGCGATCAGCGACGTGATCGACGGCAACCTGGCGCGCGACAAGGACGAGATCACCCGCTTCGGGCAGCTGCTCGATCCGATCGCCGACAAGCTGCTCGTGCTGGTCACGTTCGTTCCGCTGTACGGCATCGGCCTGCTCCCGCTGTGGCTCGTCATCCTCGTGCTCGGTCGCGAGATCGTGATCACCGTCTTCCGCCGCTTCGCGCTGTCGCGCGGGCAGGTGATCGCCGCCAGCGGCTGGGGGAAGTCCAAGGCGCTCGTCCAGAACTGGTTCATCGGCTCGGTCCTGGTGTGGCGGATCAACCTCGCCTATGCGGAGCGGGGCGCGTCCGGCGCCGCGTGGGAGCACTGGGAAGGGTACACGCTGGCCGTCATCGCGGTCGGCATGTGGTTCGTGATCGTCCTGACGATCCTGTCCTTGATCGACTACCTGGTCGGCTACCGACACCTGTGGGCGAGGCCGGCGGCGTGAATCGCGTCGCGGTTTGGGTGGCCACGCTCGGCCCGGTCGGATGGTGGCCGGCTGGACCAGGAACGCTGGCCTCCGCGCTCATGGCCCTGGCGTGGTGGTGGACCGCGCCCTCGCGGACGATCGTCCTGGCCGCGGCGGCAGGCATCACCGCGGCGGGACTGGCTGTCGCCGGCGCTGCCGACCGCGACCTGGGTCCCGACGACGGCCGCATCGTGATCGACGAGGCGGCGGGGATGGCGCTCGCGCTGAGCGGCGTTCCGCACGGGCTGCCGGGTTGCCTGGTGGCGCTCGCCCTCTTCCGCGCCCTCGACATCGGCAAGCCACCGCCCGTCTCGTGGTGCGAGTCGGTGCCGGGTGGCCCGGGCGTCATGCTGGACGACGTGGTCGCGGGGGCCATCGCCGCCGTGCTCGGCGCCGTGGCGTTCGCCGTGTGGCCGAGCCTCGCGGGCTAGTGTCGTGAAGGAGAACCACTCCAGTAGCAGGATGGACATCGAGATCGTCGCGATCGGCAACGAGCTCCTTCTCGGGGAGACCGTCGACACCAACAGCGCATACGCCGCGCACCGGCTGGCGGAGATCGGCGCGCGGGTGAGCCGCGTGACGATCGTTGGGGACAACCCCGAGCGGATGCGGCAGGCGCTCGCGGAGGCGAGAGATCGCTCGCGATGGGTGATCACGACCGGGGGCCTCGGCCCCACACAGGACGACCTGACCCGGCAGGTGGTTGCGGAGCTCTTCGACGCGCCGCTCGAGATCGACGCGGAGGTGCTGAGCGAGGTCGAGGAGCGCTTCCGCCGCTTCGGCTACGCGAAGATGCCGGAGTCCAACCGCAGTCAGGCCGAGGTGCCGCGCGGCGCGCGCGTGATTCCGAACCGACACGGTACCGCGCCCGGCCTCGTGATCGAGGGCGGCGGATGCACGTTCTTCGTCCTTCCCGGAGTGCCGGCCGAGATGCGCGCGCTCCTCGAGGAAGGCGTCCTCCCAGCGATCCTGGCGGCCAACGGCGACGCCGCACTCGTCGTGCGCTCGCGCACCGTCCATACCGCCGGGATAGGGGAATCGGCGCTCGCCGAGCGCCTGCAGGAGGCGCTCGCCGAAACGAGCCCGATCGAAGTGGCGTTCCTGCCCGATCTCGGGATGGTCGACCTGCGGCTCACCCTCGCCGGGTATTCGGGGGTCGAGGCCGATCGGAGGCTGGACGCGCTCGCCGGGGAGGTCATCCGGCTGTCGACCCCCTGGTTCTACGGAGTCGACGGCGAGACGCTGCCGCAGGCCATCGGGAGGGAGCTCGCCGGGCGCGGCTGGAAGGTCGCCGTGGCGGAGTCGATGACCTCGGGCGAGCTCGGGGCGGAGCTGACCTCGGTGGCGGGGTCGAGCGCGTGGTTCGTCGGCGGGATCCTGGCGTATGCCAACGAGGCCAAGGAGGCGCTCCTCGACGTGCCGCGCGAGACACTGGCGCGCCACGGCGCGGTGAGCGAGGAGACCTGCCGCGCGATGCTGGCCGGCGTGCGGAGGGCGTTCCGCGCGGAGGTCGCGTGCGCGGTGACGGGAATCGCCGGGCCGGCCGGCGGGAGCGAGGAGAAGCCGGTGGGGCTCGTGTGGATCGGGGTCGAGACCCCGGCCGGCATCGAGGTCCGGAAGCTCGACTACCCCGGCGGGCGCAGGGACGTGCGGCGCAGGGCCACCGTGGCCACGCTGGCGCTTCTCTGGCGGCAGCTCCGGCCGGCGGAAGGCGAGCGATGACGCTCCGGGCCGAGCACTGCTTCTTCCGCGCCGCCGACGGCGCGCTGATCCACTTCGACGTCCGCGACGCGACCGATGCGCGCGGAGTCTTCGTCTTCGTCCACGGCCTCGGCGAGCACTTCGCCAAGTACGACGAGTGGTTGTCGTACGCGGTCGGGCGCGGCTGGCACGTGGCGGCGCTCGACCAGCGAGGGCACGGGCGCACGCCGGGAAAGCGCGGGGACTTCGCGTTCGCCGATCTGGTGAGCGACCTGGGCCGCTTCGTGGAGGTGGTCGTGGAACGCTGGCCGGGGCTGCCCCTGTTCGTGGTCGCCCACAGCCTGGGCGCCCTGGTCACGTTGCGCTGGTCGGCCGGCGGAATTCCGCCGGTCGTGCGAGGGGCCGTGCTATCGAGCCCGCCGCTGGGGATCGTCGAGGAGGTCCCCCGTTGGAAGCGGGGCCTCTTCCGGACGCTCGCGCGCGCGGCGCCGCGGATGTCGCTTCCCAGACGACCCGTTGTCGAGAAGCTGACCGCCGACCCCGAGCGGATGGAAGCCTGGCGCAGCGACCCGCTGCGGCACGGGAGGATTACGCCCCGCGCGCTCGTCGGGATCGGCGAAGCGATCGAGACAGCCCGGGCGGCGCCGCTCGAGGTCACGCTGCCGCTCCTCTTCCTCCTGGCCCCGGAGGACGCCGTGACCGACGCCGAGGCGGCGCTCGCATGGGCCGGGGAGACGGGCGCCGACGTTTCGGTCGTCGAGCTCCCGGGAGCCCGGCACGAGATCCTGAACGACGTCGACCGCCGGAACGTGTACGAGCGGATCTTCGACTGGTGCGAGGCGCGTTCGGGATGAGGGCGGACGCCCGCATGACGGCCGTGCGGGCGTTCGTGGCGCTCCCCTGCCCGCCCCTCCTGCGTGCGGCGATCGCACGGAAGATCGGGGAGTGGAAGGTCCTCCACACGGACGTCGCGTGGGCCGACCCCGCCGCCTCGCACGCGACGCTGCGGTTCCTCGGGAACGCCGAGCCGGAGGCGCTCGACCGATTGACGGCGCTGCTCTCGGAGTCGGCCGGCACCGCCGATTCCGTTCGCGCGCGACCGGGGGTGACCGGTGCGTTCCCGGGCTGGCGGCGCGCGCGCGTCCTCTGGCTGGCGCTCGAGAGCGGGGGCGCGATCGAGCGGGTCGCCGCCTCGGTCGAGGCCGCCGCTCGATCGGCCGGATTCGAGGCCGACGAGCATCCCTTCACCGCGCACCTCACGCTGGGACGCGTCCGCGGCCGGCAGGGAGCACCGCGCGCGGCCGCCGCCGTCCGCGAGTGGACGCCCGAGGGAGAAGCCGAGCCGATCCCCGAGATGGTGCTCTACCGGAGCGATCTCGGCCCGCAGGGCGCCCGCCACACGCCTCTCGCCCGCTTCCCGATTGGTTGACGCCCGTTCGTTCGACGGCACGCGTGTCGGGGGTTCGTCGGCGCGCGAAGCTCGCGAGTCGTGACCACGGTCGATCCCCCGGGAAACCACGCGCGGCCCGGTTTCTGCCATCGACGGCGCGTCGGCCTTCGGAAGCATCCGGGGAGCGGAGCGGCCGGGCCGGCGATATGGAGGGGCCGCGCGGCTGGATGTGAAGGGTCGGCCAGGGAGGGGGTCGGCCCGGCGGACGGAAAGCGCGCGGTCTCCTCCGATTTTCGCCCGCCGCGTCGGTTGCTGGGGTCCGGAGCGGGGTCTAGCTTCGACGCCGTGAGCGATCTCATCGGCGAGCAGCAGCTCTACTACCGCAAGGGGTTCGGCCTCAAGGGGGAGGTGTCGGCGGAGCTCGAGCGCGCCTATCACTCGGACCTGGTAAACCGGGTGGTCGAGGGCGGGCACCGCCTCGAGGTCGGGGGCCTGACGATCCGTCTAGCGAAGGAGTTCGGGAACTGCTACGGCGTCGACCGGGCGGTCCAGTACGCGTACGAGACCCGCAAGCGCTTCCCGGACCGACGCGTGTTCCTGACCGGCGAGCTGATCCACAACCCCCACGTCAACAGCGAGATGCTGGCCATGGGGATCGGCTTCCTGACGGGGCGCTATCAGCGGGACGTCTCGTACGAGGACCTGACGGCCGAGGATGTCGTCCTTCTTCCCGCGTTCGGCGCGCCCACGGAGATCATGCGCCGGCTAGCCGACATCGGGTGCGTCCTGGTCGACACGACCTGCGGATCGGTGCTGCTCGTGTGGAAGACGGTCGAGCGGTTCGCGCGCGACGGCTTCACGGCGATCATCCACGGCAAGTACTACCACGAGGAAACGCGGGCCACGGCTTCGCGCGCTCTCGAGCAGGAGGGCGGCGCATATCTGATCGTGCGCGATCTCACCGAGACGGCGCTCGTCACCCAATACATCCAAACCGGCGGCGACGAGCGCGGTCTTGCCGCGCGGTTCGCGAACGCGACGAGCCCCGGCTTCGACTTCCAGCGTCACCTCGTTCGCGTCGGTGTCGCGAACCAGACGACGATGCTGATGCGTGAGACCAAGGCCGTGGAGGACGATTTTCGCCGGGCGATGGCCGACCGCTACGGCGAGGAGTCCCTCGACCAGCATTTCCGCGCCCTCGACACGATCTGCTCGGCCACGCAGGAGCGGCAGGACGCCGTGCTGGAGCTGCTGGCGGATCCGCCCGACCTCATGATCGTCCTGGGGGGATACAACTCGAGCAACACGAACAACCTGGCCAGGATCTGCGAGCAGGTCGTGCCGACCTACCACATCGACGACTCTTCCTGCATCGAGGGGCCGGAACGGATTCGCCACAAGCCGGTGACCTCGGACGAGGAGATCGTGACCGCGGACTGGCTCCCGGGAGGTCCGGTGGTCGTCGGCCTCACCGCCGGCGCGTCCACACCCAACAACAAAGTCGGTCAGACGATCGAGCGGTTGCTCGCCTGCCGAGGGCTCGAGGCGCCGGTCCCGGTCTGACCGGGCTCTACTTCGCCAGCGTCACCGTCGAGGCTGATCGATGCTCGCTCCATACGTCAGAGGGTTCCTGCGCTCCAGCCTGATCTGGATCGCGATCGGGGTAGCGATCGGGATCGGCATGGCGTGGTGGCCGGCCGACCATCTGGCGTACCGCCCCGCCCATGCGCACGCGAACGTGTTCGGGTTCTTGGCGATGTTCGTGTTCGGCGTCGGCTACCATGTACTCCCACGCTTCGTGGGTGCGCCACTGTCGGAGCGGCAGGCCGCGTGGGCGATGCGGCAGGTATGGATCCAGAATGCGGGTCTGGCCCTGCTCGTATCGGGATGGCTCTTGCGTCCATGGCGGGGGAGCCTCGGGCAATGGCTCCTGGTGGCAGGCGCGCCCGCCAGTGCGCTCGGGATCGCGGTCTTCGTGACGATCGTGTGGCGGCTTACCGGTGCGAGTGGAGGCGCCAAGCCATGACCGCCGGTGCGCCACAGAGCGCGGCCGGTCAGGATCTCCGCGCGGCGTGCTCCGGCTCGAACGGGTAGACGATCTCGTCGGCGGGAACCGACACCGTGTCGCCGGACTCGTAGTGCCGGACCGTCGTGTCGTCCACTTTCTCATAGACCTGGCTGACACTGGTCCGCTGCTGGATCTCGCTTGCCAGCATGAGCGTCGCTCCGACTTCCAGGTCCCTCAAATGCTTCGGCTGCATCCACGCACCTGCTCTCGGAAGTGAATCGTGTCGGGCGATAGAAGCGGCTCGGGACCGCTCCGCTAACGTACCCGCGGGGTCCCGGGTGGACAACCGACGCCGTGTGTTTCGGGCGACCCGGCCGTAGCTTCTCGCACCATGGTCATCGTGCCCGGACAGGAAGGTGTCGTGCGCGCGCTCTCGCGGATCTCCATTCATGGCGCGGAGTACCTCGACGTGGTGATCGCCGACCCCGAGGCGCCGGACGATCCGTCGGGTCACCTGACCGCGCGACTCGGACCGGAGGCTGTGGTGGGCGACGTGGTGGTGGGTGACCGGGTACGCATCGAAGGCTTCCTGCAGATGATCACCGGTATCGAGAAGGTGGGCTAGCGAGCGGGAGCGGAGGGGGTCTGGTGGCCCCTGCGGTCTTCAAAACCGTCATCGGACGCGCTCGACGCGCCCGAGGTGGGTTCGATTCCCACACGTTCCCGCCAGATCGCCCGACCCTCCTTCCTGTCGGGATTTCCCCTACGCAGAGCCCGGCTTTTCACCACCGAATCGGCCGGCCCCGTCCCGACGCCGCGGCACCTCCCGCGTCCCTAGGTTCCGGACATCGTTGAAAGCAATTCACATGCAAGCATGGAGGAAACGATGTCGGTGAGAGGTTCGATCTGGGGTGCGGGGGTCCTGATGGCGGCGACGATCGCCGCGGTGGCGATGACGGCGGCCCGCCGCGAGGACGGGATCCAGCGCATAGACTTCGGTGTCGTGCGGACCGCGCTCGCGCCCGCGTACGACGCAGCCGCGCCGGCGCCGTCGGATGCGCGCATCAAGGAATTCCGCATCCCGATGACGCACGACACGATCGAGATCGCGGACGGGAAGACCTACGAGGGCTGGACGTTCGGCGGCACCGTCCCCGGGCCGACGCTGCGCGTTCGGCAGGGCGACACCGTCCGGATCACGCTCGTCAACGAATCGCCGATGGGTCATTCGATCGACCTCCATTCGGCGCGCATCCCGATGAACGAGGCGTTCCGCACGATCGGCCCGGACGAGGAGCTGACGTTCGAGTTCGAGGCGCGGGACGCAGGCGTGTTCATGGTGCACTGCGGAACGCCGCCCGTGCTCCTGCACATCATGCAGGGCATGTACATGGCGATCATCGTCGACCCCGAGGATGGCTGGGGGACGGAGGCGGACGAGGAGTTCGTCCTCGTGCAGAGCGAGTTCTATCCCGCCGAGGTCGAAGACGGCACGGCCGGCGAGGAGTCGCCGGCGCAGCCCGACATCGAGGCCGCCCGCGACAGGGACGCGGGGTACGTGGTGTTCAACGGCAAGGCTTTCCAGTACAAGGACCATCCGCTGACGGTCGACGTGGGCGATCGCGTGCGCTTCTTCGTCGTCAACGCGGGTCCCAACCTGTCGAGCGAGTTCCACGTGGTGGGTGCGGTGTTCGACCGCGTGTATCCGGACGGCGATCCGTCGCATGCGCTCGCGGGCGTCCAGACGTACGGCGTTCCCGCCGGCGGCGGCGCGGTGTTCGAGGCCGTGTTCGAGGAGGGAGCCAGCGGAGAGGGTGTGTACGCGTTCGTGACCCACGCCTTCGCCGACGCCGACAAGGGCGCCGTCGGCCTGCTCCAGGTGGGCGAGACCAGGCTGGCTGCGGGCATGGGGCATTGAGACGGAGTCGCGTCACGATGTAGGTTGCCCCGACGGGAAGGGGTGGAACATACATCGTGACCGATGTCGAGCGGTTGGCTGCGTTCGTCGCGCGCGCGCGCTGGGAGGACGTCCCCGACGCGGCGCGCGAGCAGCTGCGGATCCGGATCCTGGACTCGCTGGGCTGCGCGATCGGCGCGCTGGACGGCGACCCGGTCCGGATGATCCGCGAGCACCTGGACGACTTTGGCGGCGCCGAGCGCTGCACGCGGATCGGCGGTGGTCGCACGGCGCCCGACCGGGCCGCGTTCTACAACGGCGCGCTCGTTCGGTATCTGGACTTCAACGACAGCTATCTGGCCCCGGGCGAGACCTGCCATCCCAGCGACAACCTGTCGGCGGTCCTGGCGGCCGCCGAGTACGCGGGCGCCAGCGGGCGCGACCTGCTGACGGCGCTGACGGTCTCCTACCAGGTCCAGTGCCGGCTTTCCGACGAGGCGCCGGTCCGGGACCGGGGATTCGACCACACCACGCAGGGCGTGTACGGCGCCGCGGCGGGGGCTGCCAGGGCGCTCGGCCTCGAACCCGCACAGGCGGCCAACGCCCTCGCCATCGCCGGTACCGCCTTCAACGCACTCCGCGTGACCCGCACAGGGGCGCTCAGCCACTGGAAGGGTCTGGCCGGTCCGAATGCCGCCTTCGCCGGCGTCCATGCCGCTTTTCTCGCCATGCGCGGCATCACCGGGCCGTCCGAGGTCTTCGAGGGAAACAAGGGGTTCGAGGAGTCGATCGCCGGACCCTTCGAGGTCGCCTGGGAGACGGAAGGGCTGGATCGCGTCACGCGCACCATCCTCAAGCGCTACAATGCGGAGATCCACTCGCAGTCGACCCTCGAGGGGACGCTCGAGCTGCGTGTCCGTCACGCGATCGATCCGGCGACGATCGAGCGCGTCGAGATCGAGACCTTCGACGTGGCCTTCAACATCATCGGCGGAGGCGAAGAGGGGGACAAGACGATCGTCACGACCAAGGAGGAGGCCGATCACAGCTTGCACTACATGGTCGCCGTGGCGCTCCTCGACGGGCAGGTGCTGCCGGCGCAGTACGAGTCCGATCGGATCCAGCGCGGGGACGTGCAGTCGCTGCTCCGCAAAGTGACCGTCCGTCCGCGCGGCGACTTCAGCCGTCGGTTCCCGGGGGAGATGCCGTGTCGAGTCGTGATCCGGCTGCGAAACGGCACGACGCACGAGAACGAGAAGCGGGACTATGAAGGGTTTCGCACGCGGCCGATGCGCTGGGAGACCGTAGGAGCGAAGTTCGAAGGGCTCGCCGGCTCACGCCTCGACGCCGGCCTGGGGTCCGCGATCCGAGCAGCGATCCAGGATCTCGACGAGCGGCCGGTGTCGGACCTGGCGGGTCTGCTCGCTCGCGTCGGGTGACGGGGCCGCGCACTTCGATGGGCGGCGCCACGAGGGGAGGACGGGATGGCGAACAGGAAGAAGACCGCGACCCGTGGAGCGGCGCCCGATTCCGGGCGCGGCTTCCGGTTCCTGAAGACGAACGAACGGGAAGGGAAGCCGCGCACGCGCGGGATCACCGAGATCCGCGGCCCGTACTACTCGGTCATGGGCCCGCGCTATCTGGAAGATGTACTGGAAACGATGGGCCCCTATGTCGACGCGCTCAAGTTCGCGGGCGGATCGTTCGCGCTCATGCCGCGGAAGGCGGTCGAGGGGCTGATCGAGCTCTGCCACGCCCACGACGTGCTGGTCTCGACCGGAGGTTTCATTGAATACGTCCTGACGCAGGGTTCCCATGCCGTCCGCGAGTACATCGCCGAGTGCAAGGACTACGGCTTCGACATCATCGAGATCTCGGCCGGCTTCATCACGCTCCCGACCGACGACTGGCTGCGTCTGATCGAAGCCGTCCGGAAGGCGGAGCTCAAGGCTAAGCCCGAGGTCGGCATCCAGTTCGGCGCCGGTGGCGGCGCGACGACCGTGGCCGAGCTCGAGGCCGAAGGGCAGCAGGATCCCGCGCAGGCGATCGGCCGCGCACGCCGCTTCCTGGATGCCGGGGCGTACATGATCATGGTCGAGTCCGAGGGGATCACGGAGAACGTCCCCAGCATGCGGACCGACGTGCCGGCGCGGTTCATCGAGGAACTGGGGCTCGAGAAGCTGATGTTCGAGGCCTCGGACCCCGAGGTCTTCACCTGGTACGTCAAGAACTATGGCCCGGAGGTGAACCTCTTCGTCGACCACAGCCAGATCGTCCAGCTCGAGTGCCTGCGGGCCGGGATCTGGGGCGCGAAGAGCGTCTGGGGTCGCGTCCAGTCGTACAAGGGGTAGCGGGATGACAGGAAACCGGAAGGTTCGCGGTGTTCGGCGCTGGGCGGTCGGCGCCGCGCTCTGCGCCGTCACGTTGTCGGTCGCGGTGGATCTCCGCGCCCAGGAGGACGACGACGAGCTCTCGGGCGAGCGGCTCTACATCTCCAGGGGCTGCCTCGGCTGTCACGGGGCGAGCGCCCGCGGGGGCGTGGGGCCCGCGCTGGCGGCGACGCCGCTTCCGTTCGACGCGTTCCTCGGCCAGCTACGCCACCCCCGCGACACCATGCCGCAGTTTCCCGAGGAGATCGTCAGCGAGGACGACGCCGAAGAGATCCACGAGTACTTGCAGCAGCTCTCGCGCGACGTCCCCCGGCTCCGCGGAAACCTGCCGAGCGGAAGTCTGGACCCCGCAACCTGCGCAGAGTGCCACCGGGAGCTCCACCCCATCGTCGTCCGCCAGTTCGAGTCGAGCGGGATGGGCACGCCGGGAACCCAGAACCCTCGCGTCGACCAGCGACCCATCATGACGTGCGCCGACTGTCACGGCACCGACCACGACAAGATCATGGCCTCGCAGGGCCGTGTCCCCGAGACGACCTGCGCCGGCTGTCACGCCCAGATCTATCAGGAGCACGTTCTGGACGCCGGCCACTCCTACGGACCCGGTCCCGGCGACCTCGGCATCAACTGGGAGCGGAACATCGGAGTGCCCAACTATGCGCAGATGCCACGCAAGGTCATGGAGATGGGGTGCGATCCGTGCCACGCGCAGGCCGGTGCGTCCGATGCCGAGTACTGGAGCGAGGAGCAGCAGAAGTACGTCGACACGAGCAGCCTCATCTACCGGAACGGATGCATCGCCTGCCACACCCGGCACGCCTTCAACCTCGTCGAGGCGCGCAAGCCCGAGGCGTGCTACACCTGCCACATGGGGCCCGATCACCCGAACTACGAGGCCTACCTGAGCTCGAAGCACGGCTCGATCTACGTCGCGCGCGGTGCCGAGTGGGACTGGACCGCGACCCTCGCCGAAGCCCGGTGGGACGCGCCGACCTGCGCGTACTGCCACATGCTCTACGTGCGCGAGGACGGCTCCCGCTACTCGAGCCACAACATGTCGCGGAAGATCGTCTGGGGGATGGGAACGCAGGCAGCCGGCGGGGATCTCACGGACATCCTGGATCAGCCGGAGAATAGGGCCAGGCGGTTCGAGATGGTGCGGGTCTGCATGACCTGCCACTCCGAGGACAAGGCCCGCGGATACCTGCGCTCGGCCGACGCGCACAAGCTCTCGGGCGACGCGCTCGTCATCGAGGCGCGGGACATCCTCGATGCGCTCTACGACGACGGGCTGATCGAGCCGAGCCACAGCTGGCGCGCCGCCGGCCTCCTGCCGGGACCGGAGTTTTCCGCGGTCGAGCTGCCGGGCGGCCTCGCGGCCCACTGGCCGGCCGGGCTCTACTACGACGTCACGTCGGTCGAGCGCGAGTACTTCGACATGTTCTTCTTCTCGAACCTCAAGTCGTACAAGGGCGCCTTCCACATGAGCCCCGACTACGCGTGGTGGTACGGCTACGCCGACGTCCTGGGGCACCTTGCGCGGCTCCGCGACGAAGATCATCAGCTGCGCCAAGCGCGCGCGACGGGTCGGCGGACGATGTTCATGCTGTTCACCGGGCCGCTGATGGTGCTGGCGGTGATTCTGGCGCTCTTCTTCGGCTGGCGGGCCTGGCAGCGCCGCCAGGCGACCTAGCCATGCACACCAACGTCCGACGCTTCATCAAGACCGGGATCGTCTTCCTGTTCGCGGGCCTTCTGATCGGCGCCTGGATGCTCGTCCAGCGCGAGATCGGCGGATCGTGGCCGGGGCCGTACCTGGTGTCCGCCCACGCGC